>CALFJE010000020.1 GCA_937877545.1 uncultured Selenomonadales bacterium | reverse complement strand
GAGCCGTCATCCATGACGGCTCTAAATTTCGCGATTGTTATCCATGCCGGCGGCTCTAAATTACGCGGCGACCGCTCTTAATTCGTGATTTATGGAGTAAGACGATGAACTTTCTTGTTGAGGCGATGACTCCGCGCAGATTGGACGTTTATCTGAGCGAAAAACTTGCTAAGACGCGTTCGCACATGCAAAAGCTTATCGCCGACGGACTTGTAACTGTCGACGGCGCAACCGTCAAGCCGAGTTTCAAGCTGACGGGTGACGAGGATATTTCTGTTACGGAACCCGACGCCGCCGACCTTGAGTACTTGCCCGAAGATTTACCGCTCAATATTCTCTACGAAGACGCGGATTTAATCGTCGTCAACAAGGCTCGCGGCATGACCGTTCACCCCGCCGATACCGTCAAAAGCGGCACGCTCGTAAATGCCCTGCTCTATCACTGCAAAGACCTTTCGGGCATTAACGGCGTCAAGCGTCCGGGCATAGTTCACCGCCTCGACAAGGATACTTCGGGCGTTATGGTCGTTGCCAAGACCGATTTGGCGCACATAAGCTTAGCCGCGCAGATTAAAGACAAGGTCGCCACGCGCACTTATCGGGCGATTGTTCACGGCGTGTTGACAGATAACGCGGGCATTATCACGGGGGCTATCGGGCGCGACAGGCTCGACCGTAAAAAGATGGCGATTGTTCCCGACGGCAAACCCGCCGTTACCGAGTTTAAGGTATTGGAGCGATTCGGCGGCTTCACCTATGTTGAGTGCAAGCTCCAAACGGGCAGGACGCATCAAATACGCGTGCACATGACCGCTATCGGGCACCCGCTCTTGGGCGATACCAAATACTCTGCGCGGAAAAATCCCTTCGATATTCACGGGCAGGCGTTGCATTCGCACACCTTGAGCTTGATTCATCCGACGACGGGCGAGCGTATGACCTTCACGGCTCCGTTGCCCGACGACATGATAAAAATTTTGGAACAACTTAGGAATTCCCAATTCCCAAATCCTAATTCCTAATTCCTAATTCCTAATTGTTAGAAAGGGTTGAGGAGATGTTTATTCAAGGATTATCGCCAATTCTGTGGCTAATCGTCGCGCTGAGCATATTAAAATTGCCGGCGTGGAAGGCGTGCCCCGTCGCGTTGGTGATTTCGTTCGTAATAGCGTGGCAATGCTTTGACATGGCATTACCCGACGTCATGACGGGCATATTGGAAGGCGCGGCTATGGCGGTTTGGCCAATCTTGGGCGTCATAGTGGCGGCGATTTTCGCTTACAACTTGACGGTACACACGGGCGGAATGGATAAAATCAAAGACATGCTAAGCTCCGTCAGCACCGATAAGCGTATGCTGATACTGATAATCGCGTGGGGCTTCGGCGGCTTCCTGGAATGTATGTCGGGCTTCGGGACGGCGGTGGCTATCGGCGCAAGCATGTTGGTCGCGGTCGGCGTGACGCCCATAAGTGCCGTTACCGTCTCCTTACTTTCCAACGCCGCCATGAGTTCTTACGGCTCGGTCGGTCTGCCGCTAACCACGCTTGCTAAGCTCACCAACTTTGACCCTTTGCAAATAGCTTCCTACACGGCGATTCAGCTAAGCCCGATGATGATTCTGATGCCGTTCATTATGATTCTTGCGTTCGGCGGGATTAAGGCTCTCAAATCCATGATTCCCGCGTGCATTGTCGGCGGCTTCGGATTCTGCGTGCCGTCGCTGATTGCCGCCACTACCCTTGGAGCTTCCTTGGCGGGCATAGCGGGTGCTGTGTGCTCAATGAGTGCTCTGGTTATCTACGCCAAAAAATTCCCCGTGCACGACCCCGAATACGAGATTGACGATTACGACGAAAACTTTTCCATAACCCCCGGCGAGGCGGTGCGTGCCTGGCTGGTCTTTATACTTATATTCGTCTTCCTGATTGGCAGCTCCATTCCCGCCGTTGCCGCCGTACTTGGCACCATAAATACCAAAATCATGATTTACACCGGACCCGACGCCGCGCCTACCAATTTCCAATGGGTGACGACGCCGACGATTATTTTCGTTTCCGCAGTGCTCAGCGGCTTGATTAACAATGCCACGCTCGGCGATATGGCAAGCGTCCTGTCGCGCACGGTCAAGACGCTGATTCCGACGTTTATAACGATTATAACGATTATCGCCACGGCGCGAATCATGGGCTACAGCGGAATGACAATGGCGGTTGCGGCGGCGACCGTTGCGGCGACCGGCACGCTTTACCCGTTCATCTCACCGCTTATCGGTTCAATCGGCGCGTTCATTACCGGCTCGGCTACGTCCAGTTGCGTCCTCTTGAGCAAGTTGCAAGTCGATTCCGCCTTGGCTATCGGGTTGGGCGAAAGTGCTCAGGCGTGGATAGCGGCGGCGAACGCTACCGGCTCTTGCGTCGGCAAAATCATTTCCCCGCAGTCAATAGCTATCGGCGCGGCGGCGGTAGGCGCGTTCGGCGTCGAAGGTCAGCTTATGAAAATCGCCGTCAAAGTTTATATCCCGTTCATTCTGATTATCGGTTGCGTGATTTATTTCGGGCAAGCTTTAATCTGATTCGACAAACCTTAACACAAAGGAGCGGCTGTCATTTTAGCGGACACGTCGCTCCTTAATACTTACGTCAACTTTAAGAGGTATGGTTATGCAGAGTGTGCCGATAGTGATATTCGCCCTCGTCGCATTTGTTATAGCGTATCTGGGTTACGGGCGATGGCTTGTCAAAACGTGGGGCATAGACGAAAAGGCTCAGACGCCCGCTCACAAATTCGAGGACGACGAAGATTACGCGCCGGCGTCGCGCTTAACAGTATTTTCGCACCAATTTTCGTCGATAACGGGCGCGGGGCCGGTCACCGGTCCGATAATCGCCGCAATGTTCGGTTGGGCACCCGCGCTGGCTTGGCTGATAGTCGGCGGCATTTTCTTTGGCGCGGTACAGGATTTCGCCACGCTTTACGCCTCCGTCAAAAACGAAGGAAAATCTATGGGAATGCTGATTGATCATTACGTCGGCAAGACGGGGCGCGTATTGTTCCTGATTTTTTGTTGGCTGTTTACGCTGTTGTTGCTGGCGGCGTTCGCGGACATCTTAGCTCACACCTTCGACGCCGTGACGAATACCCATGACGTGACAAACTTGCCGAGTGCTCAAGCGTCTACGATCTCCATGCTGTACATTTTCGTAGCAATGGGCTTCGGTTGGTTTATCCGCAAGTACAATCCCGCCGAGACCGCGAAATTTTCCGTGGCGGTCATGCTGGTTATCGCAATGTTCGCCGTCGGTATGCGCTTCCCGCTCTACCTGGACGCCCAAACGTGGCTTTACGTTATCTTTGCCTATTGCTTTATCGCGTCGATATTCCCGATGTGGTTGCTCATGGAGCCGCGGGATTATCTGAGCGCATTTTTATTGCTCGGAATGGTATTCAGCGGCGTCTTGGGGATTTTGGTCGTCAATCCCGAACTCAACATGCCCGCGTTTGTCGGCTTCGAGGTGGAAGGAAAAAATCTCTTCCCGTTCCTGTTCGTCATGATAGCTTGCGGGGCGGTATCGGGCTTCCATACGCTGGTATCGGCGGGCACCTCGTCCAAAACCGTCGACAATGAACGCGACTTGCTGAGCATAGGCTACGGCGCAATGCTGATTGAATCGTTGCTGGGCATAGTGGCGTTGATAACGGTCTGCGCGGCGGCGACGGACGGAGTATTGCCGCAAGGGACGCCGTTTCAAATCTTTGCGCACTCAATCAGCGGCTTTCTAATGATATTCGGCTTCAAGCCCGAAATATCGGCGTGCGTGGTGACAATGTGCGTGTCGGCGTTGGCAATGACAACCGTCGACTCGGTGGCGCGAATCGGGCGCATGAGTTTCCAAGAATTATTCGCGCCCGGCGAAAACGAAGTAGCGACGCCCGCGTCAAAATTTTTAATGAACAAATACGTCGCTACGGTGGCAACGCTGATAATGGCGTATGTTCTCTGTCTGGCGGGTTACATGAATATCTGGCCACTCTTCGGCGCGGCGAATCAACTGCTGTCCTCGCTGGTGCTGATTTCGCTGACGGTCTTCCTGCGCACCACGGGGCGCAAGGGCTGGATGCTCTATGTCCCCATGACGTTCATGTTCGTAGCGACAATGGTAGCTCTTTTAATCAGTGCTTACGGGCTGGCAATGAAAATCGACACGCCGGATTTCGTCTTCATGACCGACGGCTTGCAACTGATAATCGCGATCGCGCTCATGATTCTTGCCGTGCTTATCATAAGGCAATGCAGTAAGGAACTCGTCCTGCAAGCCATGATTGCCGGCAGTGTCATCACGATTTTTATCGTCGGCACGGTTATCGGCTACTACGACATAATTCACGACGAAAAGCACAAAAATATTATAGACGACGGCAAGATAGCCGCGTGGAAGTCCGCCGCCCGCATTGACGAATACATTTCCAAAAATATCAATTCGATTCGGCTGGCGGCGTATACGCTCGACGAAATGATTCGCAATGCCGCGCCCGAAGCCGAGATTCAAGCCTTTTTGCTCAATCAGTCGACGGCTATCAAGAATGTTTTTCCGGAAAATAAATCGGGCTTGTACGGGCTGATAAACGGGCAGGTGTTCAGCGGCGCGAATTGGCAACCGCCCGAAGGCTACGACGTGACCGAGCGTCCCTGGTACAATAAAATTCGGGAGCGGCGCAGTCGTTCAATCGCAATGGAGCCGTATGACGATTTGCAGACGGGGCAGAGGGCATTGGCTTTGGGCAAAACCCTCCGCGACGGCTACAGCGTGATTGCAATTAACGTTCAAATGGCGTCCATTCAGCGGATGATTGAGGAGTCCGTGACTTTGGGCGAATCGGATATTCAGATGATTATCAACAAATACGGCATTGTCATTGCGCATTCCGACAAGGGCGAGGTCGGCAAGAATTATTATTTGGAGCAGGGGACGTTAGCCGAGAATATCATTTGGAATTTGAACGACGAAAAGGACGAAGATTATTTCGAGTTTGAGCACGACGACACGACTTACATTGTCTATTCGGTCAATTTCCTCGACGATTGGTATTGCGTCTCCGTCAAAAATGCCACGGCGGTATTCGGCGCATTGAACAGGATTTTTATCATAACGATAGCAATAGGGCTGGCGATAGTGACCATAATCGTAACCGTCATGATAAATTACAATCGGCGGCGCATGGCGGCGGCTCAACTCGGCTCGCAAGTCAAAGCGGTTTCGGACATTTACCTTACCATGCACGAGATAGACTTCGTCAACGACACCTTTACCGAGGTGCAGAATCATCAACGGGCGGTCGCGGTGATTATCGGCAAGCAAGGCAACAACTGCCACCGCGTGATTAAGCTGATAATGGAAAATTTCTCCGCGCCCGAATCGCGCAAGGAAATTGTGGACTTCGTGGACTTCGACACGCTGAACGACCGCCTTAAAAATCGCAACACGATAACGCTTGAGTTCATGAACGCGATACATAAATGGCGCAGTGCGCGGTTTATCGTGATTGAGCGGCTGGCTGACGGCAGAATTCGTCGGGCAATGTTTTTGACCGAGGACATCGACGAGGAAAAGCGCGAACGCGAACAGCTCAACGTGCAAATCGCCGAAAACACCAATCGTATTTGGACTATCTCCAAGCTGTACGTGTCGGCTTACGAGATTAACATCGTCAACGGCGATTTTGTTCGGATTAAGGAGGACGTCAAAGATGCGATAGAACTTGTAAGCGACGCGGGCACCGGTGCGCAGGATTTAATCCGTGAATTTATCGACAGGGTCACCGACGCGGAGTATCTGGACGACGTGTTAAATTTTGTCGACTTCGAGACGCTGGAGGAGCGTCTGCGCGATACCGATAACGTCATGATTGAATACATGTACAAGGACAAGCGTTGGATACGGAGCCGCTTCCTTGTGTCGCGCCGTGAAGGCGGCAAATTGACGCACGTTATCTGGCTGGCGCAGGACATAACCAAGGAGATTAAGGAGCGTATGCGCCTCCTCAATCAAACGGAACGCGCCCTTGCTGCAAGCCAAGCAAAATCGTCGTTCCTGTCTAACATGAGCCACGAGATACGCACGCCGATTAACGCCGTCCTCGGCTTGAACGAAATGATTCTGCGCGAATCGAACGATAAAAACATTCTGTCCTATGCCGAAAGCGTCCGCACCGCCGGCACCACGTTGTTGGGGCTTGTCAATGACATCCTCGACTTCAGCAAGATTGAGGCGGGCAAAATGGAAATTATCCCCGTCGACTATGACGTTTCCTCCCTGCTAAACGACCTTGTCAACATGATTCGCATTAAGGCTGACGGCAAGGGGCTTAAGTTGTTGCTTGCCTTCGATAAGGAAACGCCCAAGCTCCTCCACGGCGACGAGATTCGTATCAAGCAGGTTATCACGAACATTTTGACCAACGCCGTCAAGTACACGGAGCGCGGCAGCGTGACGTTCGGCGTCACATACGAAAAAATTCCCGACGAGCCGGATAGCGTCAACTTGAAGGTTTCGATTAAGGACACGGGCATTGGCATTAAGCCCGAAGACATCAAAAAACTTTTCTCCGAGTTTGAACGTATCGAGGAGGAGCGCAACCGCAACATCGAGGGCACGGGGCTTGGCATGAACATAACCAAACGCCTGCTTGAAATGATGGGCAGTTCGCTTAAGGTCACCAGCGTTTACGGCGAGGGTTCGACGTTTTCGTTCACGATTAAGCAAACGGTCCGAAAGTGGGAGCCGCTCGGCGACTACGAGACCGCTTACAAAAAGTCTTTGGAGGGGCGCGACAAGTACAAGGAAAAATTCCAAGCTCCGACCGCGAACGTGTTGGTTGTCGACGATAACCATATGAATTTGGTCGTCTTTACGAGCTTGCTCAAGCACACGAACGTTAAGATTGACACGGCGTCGAGCGGCGACGAGGGGCTTTTGCTTGCCGCCGATAAGAAATACGATATAATTTTCTTCGACCACATGATGCCCAAGAAAAACGGTATCGAGACGCTGCACGAATTGCGCGGGCAGGCGGATAATCCGAATCTCAAGACGCCGACGATCTGCTTGACGGCGAACGCAATATCGGGCGCACGCGAGCAGTACATAGCGGAGGGCTTCGACGATTATTTGACAAAGCCGATAGACGCGTCGAAGTTGGAAGACATGATGATTCGCTACCTGCCGGCGGAAAAGGTCGAGCTGTCGGCGGCGGAGGCGGCGGTCGAGGAGACACCCGCAGAATTGCCGGCGGAGCTTGCGGCGTTGCAAGAGCTTGATTGGCTGGACATAAACGTCGGGCTGACGAACAGCGGCTCGGTCGAGGCGTATCTGCCGCTGCTGGAAATTTTCTACACGTCGCTGGAGGAAAAGGCGGCGGAAATAGAAAGTTTCTACACGGCGGGCGACTATGCCAACTACACGATAAAGGTACACGCGATAAAAAGTTCGGCGCGGATAATCGGAGCGGTGGCGTTCGGCGAGGAGGCGCAGTTGCTTGAAAACGCGGGCAAGAGCGGCGACGTTGCCTATATACACGAGCACCACGCGGCGTTTATGCGGACGTTGCGCAGTTTCGCGGAGCCGTTGGCGGCGGTGTTCGCGGTCGACGAATCGGATAAGCCCGAAGCCGACGCGGGCTTGATGGCTGAGGTCATGGCGGAGGTAAAATCTGCGGCTGACGATATGGACTGCGACCGCTTGCAAGATATATTCGCCGAGATGGGCGATTATAAAATCCCGCAGGCTGTTGCGGAGCTTTGGGCGTCACTTAAGGACGCGACCGCCAAATACGACTACGAACGGATTTTGAACTTGTTGACGGGCGGCGATTCGGATTCGTCTGACGACAAACCCGAAGCCGATTCGGACTTAATGGCGGACGCTTTGGCTGAGGTAAAATCAGCGGCGGAGGCTAAAGACGTTGAGCAACTGCAAGCCATTATCGCCGAGCTTAACGACTATCGGATACCGAGCGACACTGCCGAGCTTTGGACATCGATAACAGCGGCGGCAACGGCGGGCGACTTCGACAAGATTATCGACTTGCTGAGCGACAAACCCGAAGCCGACGCGGACTTAATGGCGGACGCTTTGGCTGAGGTAAAATCAGCGGCGGAGGCTAAAGACGTTGAGCAACT
>CALFJE010000019.1 GCA_937877545.1 uncultured Selenomonadales bacterium | reverse complement strand
GAAAATCCTGCGCCGAATTTTATTGCATTGCCCCGCGACTTTCAAGGCGTGACGTGGATTTTTTGCCGCTCAATGAAAATACCCCTCCGAGTTTGGAAGGGTAATTTTCATTTCGTAAAGATGTCGTCGCCGAATGCGTAAAGCGTTATGCAAACGATCATCGCCAAAATTATCGCGTCGCCCAATTAAATCACCGGCTCCAAAAATATACTTGTCCGCAACGTCACGTTGCCACCAATCCTAAAATCAAACCTGCCGCGCCGCTTGCAAGCAAAACTTTTATCACGCCGATTTTCATGCGGACTGCCGCCAACGCTCCGATTAAAATCACCGCGCCTTTCCAATCGAACGTGCCGAGTAAATCTTTGGGCATTTGTTCGGCGTTCCATACCGCAAGCAGGACGAAGCTCACGCACGCCGCCGCGATTAACGCCATGACTGCGGGGCGCAAGCCGTTCAAAATGCCGTGAATCGCGCCCAGGTCGCCGTACTTGAAAATTATCTTCGCAAGCGCAATGCACAGGAAGATACTCGGCGTCACGAAGCCCATCGTCGCGCAAATCGCTCCGCTAAGCCCCGCTATCTTCATGCCCGCGAACGTCGCCGCATTTATGCCAATCGGTCCGGGCGTCATCTGCGATATTGTAAAAATGTCAATGAATTCGCTCAAGCTCAGCCAGTGATACGTATCGACGACGGCGGCTTGAATCAGCGGCATTGACGCGTAGCCGCCGCCCACGCACACCAGGCTTATCTTCGCGAACTCGAAAAACAGCAACCAGTAAATCAAGCTCAACCCTCCGTCAGAAAAAATATTCGGGGTAACGCTTAACCAATTCGGGCTTGTTGCGGCGATAATCCAGAATCACGAAGCCGACCAAATCCTCATTGCGCACGTCTCGAACCTCGTTTATATCGGGCGAAATTTCATCGTCGACATAGTGCCCCGATTCGGCGGACGTGTAATTTTCAAGTCGAACGTACATAACGTCATGGTCGGTATCATACCTGTAAATTGTTGTGCCTTTCATCATAAACAATATCCCCTTCCGTCAAAACATCGTTAATCGTGCGGCGGGCAAAGCACGTAACAACCTCGTTGGCGGCGTCGACGACAACCGCAATCGTCCGAATATAAATTTCCTTGCCCTCTTGAATATTGGTCAGATTCAGATATTTGACGCGCCCGGAATGTTGCATGTTGCGAACGATAAAGCGCGGATGTTCCAAGGCAAATCGCGCTTGCGGTTCGATTTTTGCCCGAATTTCTGCATCTTTAGGGTCGTGTTGTACGATTATGTGGTGAACGAAATTTTCCTCGCTCAGTCTCAGTTCATTGCCGAGCGGGTCAGTCACCTTCCACCTTACGTTGTCCAAATTTTATCGCCTCACTCGTACTTTTTATCGCGCATAAGGAAGAAGCCGATAATGCCGTCAATCGCAACGAGCAACATGATATTGACGCCGAAAAACAGATTGGCGACGAACGTGGCGATAATTATCACGATAGGCAGGAGGAGTTTTTTGGAGAATTGTTTTTTGAGCAGGTCGATGGCGACGTTGAGCAGGAGGGCGGTCGCGCCGCATTGCATACCCTTCAAGACGAGCTGAACATATTCGTTGGAGGCAACCAGGTCGTAAAACGTGGCGACGATTGTGATAATAATTAACGGCGGCAGGACGGTCGCGAACATGCCCGTCAACGCGCCCGCGACGCCCGCCATGCGATAGCCCAGCATGATAGCCGTATTCACCGCCATAATGCCCGGCGTCGATTGCGCGATAGCAACCATGTTTAGCGTCTCTTCGTCGGTTATCCAGTGGTATTCGTCGACGTATTTGGCTTTGAGCAAGGGGATAATGACGTAGCCGCCGCCGACCGTGAACATGCTCACGATAAACGTCGACTTGAACAGTTGCCAATAAAAATTTTTGTCAGTCTTAATCATACAAGCAACGTCTCCAGCCCGATTTTCTTGACGACCCGCGCAGGGTTGCCGAACGCCATAATGCCTTCGGGGATGTCCTTGGTCACGAGCGATTTGGCTCCGATAACCGAGCCGCTCCCAATCGTCACGCCGGGCAGAATCGTCACGTCGCCGCCAATCCACACGTCGTCGCCAATGACAATCGGCTTAGCCATCTCCAAACCTTCCGCACGCTTAACGGCGTCGAGCGGGTGTATCGCCGTGTAGAAGCCGCAATTCGGTCCGACGAAAACTTTCTTGCCCAGACGAATCTCCGCGCAGTCCATAAGGTAGCAGTTGTGATTAAGGAAGGTGCCCGCGCCCAGGTAAACGTTGTAGCCGTAATCGACCATGAAAGGCGACAGAATCTCCACGGCTTCGGCGTCCACGTTCGGCAGAATTTCGCGCAGAATCTTGCGCCGCCGGTTCAGCTCCTGCATACGCGTCGCGTTGAACTCCAAGCACAAATCCTTGACCAACGCCCGCTCCTCAATCAATCGCTCGTCAAAATTCGCGTTATACCATTGCCCCGCCAACAGTTTGTCCTTTTCCGTCATGAGCCTTCACTCCTCGAAATTTTTTATCATTATAGCGAATCGGCTTGACGAATCAAAGGCGGTTGCTTAAAATTTTTTTGGTGATGTGAATGTTGCAAGACATAACGTTGGGACAATTTTTCTCCGGCGATTCGATACTCCACCGGCTCGACCCGCGCACGAAGATAATCTTGCTGTTCGTGCTGATGATTCTAATCTTCGCGGCGGAGGGTTGGGCGGCTTACGTCGCGCTGACACTCTTGACGGCGGGGCTGATTTTCCTGTCGCGGGTGCCGCCGCTGACCGTCCTAAAATCCGTCAAGCCGCTGGCGTGGATAATCCTTTTCACATTGCTGATTCACTTCGTAAGCCACGACGGCGAAGTCTTGGCGAAAGTCTACGTGTTCAAGGTGACGCGGGAGGGCATAATTTACGGCGTGCTGATAAGCTTGCGGCTGGTGTTGCTGATAATTTTGTCGAGCCTGCTGACGTTCACGACCTCGCCGCTCAAGCTGACCGACGCGACGGAGCAACTTTTATCGCCGCTTAAAAGAATCGGGGTGCCGGCGCACGAATTGGCAATGATGATGACGATAGCGATACGTTTCGTGCCGACGTTGCTTGAGGAGACGGACAAAATCATCAAGGCGCAACGGTCGCGGGGGCTGGACTTTGAATCGGGCGGGGTCGTCAAGCGGTTGCGGTCGTTGGTGCCGATATTGGTACCGCTGTTCCTGTCGAGCTTTCGGCGGGCGGACGATTTGGCTATGGCAATGGAAGCGCGTTGTTATCGGGGCGGCGCGGGGCGCACTCACATGAAACGGTTGCGGTTGACGCGATTGGACTATTGCGCGGCGGCGTTCGTTATGTTAATCTGCGCGGCGGTTGGAGGCTTGAGCTATGCGGCATGAGCACAAGGCGGAAATGAAACTTCGGCGGCGCAACATCGCTTTGACGGTCGCCTATGACGGTACGAATTATAACGGCTTTCAATGGCAGAGTCCTCCGCGTATCGCCGTGCAAAATGTCTTGGAGGAGCGTCTTTCGAGGATTTTCGGCGACAAGATAGAATTGGCGGCGGCAGGGCGCACCGACGCGGGCGTTCACGCCTTCGGGCAAGTCGTCAACTTTTTCACGGACGGGCGCATTGCCTTGGATAAAATTCCGCTTGCCGCGAGTTCGGTCTTGCCCGCCGATATTGTCGTCCGCGAGGCGCGGGAGGTCGATAAATATTTCAGCGCACTGCACAGCGCGAAGAGTAAAATTTATCTGTATCGAATCCTGCGCGGCGCGGCGTCCAATCCGTTCGTCAATCGCTTTGCTTGGCACGAGTTCAGACCTTTGGACGCGGACGCCATGCAAGAGGCGTTGAGCTTGCTTGTCGGCACGCACGACTTTTCCAGCTTCAAGGCGGCGGGCGGTGCTCCGAATATGAATCCCGTGCGCACAATTTACGCGGCGGAGCTTTTCAACGAACAGCTTTTCGGCGGCGATTGCCTCACGATAAAAATTCACGCTAGCGGCTTTCTGTACCATATGGCGCGCAACATCGTTGCGTTGACGGCGGCGGTCGGCAGACACCGAATCACCCGCGCAGATTTCCAACGTATCTTCGACGCCCGCGACAGGAGCCTTGTTCCCGCCACGGCACCCGCGCAGGGTTTGTGCTTGCAACAAGTTTTCTACTGAAAAAGGAGCCGCCTCACTTGAGACGACTCCTTTACATTTTTATTCCTCAGCTTGCGGTGTCAAGTCGGAGGGTTTTAGTGTGCCCAGCTTCTTGCGCTCGGCGAACTCGGCGGTAGCGGTAAACAGCGCGTCACTCGAAGAATTCAACGCCGTTTCGCACGAATCTTGCAACACGCCGATTATAAAGCCCACGCCCACGACCTGCATTGCAATATCGTTGTCGATGCCGAAACTCGAACAGGCAACGGGTATCAGCAGGAGCGAACCGCCCGCTACGCCGGACGCCCCGCAAGCCCCGACCGTCGAGATTATGCACAACAACAAAGCCGTCGGCATGTCCACGCTGATTCCCAACGTGTGCGCCGCCGCCAAGCTCAAAACCGCTATCGTTATCGACGCGCCCGCCATGTTTATCGTCGCGCCCAACGGTATCGAAATGGAATACAAATCCTCATTCAAGCCCAAACGTTTGCACAGGCTCATGTTGACGGGGATATTCGCCGCGCTCGACCGCGTAAAGAAGGCGTATATCCCGCTCTCCTTAAGCGTCGCCAAAACCAGCGGATACGGATTTATGCCGATTTTCGCGAAGACTATCAGCGGATTCATAATCAACGCCACGCTGAAGAACGCGCCCAAAAGTACCGCCAACAACTTAGCGTAGCCCAAGAGTGCGTCGACGCCGCTGGTTGCTATCGCGTCGGCTACCAAGCCCATGATGCCGAACGGCGCAAAGCGAATCACCCATTGCACGACCTTGGTTACCGCCGTCGCCAAGTCGCTCAATACCCCGTGTATTCTGTCGCCCGAACCTCGGAACGCCAAGCCCATTATCACGCCCCACGCCAATATCCCGATGTAATTCGCGGTCGTCAGCGCGTGTATCGGGTTGTCGACCACGTTCATTATCACGTTTTGCAAAACCTCGATGATTCCGCCCGGCGGCGATATTGTCGTGTCCGCGTCGATTTGCAACTTTAAAGTCGTGGGGAATAAAAATGACGCCGTGACCGCCACCAGCGACGCCAGGAACGTCCCCAAGACGTACAGCTGAATTATCGGCTTCATCGTCGTGTTCGACTCCGAGCGTTGGCTCATGGCATTCATTACCAGCACGAAGACCAATATCGGCGCGACGCCTTTGAGCGCGTTGACGAACAGCTTGCCGAACACCGCGATAACCGGCACCACCGTCGGCACGAACAGCGCGAGCAATATTCCTATCACCAGCCCCACCGCGATTAACTTTATCAGAGCCGTTTCGCCGTAAATCCTTGTGAACTTCGATAACACCTTGCACCCTCCCTTGAAATAAAAAAATCGGTTGCATTATACAACCGATTAAAATTGTGCGCAAATGTTACGCGTCCTGTTAAGTCGCGTTCAATGTTTAAGCGTTCTGCCACGCTTTGGACGCGTGATTGTATCTGTAAGCGTTGCCGTCGGCTAGGGCGAAAGCCGCGCTTACGGTATCGGTGCTGCCAACCATAACGACGTTGCCGGTATTGAACGCCACAGCAACCGCGTTGCCAACCTCCGCCGAGGCAATTACGTCGCTCAAAGTTACGTCGCTAAGCTGTACCAAATCGGTCGGGGCGGCGTCAACGAAAATGTCATTGCCCGCATTTTTGCCGCCGACGAAAATATCCAATCCCGCGCCGCCAACAAGCGTATCCGCGTACGCACCCGAGCCGCCCCAAAGCGAGGAGCCGCCGTCACCCGCGAAGATGTAATCCGCGCCCGCGTCACTGCCCGCTATGACTTCAAAGCCCGCAATATTTCTGCCGTCGATAACGCCCGCCGTCGTCGCCGCGTAAGCCTTGGCGAACGGATTATTCGCGCCGTCGCGCAGGTCGATGACTTTATCGTTGGCGTCTTGGATAAGGAGCGTGCCGCTGTCCGACGTGAGCGCGAAGTTGCCGCCGCCGAAGACGTAGCCCGTCGGGAGAGTGCCGAGCATAATTTTCTGTTCGGAGGCGTAGTTGGAAATGATTTGGTCGCCGCCCGTGTAAACGTAATCGACAGCCGGGGCAACAGTTGCATTGGAGCCGCTGCTTGTCGTGGAGCTTGAAGAACTGCCGCTCGTCGTGGGTCTTGAATAGCTGTAGATTGGTGAAGTTGAGGAGCCGCTACTTGTCGTTGAGGTTGAGGAGCCGCCGCTTGTTGTGGAAGTTGAGGAGCCGCCGCTTGTTGTCGAGGTCGAGCCGCCGCCGATAAGCGAGTCGTAAGAACGTCTGCGTTTCTTCGAGGAAGAGGAGCTGCCGCCCGATTGAGTGTCGGAGCCGTCGCTTGTCGTGCCGATAATGTTGAGCGTGTCCAAATCAGCCGCGCCGAACAGCGTTACCTTATCGGAGTCGACGGTCAGAATCAAATCGTTGCCGCGTGTCACCGAAGAATAACTGCCGCCCGCAATGGAGAGCGTCGAGTTTTCGTTGAAGCCGTAAATCGAATCGGAGCCGTCGCCTGCCGTGTACTTAACCAGAGCCTGCGCGGAGCCGAGGGAAATTCTGTCGTTGCCGCCCTTGCCGTCAATCGTGGTGGAGCCGGTGCCCGCAATAATCGTGTCGCTTAAATCGGAGCCGGTGACAGTCGTCAAGCCTGCGCCGCCCTTGAGCGAATAAACGCCGTTGATCCACATTGACGTACCGGGCACATAGTCCTCGCTGTCTATGTAGGCGGTATTCATCGTGACGTTGAGGGCGGAAGATATGCCGCTGAAGTCGATGCCTGCTTTGGGGTTGGCGGCGGTGCCCACGAAGTAAACTTCTTCGCCGCTGCCGACAGTCAAATCGCCGCTCTCTACGCTGTACCAATCACCTGCCGCTATGAAGACGCCCTTATTGAGCATTTGCCTGCGCTCGTGATATATGTTGACCTTCGCAGTCGTCGTCACGTCGCTAAGCGTCAAGCTGTCGGTACTGTTGGCGAAAGTCAATATGCCATCTTTGAAATAAACGCCGGCAGGATCGCCATCGATATAAATGGTATCGGTGCCGTCGCCAAAGCCCGTCTGGAAGCCCTCGACCGTCGTATTGCCCGCGAGGTGAATAAGCGCGCTTTCAGCCTCTGCAAGATTAACCAGATTCTCGCCCGCGCCCGCGTTAATCGTCGTGGAGCCGGTGCCCGCAATAATCGTGTCGGACTTGTCGGAGCCGGTGATTGTCGTATTGCCCGCGCCGCCTTTGAGCGAATGCACGTTGTTGACCCAAATCGAATTATCGGTCGCGTCGTAGGCGGTGTTCATGGTGACGTTGAGGGCGGAAGATATGCCGCTGAAGTCGACGCCGTGATTCGGATAAGCGGACGTGCCCACGAAGTACGCGCCTTGATTGTCTTCGACGGTCAAATCGGAGTCGGTGACTTCGTACCAATCGTTGGGGGCGATAAAGATTTCCTTGCGCGTCCAATCGGTCTCGGCGTAGTAGAGATAAACTTTGGCGGTATCGTGCACGTCGCCAAGCGTCAAGCTGTCGGTGCCGTCGTAGAGGGTCAAGCCGCCCTTTTTGAAGTCGACGCCCGGGTCGCCCGTGATATAAATGCTGTCGGTGCCCTCGCCAAAGCCCGTCTTGAAGCCTTCAACGGTGGTTTGCCCGCGCAGGACGATATAAGCTCCGTCGTCGAGTTCGGTCTCGGTCAACCGAATCAAGTTTCTGCCCGCGCCGCCGTTTACCGTGCTGTTTACGCCGCTTGTTATGATAGTGTCGTTGCCGTCGCCGCCGTCGATTGAGGAGTCGTTGGTATAGAACGGATTGATATAATCGTTGCCTTCGCCGCCAAGAATCGTGGCGTGTCCGCCCATAGCCCAATCGCTGACTTCAAGAGTGTCGACCGTTTGTCCGATAATTGTATCGTTCCCCGCGCCGCCGTCTATGAAGGTCATGTGCCCGCGATTTACGACGATTGAATCCTTGCCCGCGCCGCCCAGGAGCGTCGGGTGGTAGCTGTGATAACTGACGAGATAATCGTCGCCTGCGCCCGCCTCGATTAGGTTGCCCAAGCTCGCGGTGGTAACGGAGCTGTCCACGTTGTTGACAATGGTATCGTTGCCGGTGCCCGCCTTTATCGTGACGGTGGTACCCGCGTTTTCGATGTAGTCTGCGCCCGCGTCACCGTTAATTGTCACTTTCGAGCCGGAACTGACGATTGAATCATTGCCGTCGTCGCCGTTAATACTGTTGGAATCGCCGTTGCTTAAGATTGTATCGTCACCTGAGCCGCCGTTTATCGTCACGTTATCGACGAGGAGATTTTGAATGTAGTCATTGCCCGTGCCGCCGTCGACGGTGACGCTTTCTTTGCCGTTTGCGATATAATCATCGCCCGCGCCCGCGCTTATGCTGACGGAGGGGCCGTCGTTGGAAACGAAATCGTTGCCGTCGCCGACGTCTATCGTGACGCTCGCGCCGTAATTGTAAATTGTATCGTCGTACTTGGTGCCGCGCAGAGAAATGTTGTCGGTCGCGCTTGAGGTAGTCCAACCTTCGCCGTTAGCTTCGGCAATAAATCTGAACACGGCATTGTTGTAGCCGATAGAATCATTAAAGACGGCAAGCGCGTGCGGTACGCCTTCGACGATAAATTTTTCTTTGACTTCCGCGCCCGACGCATCGTAAAGTTCGGAGAGCATACTGACCGGGACAACCGAATCTGCGTCGCCCGTAATGAACAGCGTCGGCATCTTGGCGGCGGAGATGGAGTTAATCGGAGCGGCATCGTGCAGATAATAGCCCGTCATTACCTTGCCTACCGGATCCATAGCCGCAATAACTTCGACGGGGGCTTTAACGTAAGCGTCGTTAAGCAAGAAGAAAACTTCCATGGCAGAGGTATAGCCGCAATCCTCGACGAGTGACGTAACGTTTTTACTGTCGGAGCGGGCGGCGGCGAGCATTGCGGTTGCAGAACCCATTGACACGCCGTGCAACGTTATCTTGGCGTTAGAATTCCTGCGGGCAATTTCCTGCGTCCAAAGGGCAACGTCTTGGCTTTCCGCCGCGCCCATGGTCAGCCATTCGCCTTCCGATTCGCCGGCGGTGCGTTGGTCAATCATCAAGACGTTGTAGCCGTTGGCAAGATAAGCCCCGGCGTAAATATACATGGCATTATGCTTGTTCCCGTAGCCGTGAACCAGCACGACCCATTTATCGTTGGCGTCTTCGGGCGTGTAGTGTACGGCGTGGAGTTCCAAATCGTCCGCCGAGGTGATAGTCCAATCTTCCTTGGCAGAGTAATTGGTCGGCTCGTCGCCATACTTGCCCTCCGGGTCGAAGGCAATCGCCGCCATTGCGGGATAACCTGCCGCCGTGCGTTTCAAAATCGTTTCAACCAACGTCACGACAGGATTATTCGATTCAATGTTGGGGGACGACAAGCCGGCCGCGTCAAGCAAGGTGATTTTGCTTTCGCCGACGGTGACAATCAAATCGTCGCCGCTGACCGCCGTCGAATATGCCTCGGCGATTGAAAGCGTGGAGGTCGCGTTGAAGCCGCTTATCGTGTCGTTGCCGCCCGCGTATTCAATCAAGACGTTATCGCCGCTGTTGGTGATAGAATCGTCGCCCTCGCCCGCGTTAATCGTGACATTGGCGGCACCGTTTAAAACGGAATCGTTGCCTGCGCCCGCCGTGTAATAGGAATTGGCACCGAAACTCCTGATGAAGTCGTTGCCGTCGCCCGCGTCCACCGTGACATAAGCGGCACTGTTGGCAATAGAATCGTTGCCGCCGCCGGATTGGATAAACGTGCTCGCGGAGCCGTTGCCGATAGTGTCATTGCCGTTGCCCGTGATAAGCGTATCGTTTTGCCCGTCGACGTTGCGAATCCGATTATTGCCGTCGGCGGAATTGACATAGACATTGGAGCCGCTGTTACGGATTGTGTCGTTGCCGTTGCCCGCGTCGATTGATACGTTATCGCCTCTGTTGCTGATAGAATCGTCGCCCTCGCCCGCGTTTATCGTGACGGAGGAGCCGTCGTTTTCGATAGAGTCATTGCCCGTGCCGCCGTTGATCGTAAGGTTCGAGCCTTCAGCGATAATGTAATCGTTATCGTCGCCGCCGTTGATTAAAACACTTTCGGGACTTGTTACAACTTCGCCCGTCGATTGATTGACTCGCTCTATATTGAAAATAATATCGTCACCGTCGCCGCCGTTCATTGTCACGAGCGAGCCGGTGTTGATAAGTTCGTCGTTGCCTGCGTCGCCGTTAATTATGACATTTTCGGCGATAAGATTGGCAACAGTGTCGTCGCCGCCGAGCGCGTTTATCGTGACGCTTGCGCCGCCGTTGGACAGGTAATCGTCAGCCTCGGTGCCGTTTATGACGGTGCTGTTGTTCAGGGCTAAAAGGTAAGCGGAACTTTCGCCGTCCCCGACAATATAATCGTCCGCGTTGGCGTTAATGGTCGTGCTGTTGACGGTGTAAGCAGCCGCTTCCGAAACTCTCAAAAGTGCGCGGTCGTCAAGCCCGGTAATTTCCTTGTCGCGAATCCAAATACCGTCGCTGTCGTCGAGCAAAGTCAAACTGTTGCCGTTAAGAGCAAAGGACGTGCCGAGCATCTGCAACCAAATTTTATCGGCGTAGTCGGTGACAAATTCGCTGCCGTCTTTAATGTCGTGAAAGTAAAACGCACCGCTGTAAGCTCCAATCGAAGAGAATTCGCCGCTGAATGTGCCGCTTATGCCGTTTATTGACAAATAGTAACCCGTTTCGCTGAAGCTGATATTGCCTTCGAGGTTCGTTATACTTGTAATGAATTGCGCCTCGTTGAATTCAAAGGTGATATTGTCGTCGCCCCGAACGGTTATGGCAATCGAATTATCTTCCGTCGCGCCGAACGTGAAGGTGCCTTCCGTATCGGTGTTAGCTTTGGAGACGCCGTCGCAATACGCAAGCGTTGCATTGTCACTCACGTTGAAAATTTCCATGCCGTTCGCGTTCGCAACAATGTCAATCGCCGAATCGCCCAAAATTTGCAAAGTCGAACTGCCGTTGATACTGAACGTGCCGCCCGTGAAGTCGCCGCTTATCGTGCCGTTCAAGCTCGCGAATTTGCTTGCGTAGGGTGCCGTATCGACATCAAACCGCGCAGTTATCGCAACGCTTGAATCGCCGCTGACGTTGTAAGCTTTATCGCCGATTGTAAAGGTGCCTTCGGTATCGGTGACGAGGTTGTAATAGCTCAAGGTCGGCTCGTCGGCAAGGCTCGCGCCGCCCGTGACGGTTGCGCCGTCGGATATGCCGATAACGTCTTCCAAGCCGATAGCGTCCGTCCTTATGCGATAGGAGCTGTCGCCCGCCGAAATGAATTTTTCGCTGAAGACTTTGCCGATATACGCCGAGCTGTAGCTGCCGAAAGCCTCTTCGGTGAGGGCGTCGTCAAGGTAGGCTTCACTTTCCTTGGTCAACGTGCGGCTGAAAGTAAATCCGTCTTGCGCACCCGTGACCGTGATCTCCATTGGAATTTTTATCGGGGTGTCAAGCTCCGTAAGCTCGAAAACTTTGGCGTCGGCAGTGACGTTGCCCGCCTCCGCCAGCACGAAGGAATTGCCCTCGCCAAAGCCCGCCGCCTCGACGCCCGCGCCCAAGATTACATTATCGGCGGTGAGGCTGACTTTGCCCGTGCCCGCAAACGTCATGCCGTCATAGGTAACAACGTCGTCGCTCGTCGTGAAGGACATATAATTATCTGTCGCCGTCAAAGCCAAACCTTCGGCGGAGGTCGTTATCTCCTGCCCGTTGATTGTGTAGGTGCCCGCCTCCGCAGTCGTGAAGTACAGCGCGGGAACAAAATCTTTGAGGTCGGTGGCAAGGTCGGTGCCTTCGGCGATTTTAAAAAGTCCGTGCCCGATTTGTACGTAGCCGCTGTTTATCGTGAACGTGCTTTCCAAGTCGTCGCGAGACCAGGTAACTCTGAGCGCACCCGTGTCCGCCGCATAAATGACGCCGTTAGTCGTGTTGAAAGAAATATGTCCCGTGCCGTCAAGCGTTTCAAGCGTCGTGAAAATCGGTTGCCCGCCGAGTGTGGTCGTCGCGGTTATCTTTGAATTTTCGTCGAATGAAACATCACCCGCGTTGTAATAAATCGTGCCTTTGATGCCGGAAATGTCCGTCGACATGGAAGGCGTCGAAAAGGTCATGTTGAGGTTTTCGTCGTCGGTGGTGATTTTGAGACCTTTTTCGACGAAGCTGATTGAACCCGTCGAGCCGCTTGACGTGAGTTTGAGGCTGTTGCCGTCCTCCCAAGCGAGGTTTACTTCCGTACCATCTTCGAGAGAAAGCTTACCGTCGTTGCCGAAAACAACCGCGCCCGTAATGTCCAGAGTTGCCTTGCGTCCCGTGTTGACGAAACTTAATTCGAGCTTGCCGTCGTCTGCGTTGGGAACAAATCTTATTCCGTCGTCAGTCACGGTCAATTTGCCGCCCGCCTCGTCGAGTGCCGTAATTTCCAAATCGTTGGTGCCCTGCGTGAGCGTCAAGACGGTGCCTTTAGCCAAGGAAATTTCTTGCGTATCGGGATCAATGCCGACCGTGCCGTCGACAGCGATATTGCTTGAAAAAGCCGTTTGTCCGTCATCGCTTATGGTGAATTTCATTGCGTGCTTGTTTTCGTTCGGGAAGTTGAATTCAAATTTGCCGTCGGTGTAGGTGGGAATAAATACAAGCGTTACGTCGTTCGTCTCCGCCCTGAAGGTACGACTGCCATCTTGCCCGTTAAGCGTGAGTTGCGCAAAAGTATTCGTGCCGTCGCCGTATGAACTGCTCGCGCCCGTCAAGCCGAAAGTGCCGGTTTCAGGTCTGTAGCTGAAAACACCGCCGACTTCAAAATTCGCATTGTCGATAACCGTTTGCCCGTTGCGTACAACCGAAATATTTGCCTTCGCGCTGTCATCGAGCATGAGATAAAAAATTTCATCTTCAACCTTGTAAGACGCGGAAATATCTTCGGAGGCGGTGAGCATAATAACTTGTTCGCCCCGCGTGGCAGAAATTTTTGTGCCCGCAAAGAGAGAAATTTCCTGCGTTGTCGGATTGAAAGCGATTGAGCCGTTGCTTAGGGAAAGCCCGTTTGAGAAAATCGGCGTGCCCGCATGGGAAATAGAAACGTTAAGCGAGCCGTCATTTGCATTGGGCGCGAAGGTTATGCCTTTGGACGTGAAAGAAAATTCGCCGCCCGCCTCGTCGGTTGTCGCAGCGGTGATTGTGAGGTCGCCCAGAGTGGTAGCAACGGTCGTGCCGCCCGCTAGGGCGAAGGTGTGATCCGTGAAATCGCGAATGGCTGTGCCCGAAACGTCAAAGTTGAGCGTGGAATCGCCCGCGCTGACCGAGACGGAGAATTTTTCGGAACTGATACTGAAAACGTCCGTCGTGATGGTGAATTCGGCGGCGTCCTCAACCGTGAACTCGTAATCGGCATGGGAATAGTTGCCGGAAGTCGAAAACTTAACGGCTCCCGTCGTAACGGTGTCGCCCTTAACGGCAGCGGTGCCTTCGGTGAATTTGAACACGCGCCCGCTGAACGTGACGGCAAGAGCGTCGTCGTCGGTTGCCGCAAAGTCAATCGCGCCGTCGGTGGCGTCGAAAGTGATTGTCGGCGAATCGTCCTCGCCCGCCAGGGTCGCTTGAACGGAGCCGCTTGCAAGCCCCGAAACTTTGCCGTCGCTGTCGAAAGTAAGTTGCGCCGCGTCGTCCAACATTTTGTAGCTTATGCCGTCAACGGTTATAGTGCCGCTTTCGGTCAGCTGAACTTTAACGTTATCGGAGGCGGTGGTTAAGTTCATGTCGTTGAGCGTGTAAGAGCCGGTGTCAAAGAGCGTAATTGGCGGTTTGAACACGCCGGTTAAATTCGTGCCGGCAAAAAGCCCTGTTTCGGGGACGCCCTCGGCACTGCCGCCGTCGGAAATACTGCCCGCCGTGAGGACGATTGGCGTACTTCCCGGACCGATGTCCAAAGTCAAAGTCGCGCCTTCGCCGGGAGCATAGACAATGGCATAGGCTTGGGTGAAATCAACGGTCGACGTGCCCCCCTCGGTCTTTATGGAAACATTTTCGTCGCCGTCCATGGGAGCGGGCGGAGCCTCAGCAGGAGCACCTTCGGGCGGGTCGCCTTCGGGGAAATTATCGACGAGCTTGCCGTTAAATTCGGTACCGTCCGCAAGCGTTACTATGCCGCCGCTGTAGGAGATACTTCCGATAATTTCGGTGAATTCAACGTTCGGTGCCGTGTCGCGGGAAACCGTAACGGTCAGCGCGTCGGAGGCAGCGGGCGTGATTGTCAAGCCGTCTTCGGTGTCGAAACGAATTGAGCCGCTTGCGTCGGTGTTGGCGGTTATCGATAAAGTTCTGCCGCTTGCAAATTCATTTTTAACGACGGTGCCCTCAGCGAGAGTGATTGAGCCGTCGAGCTTGTAAGTCAGCGAGCCGGTCACGTCGAGGGAAGCGGTACGCGTTTCGTCGTTTTTGGTTACGGAAAGCTCCAAGCCGCCGTCGTCCTCGTTTGGCGTGAAAGTAATACCGTCCTCGCCGAGGGAAATTGCGCCGCCCGCCGCGTCCGTCGCCTTGAGATTCACAATGTAATCGTCACTGAAGGTAATTTGCAGTTCGGTATCTTTGACGACGTTTAAAGTCCCGTCAAGCCCGAAGAAGAAGCCGCCGCTCAAAATTTCGATGTCGGCAGACTTGGAGCCGTCCGTACTGTCCAGCGTGAGATTCAGTGTGCCGTCGCCTTCCTGCGGCGTAAAGGAAATGCCCTCCTCCGTAAAGGAAATTGCGCCGGCGGCGTCGCCTTTGGCGGTGGCGGTCAGGGTGTAATTTTTAAAGGCAAAGGTAACTTTTGAGGCGTCAGACAAGCCGATAGTGTGATTTTCGGTATCGAGGATAATTGCGCCCGTAACCGAAATGCTGCTGTCGAAAATTACAGCGTTGCCGCGACTTATCGTGAGCTTGGGCGCGTTATAATTTTCGTCGTAGTAGTTGACGAGGATTTTTCCCGCAGTGCTCATGTCGAGTTCGGCAAAGGAGGTATCGCCGTCGGTCGCGAGTTTGACTTTGTAATTGCCGAGCGTAAGCTCCATATAGCTGTCGTGAATGTTGTGGGTGTTAGAATCGATTAAGCTGAAATTTGAACTGCTGAATTTGTGCCCTACTCCGCCGCCGAAAGTCAAATCGCCGCCGAAAGTCTGTGTGCCGTTGTTTATTGCGGCGATCGCGAATGTTGGCGTGCCGTCCCATTGGAAGTAAGGAATATCAAAGCGCGTGTGAATGGCGGTGGCGGAAATATCCTCCTTGGCGGTGAGTTGAACGACAAAATCATCTTGCTGAATATAAACGACTGCGCCCGCCGCGAGCGACAGCTTATTGTTCGTGCTGTCGTAGGAGAGCGAGCCGTTTGTCGTGTCGAAGTTAAAGAACATGTTCATATCTTCAAACGTCAAATTGACTTCGCCGCCCGCGCAGGTCGTGACGCCGTCGCCGATTGTGAGCGTTACATTGTCGTCGAGCGCGGTGTAGCCCATGCCGTCAACGGTTATCGTGTCGTAGTTGGTCAGCAAAACTCGAACGTTATCGGAGGCGGTGGTTACGTTCATGCCGTTGATTGTGTAGGTGCCCGCCGTTTCCAAAATGAAGTCCAAGAGGGGAATTGCCGCGCTAATCTCAGAGCCGGGAGGCAAGGTGTATAACAACTCGTCGTTAAAGTAGCCGACAGTTATGGTGCCGTCCGACATAGTCCAACCGTTTCCGGTTTCGGAATTGAACATGGTAGCCGACGCGCCGGTCGCAGGCGTAATGGCAATTTGAGTTAAGTCGAAATCAATAGCAGTGTCGCCGCCGACGGATTTGATTGAAAAACCCAAGAGTGGAGCCACGTTGTAATCAAAAATGCAAACGCCCGCAAAGGATGCGCCGTCGGACAGAGTAACCACGCTGTTACTGTAGGCAATGGTGCCGGTAATTTCGCTTAAATCAAATTCGCCAATGCCGTCGTGCCCCTTCAAAACAAGATTGAACGCGTCGGGCGTGGAAGGCGTGATAGTCAAGCCTGTTGACGGGTTAAAGACGATTGAGCCGCCGGCGTCGGTGTTTGCGGTTATCGTCAAGACGTTGCCGTCCTCGAAGACGTTCTTAACAACGGTGCCCTCAGCAAGGGAAATGGAGCCGTCGAGCTTGTAAGTGAGCGAGCCTGTCACGTCGAGGGAGGCGGTACGCGTTTCGCCGTCGCGGGTTACGGAAAGCTCCAAGCCGCCGTCTTCGGAGTTGGGCGCGAAAGTAATTCCGTCTTCGCCGATAGAAAGTGCGCCGCCCGCCGCGTCGGTCGCCTTGAAATTGACAATGTAATCGTCGCTGAAGGTAAGTTGCAGTTCGGTACCCTCGACGACTTTCAAAGTCTCATCGAAGCCGAAGACGAAGCCGCCGCTCAAAACCTCTATGTCAACGGACATGGAGCCGTTGGCACTGCCCAGCGCGAGATTCAATTTGCCGTCGCCGAGTTCGGGCGTGATAGAAATTCCTTCCTCCGTCAAGGAAAGTGTGCTTGACGCGTCGCCTTTCGCGGTGGCGGTGAGGGTGTAGTTTTTGAAGGCAAGCGAAAATTCCGTGCCGTCAACCAAGGTGAGCAAGCCCGTTTGGAGATTGAACATAATCGGACCGCTGACGGTGACGTTGTTTTCAAAAAGCGTTTCGAGGTCGTCGTCCTCCGCGCTCAGCAAACTGTTGCCGAGGACACTGTTTTTAAGGAGCGTCGCGTCGTCCCGTTTGAGGGAAATGTTGAACGAGCCGCCGTTTTCGTCGGGCGTGAAGATTAAATTGCCGTTCGCGTCCGCGTCGATTTTAAAGCTCGCGCCAATGCCGTTGCCGACGGTCGTATCGCCGACGACTTCAATCCCCAACTCCAAATTGCCAATGCCCAGCGCAATCTTGGTGCCGTCGCTGAAGGAGAATTTTCTTTCGTCTGTATCGAAAGTTATCGTGCCGTCGGTGATGTTCAAGGAGCCTTCAAAAACCTGCGAACCCTTTTTGCTGAGCGAAATATCCAAGCCGCCGTCGCCGCTGCCGGGCGTGAAAGTAATTCCGTTGTCGGTTAAAGCGATAGCGGTAGTTGCCTCGCCGTTGGCGGTTACGGTCAAAACCGTGTTGTTGGGCGTCGTGAAGTTGAAGCTTGTATCCTTGGCGAACGTGACGGCGTGGTCGTAGCCGAGCGTGATTGAGCCGTTGGTGCATTCCAATTCGCCGCCAAAAATCGTATTGCCGTTGCGACTGAGGGAAACGTTAAGCGTGCCGTCGTTTTTGTTCGGGACGAAGGTCAAACCTGCCTCGCCCAGCTCCATATTCAAGCCCGCGTCGGCGTTGGTGGCGGTTGCGGTCAATTTGTAGTTGCCCATGTTGAGGACTTCGCTTGAGCCTTTGACGAGGGTAAAGCCGCTTTCGGCGAAAGTGTTGACGACCTTGCCGAGTTGTTCCAGATTGAGTTCGCGGGTATCGGAGCCGTTGGTCAAGCTGAATTTGCTGATCACGTGTTCGGCGTCGGAGGTTAGGGATGTGGCTGTAAAGATGTAGGCGGAGTCGGTTTCAAAATGATTCTCGTTGCGCAGAACGTAATCGCCGCGCTGAGTGCTGACAGCCAGGTCGGAGCCGGCGGTTATGTCTATTCTGCCGCCCGTGTAAGTGAATTCGCCGCTGATGAACTCAATTGGGAAGGGCGTTATCGAAATGACTTCGCCGTTGCCGGTGGCAGTGAAGTTAAACGCGCCGTCGGTGGCATCGAAGGTTACGGTCGGGGAATCCTCCTTGCCGGTGACTTTCGCCGTGACGGAGCCGCTTGCAATGCCCGAAACTTTCCCGTCGTCGTCGAGGTTAAGTTGGGTGTCGTCGAGCGCGGTGTACGTCACGCCGTCGAGTGTTAAGGTAGTGCCTTTAGTGATTGTGGTACTCATAAATCCTCCTCCATTTGTAATGGTAATTGAGCCGTTACCGCCAAAGTTGCAACCGTTAGCCGTAACGCCCGCCTCCGACGCAAAATGAATTGTGTCGTAGTTCGGGAGATAAATTTCGGTGTCGTCTTTGGCGGCAGAAATGTTAATGTCGTTTAGCGTGTAGTTGCCGGCGGTTTCAAGACAGATAAGGTCGGCATCAAGCGGGTTGACTACTTTAGGAACGGAGCCGGATTTAAAGATACTGCCTGCCGTCAAAATCTGCTTAAAATGCTCGGTGTCAGTGAAAAGGATAGTGACAGTGCCGTTTTGCAATTCCCAATCATAGCCGTCACTGAAAGCGAGCAGAAGTTTGGTATTCTCATTGGCGGTGTAACGCATACTGTTTTCGCCGAAAGCAAAAGACCCGGAGCCGCCCACGGATTTAATCGTTGCAGAGTAGCCCGTGATGTTGTTGTCCAAGTGAACTTCCGCGCCGTCAATTACGGTAACAACACCTCCTTTATAATTAACCGCGCCGGATACGTAATAGATTGACATAATTTTAAGGTCGTCATGAGCTAAAACCATGTCGAGCGCGTCGGGCGTGGAAGGCGTAATGATCAAACCGGTTTGCGGATTAAAGACGATGGAGCCGCCGGCGTCGGTGTTTGCAGTGATTGTTAAGATGTTGCCGTCCTCGAAGACGTTCTTAACGACGGTGCCTTGCGCGAGGAAAATGGAGCCGTCGAGCTTGTAGGTAACGGAGCCTGTCACGTCGAGGGAGGCGGTACGGGTTACGCCGTCGCGGGTGACGGTAAGTTTTAAGCCGCCGTCGTCGGAATTGGGTGCGAAGGTAATGCCGTCCGTGCTCAATGAAATGGAGCCGCCCGCCGCGTCGGTCGTTTTAAGGTTGACGACGTAGCCGCCGCCGAAGTCCAATTCCAACTCGGTATCCTTGGCGAGGCTCAACGTGCCGCCGTCGCCCAAAGTGAACGAGCCGCTCAAAACCTCCAGCGTAGCAGATATGGAGTCGCCCTCGTCGTTGCTCAGCGTAAGATTTAACTTGCCGTCGCCGTTGTCGGGCGTGATTGTAAAACTGCCGTCGGCGTTCGCCTCCACTTTAAAGCTTGCGTCGCCGCCAACGACTTCAATTCCAATTTCCTCGTCCCTAATTCCCAACTGTATTTTGGTGCCCTCGGTGAAGGAAAATTTTTGTTCGTCGCTGTTGAAAGTGATTGAGCCGTCGGTGATGTTCAATTCGCCCGCGAAAACCGTCTTGCCGTTCTTGCGGAGCAGGAGATTGAGTCCGCCGTCGCCGCTGCCGGGCGTGAAGGTGATCCCGCTGTCCGTCAAAGCAATGGCAACGGTCGCCTCGTCGGTGGCGGTTATCGTCGAAACGTAATTGTTCCACGTGAAGTTAAAGCTCGTCCCCTTCTCGAAAGTGACGGCATGGTCATAGCCGAGCGTGATTGAGCCGCCGGTGCATTCCAATTCGCCCGAAATAATTTCCGTGTCGCCGCGACTGAGGGCAATGTTAAGCGTGCCGTCGTTCGTGTTCGGGACGAGGCTTAATCCGTTCGCGCCGAATTCCAGATTAACGCCCGCATCTTCTAAAGCGGTCGCCGTCACGGTGTAGCCGCCAATCGTGATAGCCTCGCTTGAGCCTTTGAGGAGAGTGAAGCCGCGTTCGGTAAAAGAATTCCTAACCGCGCCTTGCCCTGCCATTTCGATTTGTCGGGTTTCAACGCCGTTGCTCCAAGTGTAGACGGTACGTCCCCGCCCGTTGCTGTTAGTCATGTAATCTTTATGGAAGGTGTACGTCAGCTCGCTTTCCACGTAGAGCGTATTGGCGAAAGAGTAATCCGCGAACTTAAAGACGAAGCTCATTGCGGAGCCGGCAGCCAAAATGAGTTGGTTGCCCCTGTAAGTGAATTCGCCGCCGATAAATTCAATCGGGAACAGCGTCGTCACCGTGAGGACTTCGCCGTTGCCGGTGGCGGAAAAACTAATTGCGCCGTCTGCGGCGTCGAAGGTTACGGTCGGGGAATCCTCCTTGCCGGTGACCGTCGCGATAACGGAGCCGCTTGCGATGCCCGAAACTTTCCCGTCGTCGTCGAGGTTAAGTTGCGCGTCGTTTAGGGCGGTGTAAGTCACGCCGTCGCGCTGATGAGGTTCGTCGGCAACGAGCGTCAAAGTGTCGAAGCGTTGCAAGTCGAAAATAAAATTGCTCATGCTTAAACCTCCTGCAAAAAAAAATTTCGGTTGCATTATACAACCGAGGTACCTTACATGCAAATTTCAATTATGGATTCGGTGTTTCGTCGGTCTCTGTGACGCCAATCAGTTCGTCGACCCAAGCCGTAATTTCTTCGGGTGTCTTGTCGCAAACGCAGACAAGCTCGGTAATCAGAATTTGCCTGGAAAGGTCGAGCAAACGCTTTTCGCCGCCGCCAATGTGCCGCCCGTCTTGAGCCGTTCTTAATCTTCGTCGGTCTCTGTGACGCCAATCAGTTCGTCGACCCAAGCGGTAATTTCTTCGGGCGTTTTATTGCAAACGTAGACAAGCTCGGTAATCAGAATTTGCCTTGAAAGGTCGAGCAACCGCTTTTCGCCGCTGGAAATTTTCTTTTTGCTGTTCTGGCGGGACAAGTTACGGGCAATCGCCGCCGCCTCCAAGATGTCGCCCGTCTTTAGTCGCTCAAGGTTGGTGTGGAAACGTTTATTCCAACTGCCCTGGACGGTATCGGTTTCCGCCTGCAAAACTTCGACAACCGCGTCGACCTGCGCGGGGTCAATGAGTTCGCGTAAACCCGCCTCCTCAACCTTGTCGACCGGCAGCATAAGCTTCATGTCGCCAATCGGCAAGCGGAAGACGTAATAAGAATTCGTGACGCCTCCGACCTCGTTCTCCTCAATGCCCGTAATTTCGCCGGCACCGTGCATCGGGTAAACAACTTTGTCGCCGATATTCAACTCATGCCACCTCCTGCGATTTTTAGCTAGTTTATCAAAATCGGCGGGTAATGTAAAGGAACGCGGAAAAATCTTGACGCGGCGGGCGAATTGATTTAAATTCATGCCAAAAATTTGAGGAGGTCGTTCATTGACGAATCAGAAAGTTTACGGCGAAACGATAATCGTAACGGCAAGCGGCGTGCACATACAGGCAAAGAGCGCGGGGCAATTAAATTACGTTGAAACGATGCGGCGGCGCGTGGTGACGTTCGGCGTCGGAGCGGCGGGCACGGGCAAAACGTTCCTGGCAGTGGCGTTGGCGGCTTACTATCTGCGCGTCAAGGAGGTGCGGCGGATAATCTTAACGCGCCCGGCAGTGGAGGCTGGCGAACGGCTCGGCTTTTTGCCCGGCGACATGCAGGAGAAAGTTGACCCGTATCTGCGCCCGCTCTACGACGCGCTGAAGGAAATTTTGGGCTTCGACCTCTATCAGAAATTCTTCAATCGCGGGCTGATAGAAATCGCGCCGTTGGCATACATGCGCGGGCGGACGCTTAGCGACGCATTCATAATCCTGGACGAGGCGCAAAACACCACGCCCAAGCAAATGAAAATGTTCCTGACGCGAATGGGCTTCGGGTCGCGCATGGTAATCACGGGCGACTTGAGCCAAATCGATTTGCCGCGAGGAGTACAATCGGGGCTTGCCGAGGCGATTGAAATTTTGAGCAATGTTAAGGGCGTCGGCATAGCGGAATTGAGTTCGGCGGACGTGGTGCGCCACGAGGTCGTTTCGCGAATCGTCGAGGCTTATGAAAAATACGAGGCGAATCATGAACACAACAATCAGCTTTGAGCCGGAGACGTTGACGGTCGAGGCGGGCTTGCTTGAGGAAATTCTGCGTGCGGCGGATGTCGTCGGCGAGGCTTACGGCGTCGAGCAATCCGAGCTTAGCATAACTTTGACTGACGACGAACACATTCACGCGCTTAACAAGCAATATCGCGGCGTCGACAGGGCGACGGACGTTTTATCGTTTGCCTTCCGCGAGAGCGACGAGCCTGCGGTTATCGGCGCGGACTTCGACATTTTGGGCGACGTGATAATTTCATTGGAGCGGGCAAAAGTACAGGCGGCGGAATTCGGGCATTCGTACTTGCGCGAGGTGATATTTCTGGAAGTGCACGGACTTTTACACTTGCTGGGCTACGACCACATTGACGACGACGAGCGGCAGGAGATGGAGGCTGAGCAACGTTTTATCATGGACAAACTTGGAATCGGCAGGTGAAAGGATTTTGTACATAATCGGCTTAACGGGCGGCATATCGTGCGGCAAGTCGGCGGTTGCGGAGACATTGCGACGCTACTTCGGCGCGGTGACGCTGGATATTGACAACGTGACGCAGTGGCTGACCGAACCCGGCGGCGAGCTGTTTGAACTTTACGTGCGGCATTTCGGCAAATACGTCGTGACGCGGGAAGGCTTCCTCAATCGGCGGCTAATCGGCGAAATCATTTTCAATCACCCCGACGAGCGGGCGTGGATTAACTCTGTGGCGCATCCGATTTTGCTGAATCATGCGCGGGATTTTCTGGTTGATTGTCAAGCAACCGGCGCGAGGCTGGTCGTGTTGGAGGTGCCGCTTTTGTTCGAGGCGGGCTGGGAGCATTTGGTTGACGAGACGTCGGCGGTCTACACCAAGCGGAATACTCAAATTCGCCGCCTCATGCTCCGCGACAGCTTGACCAAACAACAGGCAACTACCAGAATCAATGCCCAAATGTCCTCGCAGGAATTGCGCGAACGTGCCGACGTTAAGATAAAAAATCTGGGCGGCTACGGCTCCATTCGCAAGCAGATTTGGGCGGCTCTTCGCGGCAGGATTTTCTAAGCAGGAAAAATTCAATCGATTAGGAATAACAATCGCATAAATCGTAATGGAGGCGACGATATGGATAAGCGAATCAAAATGGCGGCGGGCGCGGGCGTGGCGGCGTTGGCGATTATCGCGGCGGGCGGCGGCTATTATTATTTTCACGTGAGCAAGGACACGCCCGAATACGCGATACAGACCGTCAGCGAGTCGATTGCCAATCACGACGTGCAGGAATTTCACCGCGTGGTTGATGTGGACAGCGTGCTCGATTCGGGCTACGAGGGCTTTGTCGACGGCATGACGGCTTCCGTCGGTGTGACGCCCCCCGACGCCGGCGAGGCGATTAAGACTTTCACGCAGATGTTGCGCACTCCGCTCATGCTCAGCGTGAAGTCGGCGATTGACTCCTATGTTGCCACGGGCGACTTGAACGCCAAGGAAAATATCGGCGTCATGGAGCTTATCGAGCGCACGGGGCTTAACGACATTGAGGTTCGCGGCGTGCATAACATTCAAATCAACGACGCCGATAACGACGAGGCTTTTGCCGATTTGGTTTTGTATCAAAAGGAATTGGCGGGCGAATTCCCGATTCAGATTGTGTTGACACGCGGCAAGGACGCTCAATGGCAAGTGGCTCGCGTGCAGAATTTCCAAGAGTACGTGGCGCAGATAATGCAAGCGCGGCGGGCGCAACTCGATAATTATTTGGCTAAGGCGGGCGAAATAAATGCTCGTCACGACGCGGCGATTCGCGAGGCGGAGCAAAAATACGGCGCGATACTTGCGCTGGGCAATTTGGGGCAGGACAAGACCCGCGCAGATTTGAAGGCTTTGATTAACGACGCCTTTTTGACGGATTGGGAGGCGCGTAAGCAGGAGCTGTTCAGCTTGCCGGTGCCCAAAGATGCCGTGACGCTCCATAACCTCTACATGAAAATCTGCGACACGTCTATAGCCGCCGCGCAGGACTACGCCAAATGGATGGACGACAAAAACGCGACGACGATAAAATCGGCGGAAGAGAAAATTCATCAAGTGCAGACGCTCTCGGCGGAGGCGGCGGCTCTTGCCAAGCGCATGGCAAGCTAAAATTTTTCTCAACGCAAAAAGCTCCCTCGTTTGCAAGGGAGCTTTTGTTTTGCATTGAACGCGTTTTACCACCACGCGAATAAACTTTTGCCCGTATCAAGGCTACGTATCCTTTTCAATTCCGCCGTTGTCAAGTCAAAATCCGTGATTGAAAGATTTTCCCGCATACGTTCGGCGTGCGTCGACTTCGGGATTACGGGGATACCTTGTTGGGTCAAAAATCTCAACGCGATTTGCGCGACCGTTTTGCCGTGAGCCTGCGCGATCTCCTTGAGCGTCGGGTTGGAAAAAATACCGTTCCTGCCGCAAGCCAACGGCGACCAAGACTCATGAACCGTGCCGTACTTTTTAAGCAGGCGATTCATAGCCGTTTGCTGGCGGAAAACGTGCGTCTCAATCTGATTCACGGCGGGGATAATCTGCGCGGACTCAAGGAGGCGATTGAAATTCGTTTCCAAGAAATTCGCAACGCCTATCGCTCGAAGACTGCCCTCACGATACTTAGCCTCCATAGCGCGATAAATCTCGTTGAAGTCGCCCGTCGGCTCGTGAATCAAAAGCAAATCGATATAACCGCTGTCCAAAGCTCGCAACGAACTTTCAATGGAGGCAAGGGTATCGCGATAGCCGCGCCCGCCCCAAAGTTTTGTCGTGACGAAAATCTCTTCACGTTTCAAACCCGAATTCCTTATCGCCGCGCCGACCTCGCGCTCGTTGCCGTAACACTGAGCCGTATCAATATGCCTATAGCCAAGCTCCAAAGCCTCGCCGACGCAACGCTCGGTTATCCGTGCAGGCATCTGATAAGTGCCGAAGCCAATCAACGGCATCTCAACGCCGTTGTTCAAAGTCACAAAGTCCATAAAATCACCCCTAAGACCGTTGCACCAACACGATACCCGATAAAATCATTGTCATTCCGAACAACATCGGCAACGTAAGCGGCTCGTGCAAGAAAATTACTCCCGAAACGACGCCGACGACGGGGACGCCCAAAATCGATACGGACGCCTTGCTCGCCTCCATGCGCGATAAAATGTACATCCAAAGGAAGAACGCCACCGCCGACGCCAAAATCCCGTTGTAGGCTATGCACGCGATTGATAACGGCGTCCAAACCGACGGCGTGTCGACGAAAAGTGCCGAATAGCCCGCCAAGAGGATTGCGCCCGCCGCTACTTGCCACGTCGTCAAGGCGATTAGATTAAATCCGACGAACTTTAATTTCATGAGGATATTCGACACCGCCCAGCCGATTGCCGCCGCCAGTGCCGGCAAAATCGCGAAGCAATTCCCACTAGAGTCGTCGTTCATAAGCACAAAAATTCCCGCTATGCTCAGAGTCACGCCCAGCAATTTTTTTGCCGTCAACGCCTCGTCGAGGAAGAATTTCGCCAAGAGCGTTACCCATATCGGCATTGTGTAGTTGAGCATCGCGACCATACCCGCGCTCATGTACTTGAAACAAATTTGCATTGCCACCGAGCAGAACGCTATTTGCAATGCGCCCGTCAGCACAATCCACGACCAATATTTTCGCGGCGGCGGCGGCAACTTCACGATAAAGGCGACCGCCACCAGTACGAGTGCGCCGGATAAAAATCTGTACGTCACGAATAATTCCGGCGTGAAAAAGTCATTGGCGACCTTCATCACTACGAAATTGAATCCCCAAATGACGCACAGCAAAATCAATTCCTTGAACATCACTTATTGACATTGTCGGGGACGGTGCCGAGTTTCTTTATATCCTTGCCGTCGCGAGTACCGTGAATTTTTATTTTGGCAAGCTCGGCATTGAGTGCCGAATATTCTTGAGCAGTCAATTCAATATCCGCCGCGCCGAGATTTTCTTTGATTCGCGACTCTTTCCTCATGCCGGGTATCGGGACAATGAAACTGCCGCCTGCCAACACCCACGCCAAGGCAATCTGCGCGGGCGACGCGTTTTTATCGGCGGCAAAGCGATTGATTAGGTCGAGCAACGGCTGATTCGCGTCCATATTTTCAGAGGCAAAGCGCGTAATAACTCTGCGAATGTCATTGCCCGTGAATTCGTCTTTGCTTGTGTACTTGCCGCTCAAAAAGCCGTTGCCCAGCGGCGAGAACGCCATAAAGCCGATATTGTTCGCCGCACAGTACGGAATAACGTCGCGTTCCCACTTGCGCTCCATCATTGAATATTCGCTTTGAATCGCCGAAATAGGCGTGACGACATTGGCGCGTTGGATTTGGTCGAGCGTTGCCGACGACTGCCCCCAAGCACGGATTTTGCCCTCGCCAATCAGTTTGCCCATGACAAACGCAACTTGCTCCTCCGAGCCGTCGTCCATCTGATGTTCGATGTACACGTCGATATAGTCGGTCTGCAGGCGACGGAGTGAACCCTCCAAGCTCTTGCGTATGCCGGTTTCGCTAAGCTTTTCTTCGGCGAAGTCGTGCCCTTGAAATTTCTCCGGCCAGAATTTATCCGAGATGACAATTTTATCGCGAGGCAAATCTTTCAACGCCTTGCCAACGAATTCCTCATTCTTGAAGTACGAATACATCTCCGCCGTATCGAAAAAGTTGCAACCGAGCTCAAAAGCCTTGTGCACGAGCTTTATCCCGTCACTTTCGCTTGGAGTTTCGCCGTAAGCGTGCGTGAAGCCCATGCATCCCATTCCTATCGCCGAAACTTCCAAATTCCTAAGCTTGCGTGTCTTCATAATAAAGCCGTCCTTTCAAAACGATTTTGCTTGCAGTATAATTCGGCGGGAAGTTGCTATCAATCGACAATCGCGGCTCATTTGTTGAAAATAAGGAGCTCAAGCTTATGCGCAGGCAATTTACCGCCGAGGTCACGCGGCAAAATTTAATCGACGCGTTCTGTATCCTGGCAGAGAAAAAGCCCGTCGCCAAGATTACGATTAGCGAGCTGGTCGAGCGGGCGGGCTACAATCGCGGAACTTTTTATAAATATTTTCGCGATATTTACGACGTATTGGAGGAGATAGAGCGCGTCATTATCGGCGGCGTAAAGGAGAATTTTCGCAATAACATTTCGCCCGATAATTTCAAGGAAACGTTTCTGACGGCGTTCACGAAAATTCAGCGCGAGCAAGCCGTTTACTTCGATCTCCTGTTGAATCCCGCGAACAAGGCGCGTTTTGTCGACAAGATAATTGCGGAAATATCGCCTGTATTCATGACGACGTTTGACTTGCCGCCCGATAACATACGCTCAAAATATCTGACGGAAATTTATTTCACGACGGTCATTACCGCGTTGAGCACATGGATAAGCAACGGTCGCGAGCTGTCGACGAAGGAGTTATCGAATTTTCTCGGCGACGTGTTGGCAGACGGCGTCCTTCACGCCATAAAATCAAAGCACCTTGAAACTTCGCAAATTGCGTGATATTATCTGCGCGGAAAATTTTTAAGAGGAGCTTTAGCGCAATGAAGCACGTTTTATCGGTTTACGTGGAAAATCAGCCCGGCGTCCTGGTGCGGGTAGCCAGCATGTTCAGCCGGCGCGAATTCAATATCGACAGCCTGTCGGTCGGAATAACGCAATCGCCCGAATTTTCGCGGATAACGGTTGTCGTTCGCGGCGACGCCAATCTTATCGACCAAATGATTAAGCAGCTGGAAAAAATGCCCGTCGTGCAAGCGGTGCAACGGTTGGATTCGGCAACGGCGGTTACTCGCGGCATGACCATGATTAAAGTTGCCGCCGACGATAACAATCGCCTCGACGTGCTCAAAATGGCGGAGCTTTTCCGCGCCCACGTCGTCGACGTTCAGCCCACAACGCTCATCTTCGAGATAACGGGCAACGACGAAAAAGTTACGGCATTCACGCGGCTCCTCGCACCCTACGGCATTATGGAAGTCATCCGCACAGGACTTATCGCCCTTGAGCGCGGTGAAAATACCATCAACGACTATAAGCAGGAACGCGAATTTTACAGTAAGAATCTGCTCTGAATCGCGCCGTTGACAAAGAAAAAAACCTTCTTGCTATAATGGCTTTGCCTAACAAGCAAACCAACAGGCAAGGAGGTTTTTCTGTATGAAGGATAATAACAGTTCCGCCGGCGAAAGTCAATCGGCGAGCGGAGCAACGGGCGTCATCTACGTCATCACGTGCCTCGTCAATGGCAAGCAATACGTCGGGCAAACGCGGCAGAGCCTGAAAATGCGGATCGATCAGCACAAGCGCGGCAGTAGGAGGGGCAGACCCGGTATCGACGCGGCTATCGCAAAGTACGGCTGGTCTGACGAAACCTTTAAGGTCGAAGTCCTCGAAGTATGCCCCGTCGAAATGCTGAACGAACGCGAAATTTTCTGGATTGCTACACTCAACAGCAAGACACCGAACGGCTACAACCTCACGGACGGCGGCGACGGCGGTTTAAATCCCAGCGAAGAGACGCGGGCGAAAATTTCTGCCAATCACGCTGATGTTAGTGGGAGAAACAATCCGTTTTACGGCAAGAAGCATTCCGAAGAAACGTGCGCAAAAATATCCTTAGCCAAAAAAGGCAAATCGCACAAGCCTCATTCAGCGGAAACCCGCGCTAAAATTGCTGCAAGCAACAAAGGCGAGCATTCGCAAAATAAAGGCAAGCCCTCGCCCAAAAAAGGCAAACCTCTTTCTGCGGATACACGTGCGAAGATGTCCGCCGCTCATAAAGGCAAAATTTTTTCTGACGAACACAGAGCGAAATTATCTATGGCTTTACAAGGAAAAAATCATCCTCAATACGGCAAACATCCATCCAAAGAAACCCGCGCCAAGATGTCCGCCGCGCAGAAAGCATATTGGGCGCGGAAAAAAGCTCTTGAACACGGCGGCGATAAGTGATACACTGTCACGAGTTTCATTAGCAATTTTTTGGAGGGAATATTGTGGCAAAAGTGTATTATGACAACGACGCAAACTTTGACATTCTGAACGGCAAGATCATCGCCGTTTGTGGCTACGGTTCTCAGGGGCACGGTCAAGCAAAAAATCTCAAGGACAGCGGTCTCAACGTCATTATCGGGCTCTATCCCGGCTCGAAGTCAAAGGCTGTCGCCGAGAAAGACGGCTTTAAAGTTTTCAACGTCGCCGAGGCGGTCAAGCAGGCGGACATCGTTATGGTACTCATACCTGACGAAAAACAGGCGGACGTATATCGCAACGAAATCGCGCCCAATCTCAAGCCCGGCTCGGCTCTCGGATTTTCACACGGTTTTAACATTCATTTTCGTCAAGTAGTTCCGCCCGACAACGTCGACGTGTTTATGGTCGCGCCCAAAGGTCCGGGGCATTTGGTACGCAGGACGTTCGTTGAAGGTAGCGGCGTCCCCGACGTCTTCGCGGTGGAGCAGGACGCTACGGGCAAATGCTTCGACATCGCCCTTGCCTACGCTCGCGGTATCGGCGGCACCCGCGCAGGTGTTCTCCAAACCACCTTCAAGGAAGAGACGGAGACTGACCTTTTCGGCGAACAATGCGTCCTCTGCGGCGGCGTAACTCATCTGATTCAAAACGGCTTCGAGGTCTTGGTTGCGGCGGGTTATCAGCCCGAAATCGCCTATTTCGAGACCTTCCACGAAATGAAACTTATCGTAGATCTTCTTTACGAGGGCGGCATGGCGAAGATGCGCAAATCTATCAGCGACACGGCGGAATACGGCGACTACACCACCGGACCGAAGATTATCACGCCCGAAGTCCGCAAGGCTATGGAAAAGGCTCTTTCCGAGATTCAGGACGGCAGCTTTGCCCGTAACTGGCTCGTCGAAAATCGTGCGGCTGGTCGCGCCAACTTCCTTGCTCAGCGCAGGATTCACGCCGAACATCAAATCGAGACCGTCGGCAAGAAACTGCGCGGCATGATGAGCTGGCTCAAAGACGGTTCCGACCTTTCCAAAGACTGATTAACATAAGCGGCTTATTTGGAGTCGGGAGTGGGATTTTCCGCTCTCGGCTCCTTATTGCTAATCGGAGGGATTTATGGAAAATTTACTGCTGAATAATCTGCAGAGCTTGGTAGCGACGGCGCGGCGAGATTCGGACTTCGATTTATTTTGTCGGCGGCTCAAAATGGCGGAAACACTTTCGAGCCTGCCGCCCGAAGCTATGGCAAATATAACGTTCCGGGATTTTTACACGGAGTTTTGGAAACTGGCGGGCGAAGCGCGACACAAAACGAAATTCGCCGAGGAGGAGAAAAATATTTCGCGGCAAGTCGTGGAACGGGCGCAAGTCGAACAAAATCCCGTCCGTCGACAATACTTCGCGTTGGTGCTTATGATATTCGGCGAAATGCAAGCGGCGCAATCGCTTATCGACCAACGATTTTGGTCGCCGCAACTGCTGAACGACTTCGCGACGTTCATAAACTGGAACGCCTTGGCGAACAATCAGCTGCCGCCGCAAGCGCAGGCTAAAATCGCCCGCAACAATCAAGTAGTGGCGTTCCTTCAGGAAAAATACGCCGCGCTGATCCAAAAGCATTCGCAAGCCGTCATCAACGAAAAAAATTGCCCGCCCGTCAAGGATTATCGGATATGGTTTTGCTGGTTGCAGGGCAAAGAGCAAATGCCGCCGCTCGTGAGTTGTTGCTATAATTCGCTCAAGCAGAACGCGGGGCGTTACAAGGTCGTCTTCCTCGACGCGCAAAATTTTTCCCGCTACGTTGACATTGCGCCGCATATCGTTGACAAGTTCCGCAAAGGTAAACTGTCCCCGACGCATTTCTCCGACGTCCTGCGCATGAATTTGTTGGAGCGACACGGCGGCTTGTGGCTCGACTCGACGATTTTGGTCGTGGAGCCGCTCGAACGTTACGCCAAGTTTTTGCAACTGCCTTACTTCACGCAGAAATATTATCACGATGTCGACTACACCGCGCCTTACAACAAGTTAAATATTTGGTGCATTGCTTACGGGCGGCGGGCGACTTTCCTCCAAGGCTCGGCGATTCGCCATAATCCGCTGTTTGCTTTCGTCAAGGAATTTTTCAACGACTACCTCAAGGAATTCGACGAGCTGATTGATTATGTGTTGGTGGACTTCGCGATAGAATTGGCTTACAACAATATCGCGGCGGTCAAGCGCGAAATGGACGCCGTGCCGATTAACAACCTTGACATAAACACGTTGGTGTTCCACTTGAATGATTCTTACGCGCTGTTTCCCTACGACAAGATTTTTACGGGCAATTTCCTGTACAAGTTGAGTTGGAAGATACCTTTGGACATGAAGCGGGAGGATACGGTGTTCAGGGAAATTCAGCGGCGTTATTCGTAAATTTTAGGAGGGTTACTTTTGAAAAGTAACCAAACAGCAGACGCGCCGAGCCGCCCGACTTCGGAGACATATTCGCCGCGCTTAAACACGAAACAAATTTTAGGAGAGTGATACGAATGGGCATGACTATGAGCGAAAAAATCCTTGCGCGACACGCGGGGCTTGAAAACGTGGAGGCGGGGCAATTGGTCATTTGCGATTTGGATTTGGTCATGGCGAACGACGTTACAGGTCCGCCGTCGATTAAGGAGTTCGAGAAAATCGGGCGACCCGTCTTCGACCCGAACAAGATCGCGCTGATACCCGACCACTTTCAACCCGCCAAGGACATCAAAAGCGCGGACTTAGCTAAGGCAATGCGCGACTTCGCTCGCAAGAACAAAATCGTGCACTACTACGAACAGGGGCGCGTCGGCATTGAGCACGTTATCCTGCCCGAATTCGGTATCGTCGCGCCTGGCATGCTGATTATCGGCGCGGATAGCCACACTTGCACTTACGGCGCGGTCAACGCCTTTTCAACGGGCGTGGGCACCACCGATTTGGCTGTCGGCTTGGCGACGGGTAAGGCGTGGTTCAAAGTCCCCGAAGCGATTAACGTTCGTCTTACCGGCAAGAAGCCGCGCAACATTTGCGGCAAGGACGTTATCCTCACGCTGATTGGCAAGATTGGCGTCGACGGCGCACTTTATAAGGCTTTGGAGTTCACGGGCGAGGGCGTCGCCGAACTGTCTATGACCGACCGCTTGACTATTTCCAACATGGCGATTGAGGCGGGGGCCAAGGCGGGCGTCTTCCCGTTCGATAAGGTTGCCGAGCTTTACATTGCGCGGCGTGTCAAGAAGGCTATCGCGCCTGCCCAAGCCGACCCCGACGCCAATTATTGCGCGACCGTCGAGATTAACCTCAGCGAGCTTAAACCCGTCGTGGCGTTGCCGCACCTGCCCGAAAATGTTAAGCCCGTTGACGCGCTGGGCGACATTAAGATTAACCAAGTGGTTATCGGCTCGTGTACGAACGGGCGGCTTGAGGATTTGGGCATAGCGGCGGGGATTCTGCGCGGGCGCAAAGTTCATCCCGACGTTCGTTGCATAATCATCCCCGGCAGTCAGGAGATTTACAAGGAGGCTATGCACTGCCACTGGATTGATATTTTTATCGACGCGGGTTGCGTGGTCAGCTGCCCGACGTGCGGACCTTGCTTGGGCGGCTACATGGGCATTTTGAGTGCGGGCGAGCGTTGCGTTTCGACGACCAATCGCAACTTCCGCGGGCGTATGGGTCACGTCGACAGTGAAGTTTATTTGGCGAGTCCGTTCGTAGCGGCGGCGTCCGCCATTACAGGGAAAATTTCTGCGCCCGAGGAGGTGCTCTAAATGATTCAAGGCAAAGTGTGGCGTTACGGCGACAACATTGATACCGACGTGATAATCCCTGCGCGGTATCTGAACACGTTCGATCCTGGGGAGTTGGCTAAGCACTGCATGGTTGACATCGACGAGACGTTTGCGGCGAACGTCAAGGCGGGTGACGTTATGGTCGGCGGGAAGAATTTCGGTTGCGGTTCCAGCCGCGAACATGCCCCCGTTGCAATTAAGGCGTCGGGAATTCCGGTGGTTATCGCGGCGAGTTTCGCCAGGATTTTCTATCGCAACGGCATTAACATTGGCTTGCCGCTCCTTGAGATTGGCGACGCCGTGGAAAAAATTTCAGCCGACGACGTTTTGAGGATAGACACGTCCACGGGCACGATTGAAAACCTTACGACGGGCGACACGTTCAAGGCGCAACCCTTGCCGCCGTTCGTGCAGGGCATTGCCGACGCGGGCGGGCTTATCAACTACATCAAGTCCAAAACTTAAACCGCGCAGATTGCAAAAAAAATTTCCCTCCCGAATCCGAGAGGGATTTTTTTATGCGTGTATGACGGGGAAGACGCCCAAATTTTTTAGCCAAATGCTCCTGTCGTAGACGGCGCGAATCGCCTCGTTCAAGGCGTCGTCGCCGGCGTCGGTCTCCAGGTCGAAGAAAAAAATATATGCACCGAGGATTGTCCGAGCGGGGCGCGATTCAATCCGCGTCATGTTGACACCGCGCTTGGCGAATTCGTTCAGCACCTCACAGAGCGAACCTGCGCGGGAGCCGTCGATTTGGCAGATAATCAGCACTTTATCGCCGTCGAAGTGCGTAACGGGCGCGGCGTCGCGGGGCTTGTAGCGAATCTCGAAAAAGCGCGTGCTGTTATGCGGATTGTCCTGAATATCCTTGGCGGCGACGATAAGCCCGTTGAGCTTGCCGGCGCGTTCGGTGCAAATGGCGGCGGAATTTTCCTCGGCGGCAACGAGTTCGGCGGCGCGGGCGGTTGAGGTCGTCGCTACAATCTCGGCGTCGGGGAAATTGTTATGGAGGAACTTCCGGCATTGCGCCAGCGGTTGAGCGTGCGAATAAATCTTTTTGACGGCTTGCACGTCGACGGGCGGCTTAGTCATGAGGAAGTTTTTGACTTGCCAAACCAGTTCGCGGCTTACGGTTAAGGTATCGCTCCGCGCCAGTGTGTCGAGCGTGATGTTTATCGAGCCTTCCAGCGAATTTTCGACGGGTACCAACCCCGCGTCCAATCGCCGCTCCTTGACTGCCGTCAATACGTCGAAGATGTCCGCGCAGATTTCCAACTTAAAATCTTCCCGCGTGAATTTTTTCAGCCAAAGTGCCGCCTCCTCTGAGTGCGTGCCCTTCGGTCCGAGTATTCCCAATGTCTTCATGTCAATCACCAAATTTCAATTTGCTAAGTTCGGGGAAGAGGTCGCCGATAGATTGCGACAGTTGCTTGGGGCGGAGCAAATCGATAACGGGCTGCATGACGCGGAAAAATTCTTCGTCGTCCTGCAACAGCGCGAGGATAGCGGCGGTATTGGCGGCGTCGGCAAGGGCGGTGTGTTGCGTGCCCTCGAAGTCCCGATTCATTGCGCCGATAGCGTGTTTGAGCGCGAGGCTCGAATGCAACCCGATTCGTTCGTCGAACGCCTTTTGCAAATCACGCCACTGCCGCTCCAGCTTGCCGACCTCGTACTTGGGCATTTTGAATCGACACTCGTCGCGCAACTGATTGATGTCCGAATTACTCCACGAGTACAACGTCATATCCCACGAGCCAATCCAATCCATAAAGTTTTGGAAAGCGTCGGGGAAAGTCGGCTTATCGGCGACGGTCTCGGCGGTTATGCCCGTCAACTTGGTAATGTGCTTGGTAATTTCGCCGTATTGCGGGCGGACGTAGCATTGAAATTCGCCGACCTGCTTATAATCGTCGTCGAGCTTAACCGCGCCGATTTCGATAATCTCGTCGGTCATGTAGCGGCGCACGTCCTTGAAACTTTTGCTGACGGGATTCATTTCCAAATCAATTACTATGTGAATCAAAATTTCAACCTCCCAAATCACTAGTCCCTAACTCCTAGTCCCTAATTCTGGTTGAGTCTGAAAATATCCTGCCGAAACTTTTTATTGACAGAATTAAGGGCGTGTGATATTATGCGCCCTGTTATGGATAAAGCATCTGTAACGGAGCCGCGGGGTGGAGCAGTCGGTAGCTCGTCGGGCTCATAACCCGAAGGTCGAAGGTTCAAGTCCTTCCCCCGCAACCAACGCTGATGTAGCTCAGTCGGCAGAGCGTATCCTTGGTAAGGATAAGGTCACCGGTTCAATCCCGGTCATCAGCTCCAGCGGCGGTGTAGCTCAGTTGGCTAGAGCAAGCGGTTCATACCCGCTGTGTCCGCAGTTCAAATCTGTGCACCGCCACCACCACTTGAGATTAACGCCCCTGCCACAGGGGCTTATTAAATTCAAAATCGGGCGATATATCATGCAAGAAAGTTTTTGCGGACAGTCAGATTTTCGGCGCGATACAAAGCATTGGAATCATTGCTACAAGAAAATTTTCAATCTTAACAAGCCATCGCTGTTCGCACAGTTCGTCCGCCGGAGCTACTTGAAAACGCCCGCCACTTTGCTGGAGTTGGGTTGCGGCAACGGGCGCGACAGTTTGTACTTCGCCGCGCAAGGCTTGAAAGTTACTGCCGTCGACGCTTCCGATTATGCCATAGACGAACTTAATCAGCGGGGCGTTGCCGACGCCGAATTTTTCTGCGATGATTTTGTCAGCTCGGAGCAGGTTTATTCGCGCCAATACGATTACTGCTATTCCAGATTTTCCCTGCATGCCATAAACGCCACTCAAGAGGATTTGCTCCTAACCAACGTGAAAGCCGCGCTCAAAGATGGCGGCAAGTTCTTTATCGAGGTGCGCAGCGTGAACGATCCGCTCTTTGGCAAAGGCGAACGTGTTGCCAATACAACGGCAGAGGGGTATGTAAAAAATTGTTTCATTAACAACGGACACTTTCGCCGCTTTATCGAAAGGAAGGAACTGGAAGAGACTTTGTTGGTCAAGGGTTACAAGCTGGAGTATTCCGCCGAAAAGACAGGCTTCGCCCCCTTCGGCTCGGAAGACCCGCCCGTTATCCGCATTGTCGCTTCCGTTTGATATAATCGAAATGTTATTGGAGGTTGAATCATGAGGACGAATATTACCCTGTCCTGCACCGAATGCAAGAATCGCAACTACAGGACGAACAAAAACAAAAAGAATACGCCCGACCGCATCGAGCTGAAAAAGTATTGCAGATTCTGCAAGAAGCATACCCCGCATAAGGAGACCAAATAATTTCGTCCGGAGCGTGAGAGCATTGTCAGAGCAAAAGGGCGAAAAGAAAGGCATCGTCCAATTTATCAAGGAAGTCCGCACCGAGCTCAAAAAAGTTTCGTGGCCGACCAATAAGGAACTCGTGTCGTATACGGGCGTCGTCGGCTTGGCGGTAATTATCGTCTGCGTGTTGATTTGGGTTTGCGACACCGCGTTTGCCAAGCTGTTCCGAATCATCCTCGGCTGAAAGGACAAATCGCTATGGATAAGAAAAAAGTTCCGGAATCGGAGCGCATTACCGAGCGTGCCTGGTACGTCGTGCACACCTTTTCGGGCTACGAGAAACGCGTTAAAGCCACTCTCGACAGCAAAATCGCCGCGCAGGGTTTGGAGGACGTTATCTTTAACGTTATCGTGCCCATGCGTGCCGAATCCGAATTCAAGGACGGCAGGCGTCGCCTCGTCCAGAAAAAAGTTTTCCCCGGCTACGTCCTCGTCGATATGATTGTCAACAACAATTCGTGGTTCGTCGTGCGCAATACGCAAGGCGTGACGGGCTTTGTCGGCTCCGAAAAAGACCCCATTCCGCTCAGCCCCGAAGAGGCGCAACGTATCCTTACCGAACTGGTCGACGGTCGCGCCACCGATAACACTCTCGGCTTCAACGTCAACGACAACGTGCGAATCATCGACGGCATTTTTGAGAATCGGCTCGCGGTCGTCAAAAGCATTGACGCCGCCAAGCAACGCCTCAAAGTCCTCGTCGAGGATATGCCCGTTGATTTGGATGTCAGCCAAGTTGAAAAGATATAGTCCCTGCCGAAAGGAGGTGCACACATGGCAAAGAAAGTTACCAAAGTCGTCAAGCTGCAAGTTCCGGCAGGTAAGGCTACTCCTGCGCCGCCTGTAGGTCCCGCGCTCGGTCAGGCGGGCGTCAACATCATGGCGTTCGTCAAGGAGTTCAACGACCGCACGGCTCAGCAGGCGGGCTTGATTATCCCCGTCGAGATCTCGGTTTACGAGGACAGGTCGTTCACGTTCATAACCAAGACTCCGCCGGCGGCAGTCCTGCTCAAAAAGGCGGCAGGCATCGAAAAAGCTTCGGGCGAACCCAATAAAAATAAGGTCGCCAAACTGCCCCGCGCCAAGGCTCAAGAGATCGCCGAACTTAAAATGAAAGACCTCAATGCGGCGTCAATCGAGGCGGCAACGCGCATGATTGAAGGTACCGCACGCTCCATGGGGATTGAAATTGTCGCTTAATTCGACACTGCGGGAGATATCATCGTTTGTACCGCGAGGAGGAAAATTTTAATGGCAAAGCAAAGCAAAAGATTCCGCGAGGCTCAAGGGCTTGTCGAACACGGCAAATTTTATACCGCCGACGAAGCCGTTGCGCTCGTGAAGAAAACCGCTACCGCCAAATTCGACGAGACGATTGAGTTGCACGTGCGCCTGGGCGTCGACCCCAAATACGCCGACCAACAGGTTCGCGGCGCGATCGTCCTGCCCAACGGTATCGGCAAAACCAAGCGCGTCCTTGCGTTCGTGGCGGGCGAAAAGGTTAAAGAGGCTGAAGCCGCCGGCGCGGATTACGTCGGCTCCGACGACCTCGTCGCCAAGATTCAGGGCGGTTGGTTCGACTTCGATGTTGCCGTCGCTACGCCCGACATGATGCGCATTATCGGTCGTCTCGGTAAGTTGCTCGGTCCCCGCGGCTTGATGCCTAACCCGAAACTCGGCACCGTCACGCCCGACATCACAAAGGCTATCAGCGAGCAAAAGGCAGGTAAGGTCGAGTACCGCACCGATAAGCAGGGCAACATCCACTGCCCGATTGGCAAGAAGTCTTTCGAGGAAGACAAGCTCAAGGAAAATTATCAGACGCTTATCGACACCTTGATTCGCGTCAAGCCGGCGGCGGCTAAGGGGCAATACATTAAGTCCATCACGTTGGCGGCGGCTATGGGTCCCGGCGTCCCGATTCAAATTTGATAACCAAATATCTTGACCGCAGACGGCAAGTTCGGCACGCCGATTAAAGCACTTGCTCAGGTCGAAAGTAACTTTGCAATTAAAGTTTCCTTCGGTCTGCGCGGTCGAAGGATTTTTTCATTAAGCTTTGGGAGGTGAAAATGTATGGCAGTTACGAGCAAAGTGACGCCCAAAAAAGAGGCGGTTGTCGCCGAGATTAAGGGCTGGCTGACCAATTCCAAAGGCGTCGTTTTGACGAAATACGACAAGCTCAACGTCGCGACCGATACGCAACTGCGCCGCGAACTCCGTGCGGCGGGCGTTCAATATAAAGTCGTCAAAAATACCATGCTCCGCATAGCGGCTGAGCAGGCGGGCATCGAGGGGCTTGATTCGCACCTGGAAGGCACCACCGCTATGGCTTTCTCCGCCGAGGATGCGGTTGCTCCGGCGAAAGTCCTTTGCGACTTCATGAAGAAAAACAAGCTCGAAGACCCCGGCATTTTGACGATTAAGGTCGGCATGGTCGAGGGCAAAGTTATCAGCGAGGCGGGCGTCAAAGCTTTGGCGAATTTGCCGAGCCGCGAGGTTCTCGTTGCAAAGTTGCTCGGCAGCATGAACGCTCCGATTGCAAACTGCGTGGGCGTCCTGTCGGCGGTCATTCGCAATTTCGTCGGCGTCGTCGATGCGATTCGCGAAAAGAAGGAAAAGGAAGCGGCGGCGTGATTCTTGCCGCGTGAATTTGAAATTTGGAGGCTGAAATATAATGACTAAAGAAGAAATTATGCAGGCGATTGAAAGCATGACGGTTTTGGAACTGTCCGAACTGGTCAAGGCAATGGAAGAGCGTTTCGGCGTATCGGCGGCGGCACCGGTAGCGGTTGCGGCGGCAGGTCCGGCAGCGGCGGCGGCTGAACCCGAAGAAGAAAAGACCGAATTCGACGTTGTCCTCGCCAATGTCGGTCAAGAAAAAATTAAGGTCATCAAGGCTGTCCGCGAAGCCACGGGGCTGGGTCTCAAAGAGGCTAAGGCTCTCGTCGACGGCGCACCCGCTCCCGTCAAGGAGAAAATCTCCAAGGCTGACGCCGAGGCTCTCAAGGCTAAGCTCGAAGAGGTTGGCGCGACCGTCGAAATTAAGTAAGCAAGCGTATGTAGTTACCATAAACCCCCGCTCGGAAATTTTGGGCGGGGGATTTTTTAATGTTGCAGGCGGGCGTTGATTTCCTTTTGCAATTTATTCAGAGAATTGTTGAACGGCACGACGCCCGCAATTATTTTCGTAAGCTCGTTATCGGCGTAGAGCATGGCGTTTTTGTAGTTTTTGAACTTGAACGGCATAATCGCCGCGTCCATGGCGTCGCTTATTTCGGCGGGCGTTATCGCCGCGTTTTCCCGCGTCTCCCACGAGAATATTTCCGCCGCCTTCGCCGAGATTATCACGTCGCGGCGCACCGGCAACGCTTGCGATTTTTCCAGTATCAATTGCTGAGTTTTCACGTCGTAGCACAATTTTTTAAGCAATGCCCACGCCAAGTCTTTATGCCGCGTGCGTGCGCTCATGCCGATTAGCAACGTGTCCATGACCGAGATATTCCCGCCCGATTTGCCGGCGGGCATTTTTATGCAATCCCACTCAAACGACGTGTATTTTTTGATTCGCCACGGATAAGGCTTGTAGGTGCGATATTCCGCGAACGTAAACGGTCTGAACGCCACGCGCCCGACATCAAAATCTTTCGGCGAGATCGCAAAGCCGCCGCTTACGTCGCGCAATTCCATTATGAATTTTATCGACGCCTCCATTCGCGAATCGGCAAAATATGACGCTTTCCCGTCGTCGCGGAAAAATTTCATTCCGTTTGAAATAGCCGCGTCCTGCCACGAATAATCGTAGCAACCGAATTGGTCGGGCACGCCGTCGCCGTCAATATCCCGCGTCACCCGCCGACATATATTTAAAAAATCGTCCCACGTCCAATCATTTTTCGGCAAGGCGATATTTTCTTGCGCCAACAGGGTTTTATTCACGAACATAAACGTCAAAGTGCTTTCGCACGGCAACGCGTAGCTGATATTCTCGTATTTCCCGAAATTAAATGCCGCAGGATAATAAACTTCCGCCGAAAAATTCTTATCCGTAGCAATAAATCCGTTTAAATTCATCAAACCGCCCATCGACGCGTACAGATTAAAATCCTCCGCCAAAATAAAAAAAATATCGGGTTCTTCCCCTGAAATAAATTTTTCCGCAAGCCATTCGCTGTAATCCTCCTTTTTTATGCCGCTCACGTATTTTACACTTATTCCGGGATTTTCCGCCTCGAAATCCTTTATTACCGCATCGATTATCGCATACGGTTCGCCCTGCGGCACGTCCCAATTATTTCCCGCAAATATTCCTACCGTCAGCATTTTCGGGCGGCTCATTTGCCAATTCAAAAAAATTATCGCGATTATTACCGCGATTATCGATTTTTTAAGCATGAAAATCACTTGCCAAGCCCGTTTGCACCGCCCATATCGCCAATTGCGTGCGGTCGCGCAAATTTAATTTCGATAATGCCGAACTCAACGCATTTCTCACCGTTCCCTCGGATAAATATAATTTTTCCGCTATTTCCTTGTTCGACAGCCCGCGTCCTACCCAACTCGCGATATTTCTTTCCGTTTTATTTAATTCTTCGACGCTCCGACCTTCAATTCCCATTGCGATATTCGCCTGCGCCAACTGATTAAATAATTTTACCACCTTTGTTATCACGCTTGCATTTAATATCGAGCCGCCGTTCATTACCGTATGTATCGACGCCGTAAGCTCCTGTACCGAGCAACCTTTTAATAAATACCCGCTTGCTCCGTATTTTAACGCGTAAAATACATATTCGTCGTCGTCGAACGTCGTTAAAATGATTATTTTTACATCAGGATAACGCTCTTTTACTATTTTCGTGCACAATACTCCGTCCATTTCCGGCATTCTTATATCCATTAAAATTATGTCCGGCAAATTTTTTTTCATTTGTTCCAATACTCGCTGACCGTTTTCCGCAAGCCCTATGACTTTTATATCCGAATTCATGTTCAAGATTATTTGCAGACTTTCTCGAATTAAATCCTGGTCGTCCGCGATTATTATTTTTATCATTATTTTTCACTCCGATTTAACGGTATCATCGCCTCAACCGTAAAGCCGCCGTCATTCCAATAATTTATTGTTCCGTGCAATAATTTCAGCCGCTCCCGCATGTGTCGAAGTCCGAATCCCGCCTTTACCGACGCGCAGCCGCATCCGTTATCCGAAATTTTTATTAAAAGTCGCTGCTCGTCGCCGCTTATCCGAATTTTTACCTTAGTCGCTTGCCCGTGTCGCTTTGCGTTTGTTATGCTCTCCTGAATTACCCGATAAATTACGTCTTCCTGATCGCTACGCAAATTTTCCGCCCATTTGAGCACCTCGAACGTAATTTCCATGCCGGACGACGCCGAATAATCCCGCGTCATTTCTTTTAACGCCTCTTGAAACGGCAGCCGCTCCAAATCGTCGGGGCGCAATTTTTTTACCGACCGCCGCACGTCCGTTATTCCTTTTTTTGCCGCGTCGCGTATTTTATTCAGCTGATTTTTCGTCACTTCCGGCGCGATTTCCAGCGTCATTAAGCAGGCGTCCAGCCCCGCCGCTATTCCTGTCAAAGCATGTCCGAGCGTGTCGTGAATTTCCCGCGCCAAGCGGTTTCGTTCGCGTGTTTCCGCCATTTGTGCGACCTCTATCGCGTAAGCCCGCAGTCGCTGATTTGCCTCCTCCAATTTCTCATTTAATAAGCGCGTCCGTTCGTGCTCCTCGTGACTGTTTTTTATCACCAGCACCAAATAAAATACGAAACACACGATATTTAATGAGTAAAATGTATTTTTCAGCGCGAGAATTACCGATTTTGCTCCCGCTGTGTAATATGACGCATAAGCCTCGAACGATATTATTTTCGTGCTGAACAACGCAAAATTGTAATTCGACATGAAATATAAGCAGAATAATGCAATTAAAAGCGCGTATTCCTGCCGATGTCCCTCGTATTTATACATTAAATCCGCTGCTACCAATAAAATTACGCCGTCATAAGCCAAATTCAGCACGCGCATTAAAATCATACACATTACTACTTCCGTCGCAAAAAATACGTATTTCAGCCGCCGATTTTCCGTTTTTAAGTAATAATGCCCGCTCAACGCGAATATTACGAACGATATTACCGTTTGGAAAAATAATTCGCCCGACGATTGCGGTATCGCGCCCGCCAATTCCAGAAATGCCCGCGCACTCATTGAATTGTTTATGCGCTCCTGCGTTACGCACATGAAGCCCATTAACGTAAATATTATGACGCCGTTGCAAAAATAAAGCAGGCGATGCATTCCCTTTGCCGTTAAAATTTGCATTTTAATTCCAACTGTCCAGGTCAAATGCCGCAATATTTTCGGCGGAAAGTAATTTCGTCGGTAATTTTATGATTTTTTCTACCGATTCGCCCGAAATTATTTTATACGCCATTTCCGCAGAGATTTTCCCGATTTGGCGCGGAGATTGTACCGCCGTTGCCGTCATTCTGCCCGAAAATATCATCTCCTTGGTCTCAGGTACCCCGTCGACGCCGTAAACTTTTATGTCGCCCAACAAATTCATGCTCTGCAACGCCGCTATCGCTCCCATTGCTGACGGGTCGTTTAACGCCATTACTATATCAATTTCGGGGTGCGAACGAATCAATTTTTCCATGACGGGCATAGCTACTTCCAGTTGCCCCAAACATTCAGCCTCCGCCACGATCTCAAAATCCGTGTCCGCCGATATTTTTTCCTTGAAGCCCTGCATTCTGTCCAGTGACGACCGCGCTTGAGAGTGTTTCAGCAAGGCGATTTTCCCGCCCGTTGAATTTTTCAGCAAGTGCTCGGCGCATTGTGCTCCCGCCGTATAATTGTCGGAGACTACCGTGCAATTCACCAGAAAATCATTCTCGACGTTGGTGTCTATCGCTATCACGGGGATTTTTGCCGCCCGCGCCAATTCCAATGACGGCTCGACCTCGCGCCAATTCACCGGATTGATAAATATCAGCTCCACGCCCATATCTATTAACTCCCGAATTTCCTCGTGCTGTTTCGCCACGCTCAGCGCGGGGTCTCGCGAAATTAAAACGTCGCCGTGATTTTCGACCTCCGTGCGAATTTCTTCGTCTATTACCTCGTAAAACGGATTGTTGAGCGTCATGTACACCGCGCCCAATTTCCGTCGGTGCTCGTTTTGTCGCATGGAGTAATCGGTCGTCGTGAAGTGGTAAAATTCCATCCACATCAGCCCGAACAACATAGTCAACGCCCAAATCATTCCGCGCATAAATATCACCCGTCGCGATTATACCGCAAAAGAGCCTCAAAGGTAACCTTGAGACTCTTTTGTTTGGGTAAGGTGTGGTTAATGGATATTAAGCAAAAAGTCCGATGGCGTAGCCTGCAATGCCTATCGCGAACAGCCCGATTATGATTATCAGCGGGTTCATGCCGCGTTTTAGCAGCCACATACAAGCGAAGGTCATTAACAGAGCCACGATACCGGGCATCAAGCTGTCCAGGATTGTTTGGAGTGTCGTGACGACGTGCTCGCCCATTGCGTTATCGTATTCGGAAATTACCAGCGGCATGTTGACGGTTGTCCACTTGGCGACGAGCGCGCCCATAACCAGCAAGCCCAAGACCGACGCGCCTTCCGTCAAGAATTTCATTTCGTTGCCGCCGATATTTTCGACGAGTTCGGTACCTTTTTCGTAGCCGTATTTCACGCCGTACCAGTGAGTGGCAAGGCGAATCGCGTTAAAGCCGATGAAGAAAATCAGCGGACCGAGTATGGAGCCGGTGAGCGCAATGCCCGCGCCCAGAGCCGCCAAGACGGGGCGAATCGTGCCCCAGAATATCGGGTCGCCGACGCCCGCCAAAGGTCCGATTAAACCGACCTTGACGCCGGACAGCGTTGCGGGGGATATGTCCGCGCCGTTTGCGCGTTTCTCCTCCATTGCGCCGATTATGCCCATGATCGCCGCCGCTACGAACGGTTGCGTGTTGAAGAATTCCAAATGCCGCTTGAGAGCCGCCTTCATCTCTTCGGGATTGTCGCTGTAGACGCGCTTAAGAATCGGCATCATCGAGACGCAGAATCCCATTGACTGCATACGCTCAAAGTTGAAGGAGCCGAGCAGGAAATTGGAGCGGATAAACGTCCAAAAAAGGTCGTCTTTGGTAACTTTTTTCTCAGCCATAAACTCGCCTCCTTACATAAGATCCGAATCGTCGATGTCGTCGCCCTCAATGCCGCCGCCTCCGCCGCCGGTTTTAGCCGCTTCCTCAATGGCAATGTCTTTCTGCATGTCTTTGATATGGAAGTAAGCGCAAATCGCGCCAATCGCGCCGAAGCCGATAAGGTTGACGTCGGTGAAGACCGCGATTAAGAATCCGAGGAAGAAATAGACCATGAGCTTTTGCGCGTTCATGAGGTTGATAACCATTGCGTAGCCGACGACGACGATAAAGCCGCCGGCGACTTGCAAGCCGCGTGTCACGACTTCGGGGATTGAGTTGAGCGCGTTGTTTACCACGTCGGTGCCCGCGACCATTGCGATAGCGACCGTCGGGACAGCGACGCGCAGAGCTTGCAGGATCAAGCCCGCCACGTGACACATTTCGATTCCGCGCAGGTTAGCCTCTTCGGCGTATTTGTCAGCCAAGTGTTGGAAGAAAACCGTAATAGTGCGCACGAATATCGTTAAGACTTGACCGGCAGCCGCGAGCGGAACGGCAAGCGCAATGCCCGCGCCGATTGATTGATGACCGACGATAACCAGGACTGTCGAGACGGTGGAGGCGAGTGCGGCGTCCGGAGCCATTGCCGCGCCGACGTTCATCCAACCCAGAGCCATCATTTCGAGCGTGCCGCCCAAAATTATTCCCGTTGTCGGGTCGCCCAAGACTATTCCCGTCATTGTGCACGCCACAACCGGTCTGTGGAATTGCGCTTCGTCCAAAACCGCCGCCATGCCCGTTATCGACGCCACGATAAACAATAAAATCAATTCTACTCCCGACATTGCAAAACCTCCTTTTCAGGAATTAGGAATCGGGAATTAGGAATTAGTCTGCTCCCCGATTCCCAATTCCTGCTCCCTGCTTTCAAGCAAGTCCTTTGGCTTTGAGCGCGTCCATTGCGTCGATTTTCGGGTCGTTGACGAGCTTGCGCATTTCGACTTCGATGCCCATGCTTACGAGCTCTTTAATCGCCGC
>CALFJE010000018.1 GCA_937877545.1 uncultured Selenomonadales bacterium | reverse complement strand
GCTTCGTGGCACCGCACGGCGTAGACCTCATCTGCATTCCTGCTTTTACGGACATCGAAATTGACGGGAGTGAACGCACTGCTATCAAACTCATAGTCGAACCGCGTTAAATCCTCACCCCCGCCAAGGTAAATCACAAAGAAGCCGTGAAGGCGGACATTCAGTCACGGAGGGAAAAAAATGGCCGGCGATTTGCACACGCATACGAGTTCTTCGGACGGCTCCTGTTCGCCCGAAGAACTCGTGGCGGCGGCGAAGAAAATCGGTCTCCACTATCTGGGCATAACGGATCATGATACGGTTGACGGTGTTCGCCATCTTTACGAAAACGGGCTTTATCCCGGCAGAGGCGTGAATATAATCCCCGGGGTCGAGCTTAGCGCAAATCATCCCGAAAAGGACATTCACATTGTCGGCTACAACATCGACATCTATAACGAAGCCCTCTCGGATATGATTGACAAGATTATCGAGGCGCGCTGGGAAAGATTCAGCGAAATTATTAAGATTCTTCAAACCAAAAAGTACAATATTCGCGAGGCAGACGTCTTGAAAACGGCGGCGGGGGGGAGCCGCTCAATCGGACGGTCGCACATTGCCCGCACATTAGTCAAAATCGGCGCGTTCAGGACTGTTCGCGAGGCATTCGAGAAGATGCTCGGCAAAGACACTCCCGCTTACGTGCCGCGCTACCTGCCCGAAGTCGACGAGGTTATCGACGTGATTCACCAAGCAGGCGGTCTGGCTGTGTTGGCGCACCCTAAATTGGTCGGCGACGACAAATTGGTAGAGCAACTGTGCAGTAAAATGGACGGCTTGGAAGTCTACTATCCCTGCCACAAGCCCGACGAAGTTCAACATTATTTCTTCCTCGCAAGGCAATTCAAGTTGCTGATAGCCGGCGGCAGTGACTTCCACGGTGCCGCCTCCAGGTTCGTCAGAGAACTCGGCGACTTCACCATAAGCGACGAACTAGCCGCCAAATTCTACATCGAGCCTGCAAATTAGCTTGACGACAATAAAAAAACAGCCCGTCTCCCAACCGAGGCGGGTTGTTTTTTAGGGATTAGGGATTAGGGATTAGCGGCGGCAACCGTAACGTCCGCAATAATCGCCATCGTAAGTGTCGCAGTCCGAATCGCAATAGTAGCCGCCGCGACAACACTGCTCCTCCTGCTCCGCTTGATTTGCCTCCGTGAACGCGCCGAAGCCCACAAGCATTAACGCCGTCAACGCGCCCGCCCAAAATTTTTTGAACATGATTAACACCTCCGCGCACATAATATAACTTTCGGCTGATTTATCAAGCGTCCGCTTCCCGTAGGATTTTGATAGTGATAACGTCGGAAACATATTTGCAAACCTCTTTTTTGTGCGTAACTATAACAATGGTTTTATCGTGCACTTGATTGGTCAGGCACGTCAGGAATATTTTTTCCGTTTCGGCGTCAAGAGCAGAGGTCGGCTCGTCCATCAGAATTACCTTGCCGGGGCGTAAAAAGCTCCGCGCAATGGCGATTCGTTGAGCCTGCCCTTCGCTGATACCGACGCCGCCCTCGCCTATCAACGTGTCCAGTCCGTCGGGAAAATCGTTGATAACGAAATCCGCCGCCGCCGCGTAAAGTGCTTGCCGCATTTCGTCTTCGGTGGCGTCGACCTTGCCCAACAGCAGATTATAGCGAATCGTGCCGCTGATTAGGCTGTTGCCTTGAGGGACGTAGACGCAATTTCCGCGAGTGCGCGGGCTCGCTGCATATTTTTTGAGCATACCATTTTCCGTCCCGTAAAACGTAATATTGCCGGAATTCGGAATCAGCGTGGCAAGGAACAGCCGCAACAACGTGCTCTTACCAGCCCCCGTTTCGCCCACGACAGCTGTGACGCTACCGGGCGCGAAGTCATGATTGAAACCGCGATATATCCAGCGCGAACCTTCCTTGTAGCGAAAATCTACGCCCGCAAATTCAATGCCGACGGGAACCGAAAATCTGACAGAATCTGCGGCGTTCTCCTTCGGCAGATTTTCAAACTCCATTAACCGTTCGACCGAAGCCATAGACGAAATTAGTAGCGGGTAGTTGTGATTGAATTGGATAAACGGAACTTGGATTTGCCCCGCCAGTTGCAGGAAGACGACCAGCTCGGCGTAAGTAAAAGCGTTGTTCTGAATCCCGTATATGCCCCAAACCAAAATGACGATATAGCTGATATTCAAGGCACCGTCGACCAAAGACATCGTCAGGACGTTCAGTTTCGTCATGGCGACAATTTTTTTGTACACCGTGGTTTGAAGTTCTTTAAGCCGATTCCATATGAATTCGGTTTTCTCCAGCGTGACAATCAGCTCGTGGTGTTGAATATGTTCCTGCATGAATTGATGAGCCGTGCTGTCAGCGATTCGTATTTCTCTGGACAGCGGCAATAATTTTTTCGCGTAGGAGCGTCCGAACAGTACGTTGACGGACATAATCACGAGTATCACCAACGTCAAAGCGGGGTCAATCGACGCGAGGTAAATGCATGTGGCGAGGAGTGAAACAATCGCGTACAGCAATTCGGGTATCGTTCCTATCAGGCAGTTCGACACGCTGAACACGTCCGTCGTCAGCCGACTTAGCGAATCGCCCGAATGTACCCGTTCGTTGTAAGAGACGCCGCCGGTAAACAGGTCTTTGAAAAATTTTAGGGACAGCTCGTTATTCATCTGGAAAGATTTCGTTTCTCGCAAGTAAATTTTAAATTCCTCGCAAGCTATGTCGCAACCCTTGAGCGTTGTCAGTGAAACTATCAACAGCACGAAGGAAAAATCTTCGCCGCGCTCGACAGCCTCCATAAAAATTTTTGTGACTTCGACGAACAGCAATGAAAACATTACCGCCAAAACGCTCAGCACCACGCAAAGCAGTACGTCTCTTTTGAACGCGCCGACGTGCTTATACAGCCACGCGAAATATTTTTTACTTACACTCTGATATATCATTGACGAGACCGAGCTCCTTTGCTTTCTGCGGCGTCAACAGGCAGCCTTTTCGCATGAGACGTTTCCAATAAGATTTATGCTTACTGCTTATGCTGGCGAGAATCGTCGCAACTTTATCGGTGTTAGCCGCCATTTCCCTTGCTTCGCGCAACAAATCATCGGCGGTAAAGTTGCCGTTCAGATTTTTGGTAATGGAGTGAACATAAAATGACGAGCACGGCAAGCAGATTCGCTCCGTGCCGGCGGCAAAGATGATTATCGCCGCAGAATTAACGCAGGAGATATTCACAGTCCGTATCGTGCAATCCAACAGCTTCAAGAAATGAAAAAGCTCGACGGCAATGTCAACGTTCCCGCCGGGCGAAGAAATATAAACGGTCAGCGCGGTGCTGTCGGGATTTTTATCAATCAAATTTTTTATCTCGTTGATGAACGCCCGAACGTTTTCCTCATTGACACCGCCCGTAAAGCTGATTTTTATGTCTGCGTTGTTCATGTTAAATTCCTCTTGCATAACGAAAAACGGCGCGGCGACCCGTAGGCTACCACACCGTTTCCCCGTCGATTACTCACCTGTCGAAAAGCTCTTACCTTTTAGAACCGGCACAGCTGTTGGTGCAAGAGCCGTAGCAATGCCCCGTGCAAGAAGCGTTGCCTTGACAAGTGCAGTTTATGACTGCCGACTCATGCTCGGCGATAACTCCGTTCGCTTTGCTGTATTCGGCAAGTTTGAGTTCGAGAGCCTTAAGAGCGTCCATGTTCATCTTCATGATTATCACCTCCTCTCATGCTCACGCTCAACGACGCGGTGCCGCTGAACGCAATTAGTTCAAATTGTGTAAGGGCTTTGGCTCTTCGTGATGTCCAGATGACACAACACCTTATAAGCTTGAAGTGCCGCCAGCCCGTGTTGAGCGTCTTTCTCGTCGAGTTTGTCCATGGAGGCGATACGTTCAACTTGGAACTCACAAGCAGTCATCGTTTCCGCCAAAACCATAGGGCAATGTCTTTTATCTCGAACGGCAAGATTTTTGCGATACTTGTAGTTGAAGCCGGGACACGTCGGGCAGTAACGTCGCAACACACAGCTCTTGCAATAGTCATCAGCCGTCGATTCGGGCGAATCCCATTCAACCCCGTCCGCCAACAAGGCGTCCTTGCCCAAAACTATGGGCGTAAACATATGGCAACCGTATTTCTTGCCGTCAATGTCGTAGGTCGCCATATACTTTCCCGTGCCGCACGATTTCACCTGGACTTTTTCTGTAGGCGGCAAATTGAACACGTCAACGAATTTGGTCAATCTGTCAAACGGAGTGAGGGCGATGTTTTTCAGATAAGCGTCTTTCAATATGCACAACTGCTCGCGATAAATCAGCGCGTCGTCGATTGTCCAATCGATGCCTTCTGCTAAAGATGCCTCGACGTTGTAGCCGTGAGCCTGCATATCCAGAACGCCTTCAGCCAGTGTCGGCAACGTCTCTTTTGAAATCGTCATATGCAAAGCTTGATGAGGCCACAATTCATGGAAAAACGCTAAGTCTATGTTATGCTTGTCGGTGCCGCGATTCGTTGACTGCATTTGGCTGTTGCCGTCGTAACTTGCGCCGAGGGTGATAGTGTCTTTATGTTCGCGCAACCAGTTTTTAATTTCGTCGTTGAGCAAGGTGCCATTCGTTGTGGCAAAACAAATCAGTGGAACATCAATGACGCCGGTCTCCAGCCATTCGACGATCGCCTTAATCAGCGGAAAATTCATCAACGGCTCGCCGCCCATAAAGTCAATCTCCAGCTCGTCAAATTGGTCGCTTTCCTTCACGAACTGCGCCTCACGCAAAATAATTTCTTTCGCCAAATCCAAGCTCATGTAAGCGTTTTTCTTGTAAGGCTCATAGCAATAGCTGCAGTTGAGGTTACAGGCGTGCGTGACCATAAGCATACAAGTGCGCCTGCGCGTCGAGCCTTCATAGCCCCAATCCATTCAGCTTTTCCCTCCCTGTCGATAAAGTACACTTTTTTAAGCGGCTACAAGTGTTACGTTAAAATTGCGTTAAATCGCCGTCTAATGATTGACCTGCCCCAAATTTGCTGATATACTTTCCGCAGATTCAAGGTGTTTAAAAAGTGTACATTTTGCAAACAAAAAGCCCTCGTGCATAAGCGCGGGGGCTGAAATATTTTTAACTTGTCTCGGAGCGGACGCGGCAACGGTTCGCGACCGAATTTGACACCGCGAGCTTTGGCGGCGGCAATCCCCTCCGCCTGCCGATACTTTATGAAGTCCGGCTCAATCGCCGCGCCCTTTTCCTTGGTGATAACGCGCCATTGCTCCAAAATTTCAACGTAATGCCTGCCAAGGCAAGGCAATTTATACTCTTAACGACGAATCCTCCTCAATGATGATGCTTTTGCTGATACCGCCACGCCCAGCCTATTAGCGCAATAGCGAAGATAACCACCACGATTATCCGCGTGAAGTCCTCTTCCTGTAAAATGGCGTCGTGACCGATTATCGCCTCTATGCCCGTTGAGGGGAACTTGCCGACCAGCGACGCCAGAAAATAATCGCGCATACTCATGGAGCTCAAAGCCCCCGCCGCGTTCAATATCCCGCTCGGCACATAGGGCACCATTCGCGCTATCAGCATGACCGTGAAGCCGTTCTTTGAGCTGTACTTGTCGACCGAACGCAGCCGCTTATTTTTACGGATAATTTTCTTTGCCGTGTCGCGGAAAAAAAATCTCAGCAGTTGAAAACTTATCGTCACGCCGACAGTCTCCGCCACCACCGATAAGACTATCCCCGGCACGATGCCGAATATCAGTGTGTTCGCCGTGGAAAAGATTATCGCGGGCGGAAAGCCGATTGCGTTGACGAACAGCGTAAGCAGGAACGCGAACACCACCGCCAACGAACCGTAACTGCTTATGTACTCCGCCGTCTCGACGATGTCTCCGCGTGATAAAAGGGCGATGACTTCAGGCAACAGCTCGGGCGCGGCGAGGTGTATCGCCAAGAACAGCCCCGCTATCAGCAACGCGGCGGCGATTTTTACTTTGAACATGTGCTATCCTCTCCAAAAATTCTTAAACGGTTGCCATTATATCATTTTCTCTGCTATCATGCGTAAAAATTTTGAGGAGGATTTGCTCATGAAACAAATCTCTGAACTTGGCAAGCTGTTGCGCGACGCGAGGAATATCCTAATCGGAGCGGGCGCGGGACTTTCGACGGCGGCGGGCTACACCTGCGACGGCGCACGTTTCCAAAAATATTTCGCAGACTTCGCGGCGGCTTACGGCTTCGAGGACATGTACAGCGGCGGTTTTTATCCCTACGCCACGCCCGAAGAATTCTGGGCTTTTTGGAGCCGCAACATTTTTTATAATCGCTACGACCTGCCGCCCAATCCGACGTATCGCAAACTTTTGGAGCTTGTTCGCGACAAGAATTATTTCGTGCTGACGACCAACGTCGACCATTTATTTCAGCTTAACGGTTTCGATAAGACGCGGCTTTTCTACACGCAGGGCGATTACGGTTTGTTTCAATGTTCCACGCCGTGCCACAATAAGACTTACGACAACGAGGCGACCGTCCGCAAGATGGTTGCCGCTCAAAAGGATATGCGCGTTCCGACGGAGCTTATCCCGCGCTGTCCGAGGTGCGGCGAAGTTATGACGACCAATCTGCGCATCGACAATAAGTTTGTGGAGGATTCGGGCTGGCACGCGGCGGCTTATCGCTATCAGAAATTCCTGCGGACTTACGCGACGGATGACATTGTTTATCTGGAGCTGGGCGTCGGCGGCAACACGCCCGGTATCATCAAGTATCCGTTTTGGGAGCTTACGTCTAACAATCCTCGCGCCCGTTACATTTGCGTCAATAAGGGTCAAGCCTTCGTGCTCAACGAAATTGCCGCGCAAAGTTTGATTATCGACGCCGATATTGCGGAGGTGCTGAACAGCTTATGAATCGCCGGACGCTGATAAAATATTTGAACGCCCGCTTGCTCAAGGATATGCCGCAACTTGAGCTTGAACGAATCCCCAACGACGAAATTTCCCAACGTCAACTTTTGCGTGCATTGATGAACGTGCGCCCGCCGTTGCCGCTTGACGAGAATTTTTTAAAGTTGCAGGACGAACTTTTATCGACAGAGACTTTGGTGCGCGGCATAGTCAAGCCCGAAGATATTCCGAACGTTGCCGCGCAGATTAAAATTTGGCGTGGCGACATCACGCGCCTTGCCGCCGACGCCATTGTCAACGCCGCCAATTCGACGTTGCTGGGCTGTTTCGTGCCGCTCCACGGTTGCATAGACAACGCGATTCATTCTGCGGCAGGGCTTCAACTACGTGCGGCGTGTCATGAGCTTATGGAGGCGCAAGGTCACGACGAGCCGACGGGTTGCGCCAAGATTACGCCCGCCTTCAACTTGCCGAGCAAATTTGTCTTGCACACCGTCGGACCGATTATCCCTGCCGGTCGAGAGCCGAACGCCGCCGAGGAACGTCAGCTTGCCGCCTGCTACGAATCGTGCCTTGCGCTTGCCGCCGAGCGTAACCTTAAAAGCGTGGCGTTCTGTTGCATATCGACGGGCGAATTCCACTTCCCGAACGCCCGTGCCGCCGAGATTGCCGTTACAACCGTCAAGGATTTCCTTGCGACGCACGAGCTTGAAATTATCTTCAACGTGTTCAAGGAGGTCGACGAGCAAATTTATCGCAACCTCCTGAGCTGAAAAAAACCCTCCCGTTGTTCGAGAGGGTTCAATTTATTTTGGGAACAAGCCAATCAGCTAAGCTCCAAAGCCCGCTTGTAAGCCGTCAATGCCTCCGCCTTCCTGCCAAAAACCCGATTCGCCTTCGCCGCGAACAGATAAAAATTCTTATCGGGCGGCATGTTCAACGCCTCAATCATCCTTATGCCCGCCAAACAATTTTCGGCGTCGTTCGCTTGAAGATAGCCCGCGCTCAATTCCAAAAGATAATTTGCGAAAAAAATTCTGAACGTCGACGCGGCGCGAGCTGTCTCCGCCGTGCGGAGTCTGAAAATCCCCGACAGATTGGTTGCGGAAAATTTCTCGACGTTGCTCAAAGTATCTTGCAAAGCCGCCTCCAACATCTCAACGGTCGGCGTCAAAGGTTTTCGGGCGGAAAGTTCCCAAATCTTGACCAAAGCGTCCGTATGCTTGCCGAGGGGCGCGGCTGATAAATATTGGCGCATGAACAGCCGCGTCGCCTCGACAGTTTTGCCGGCTTGAATAAGACACACAACCTGCTCAAGCGTGCTTCGCATGTCGGTAAAGCGTCCGTCGAACACAAAATCCTTGGCGCGATAAAGCTCGTCGACAAGCTGAACTAAGGGCGCGTGCCTGTCGTATTGATGAACAACCGCAGGAACTCCGCCGTCGCCGCGCAGAATTTTATCGTCACGAATTTTGTTATCTTTGATGAGACTGTTCGTATAAATTTCGCCGCTGTGAACGTCCGTCTCAATCAGATTCGCAATCGGCAAAAGCCCGTTGTAAACCAGATAGTTCATCAACGCCTGTTCGTCGCCCCAGACCGTGCGGGCTTTAAGATTTGTCCACATGACGCGGCAGAAAATCTTCATCGCGTCGACGGAGCCGATAACCGTGCCGCAACAAATGATTTGACGCCCCGCCAACTTGTCGGCTTCCGTCTTGCCGAAACACCCGGCGAGCCATTTATAATTTACGGTGCTTTCCGGCACATTGCCGCCTATGTCTGCGGCATAAGTGGCGTAGCCGAGCCAATTTGAATTGCCCGCGAACGCCGCAAACACGTTGCCTTGAAAAATCACGTCGCGGGTATCGGTGACGAAGATTTGTTCGTAAGTTGCGCCGTGAGCTTCCAGGAAATCCGCGAACATTTTCCAACGGGAATGAATAATCATGACGTCCTTGTACTCGGCGGGAATGTCGACGAGCAACGCGCCGCTCCGAATCAAACGGTTGCGGGTAAAGTCGGATATGTCATCGACGAACAGCACGAGGTCGGCACGCGGACAATTATTAGCCCACGACGTAACGAACGGCTCCAAAGTGTCCGCTACGATAAATATGTACAAAATTGAAAGAAGTGATACATATTTATACAGTGA
>CALFJE010000017.1 GCA_937877545.1 uncultured Selenomonadales bacterium | reverse complement strand
CTTTCTTTTTGCTACTTTTTCTTTGGCACCTCAAAGAAAAAGTAGATCCTAAACAAAGAGATTCTTATAAGCCTTTCTTGCGCGACGGGAAGAAAGGATTTCACAGCCCGAAGAGCGCGTCGGCAAACTCCTTGGCATTGAACGGGCGGAGGTCGTCAAGCCGTTCGCCCACGCCCACCCACTTAACAGGTATGTTGAGCTGCTCCTTAATCCCGATAATCATGCCGCCCTTAGCCGTGCCGTCGAGTTTGGTTAAGACTATGCCCGTTATGCCTGCCGATTGCGAAAACAATTCCGCTTGCCGCAAAGCATTTTGCCCCGTCGTGGCGTCGAGCACCAATAAGACTTCGTGCGGCGCACCGTGTATTCCTTTGCCGAGTATGCGGTTTATTTTTTTCAGCTCCTCCATAAGGTTATACTTATTTTGAAGCCGCCCCGCCGTGTCGACGAGCAGGACATCAATATTTTGCGCCAAGGCAGAGCGAGCCGCGTCCAAAGCCACGCTTGAGGGATTCGACCCCTCCGAGTGCTTGACGAACGCCGAACCCGTCCGCTCCGCCCAAATTTCAAGCTGGTCAATCGCGCCTGCGCGGAAGGTATCAGCCGCCGCCATCATGACGCGTTTGCCCTGCGCCTTGTAATACGCCGCCAACTTGCCGATTGTGGTTGTCTTGCCCGCGCCGTTGACGCCTATCATCAAAATCACTCGCGGCGGCATGACGTAATCGAAGCCGCCCTCCTCCTCCGTCAAAATTTCCCGTATCTGATTCGACAGGAAAGTTTTCACGTCGGCGGGCGAATTTATCTCTGCGCGGCGCACGCCCTTGCGAAGTCCCGCTATCAGCTTTTCCGTCGTCACCATGCCCACATCAGACGTTATCAGCGTCTCCTCCAGCTCGTCTATCAAGTCGTCGTCTATCTTCGTCGAGCCGTGAAGTATTTCGTCTATCTTGTCTACAAATTTTTCGCGGGTTTTTGCCAAGCCCGCCTTCAATCTGTCGAAAAATCCCATGTCATAACCTCCTTGCCGATTATTCTATCAGATTGTCAAGCACTATCGCAACCGCGAAAATCTTGCTTGATAAGCGGCTTTTGCTTTGTTATACTGCATACATTAAACAACATGTGACATTGGGGGGTTGTGGTCGTCATGAGATTTCTAAAATTTTTGAGAGCCGTTATACCAATCGTGTTGGCGGCGATTTTTTTTAGCGGCTGTTCGCAAAACCCCGACGTCGTCGTGATTGAGGACACCGCGCACTCCGGGGCGGATAAGCCGCACGCCGACCAAAACAAGTACCAAATTTATCTTATCACAATGGACTTGGCGGACGATTTCTGGAAGTCGATAGATTCGGGCTGTCGCAAGGCGGTCTCTGAACTCGGCGGCATTGACTACAAATGGATCGGTCCGGACGTCAATGAGGATTTGCCGCAGATGAAATGTATCGACCAAGCCGTAGCGGAGGGTGCCGACGCCATTTTGTTAGCTGCAAGCTCACCCACGGGTGTCAATGAAAGTCTGGAAAAAGCCGCCAAAGCCGGCGTTAAAATTATTTACGTCGACAACGCCGCCCAATTCGACTGCGTGGCGTTCCTGGCTACCGATAACGAATTGGCGGGCATGATTGCCGGCGAAACCATGAAAACCGCGCTGATTGAGTCGCGAATCACGTCGGGCACTATCGGCTTGATGGTCAACAAGGACAACGTCACCAGCACCTCGCTCCGCGTCAAGGGCTTCCGCAAAGTCTTCGAGGGGACGGGCTTCACGCTTGCCGATACCTTTTTCATGGAGGACGAGCCGCAACGTATCAAGACTTTCGTAAGCGAACACCCCGAATATATAGCCTTCTTCGGCTCCAACGAACGGACTGCCCTCGCGCTCGGCGAACAGATTAAAGCCTCGAACTCCAAACAAATCGTCGTCGGCTTCGATACTTCCGACGCCGTGTTGACTTTGCTTTACGACGGGGCACTTTACGCAACCTTGCAACAAAAGCCCGACATCATGGGCTACGACGGAATCAAAATCGCTGTGGAAACTCTGAATGGCGATTATACCGAAAAAAATTCCGTTATCGATACCGGCGTCAAAGTTCTTTACAGAGACTCGATATAGGTGAGCCGCCATGAAATACAGTACAAAACTCTTAATCGCGAATTGCATACCAATCTTGGTCTTCGCTTTAATTTCGCTGACAATCGGCTTTATGCAATTTCGTTCGGGGCTCTACGACGAAAAGCAGGGTAACTTGAAGTCGACGGCATTGGCGGCTATGGCTTTGTACTCAAGCCGCGGCTATGGCGACTACGGCATTAAGCCCGACGGCAACGTTTGGCGCGGCATGAATTTTAACGTCTCGGAGGAAACCGCGATTGTCGACGACTTGAAGGAGCAAACCAATATCGACGTGACGTTTTTCTTAGCGGATAAGGCGATAATGACTTCGATTGTCGATAAGGAGGACGCCCGCGCCGTCGAGACTAATGCGGACTACTTTATCAAAAACTACACGTTGGCTAAAGGGGCGCAACTTTGGTGCCGCAGTATCCGAATCAACGGGCGGACTTGCCAGGCTTACGTTATCCCTATTCGGCAGGAAAGCGACAACAGCATCGTCGGTGCACTCATGACTTCCCAATCCGTCGACGGCTTCAATCAAATCATCGGACGTTACATCGTCATCACGATTATCACCGCCCTGTTGATTCTGGGCGCGGCGTTCGTGTTTATCCGCTGGTACGTGGCGCGTTTCTCGGCGGAATTCTACGACGCCACAAACAAGAGCAAGCACGACCTGTTGACGGGGCTGTTCAATAAGCGTTCGTTCGAGGAGGAGGTCAAAAACGCCATTGCCGCCAAAAAGCCCGGCGAGGTCTCCGTCCTGCTGATTCTGGACTTCGACAATTTTAAGCACGTCAACGATAATTACGGTCATCAAATCGGCGACGAGGTTTTGAAGGCGTTCGCGCTGATTTTGGGTCGCGCCTTCCGCACCAAGGACATAATCGGGCGCATAGGCGGCGATGAGTTTATGGTTTATATGCCCGCCATGTCGGCGGATTATCTGAATCGTGCGGACGAAATCTCCAAAGAAATTCTTCACGAGTTGCATATCTTGAAGGTCGGCACGGCGGAGCATTTCTCCTGCAGTATCGGCATAGGCACCGACGCCGGCAATTATGACTTCCAAAAGCTCTACAAGTTGGCGGATAAGGCTCTGTACGAATCGAAGGAGCGCGGCAAGGCTTGCTACGTCCGCTATTCCTCCGACGAAAAGCACGATTAACCCGAAATAAAATGCTCCCGCAGGAATTGACCTTGCGGGCGTTTTTTTATCGGCAGTAACAAGATTATGTTTGGGCGCGACGTAGATGTCTCCAATGTTATAACGGTGCGGCGCGACTGCTGTTTGTCAACTTTTTAAAAGTTGCCGCAGGGATTGACCTTGCGGGCGTTTTTTTGCGCAAAAAAAAAATCGCCGACACGTTTAATCGTTCGTTGTGTCGACGAGGAGTTTGTCAGCTTTGACGGGGACGCCCTGCTTGTTTGCCGCGCCCGCTATTATGAGTGCCTCTAAAGCATCAAGAATTCTGCACGCCGTTTTGTAATCGACATTAAAAAATTCCCCGTTCGTTTTGAATGGAGAAAATATTTTATGGCAAGCCTTTTCGACAGCGCGAGCGAGTTTGCGGGGCATCAAAAATGTCTTATGAATTTCTTCGACAGTCAGCTTGTATTCGCTCTGAAGGCGCGACTTGCGGTCTTCTGTGTCGTGACAGTTCCCGATTTTGACGGTTTCGTTGCTCATTTTGGCAATATAAACGCAGGCATCCGCGAGCTGGGCGGCGCGGCGTTTGGGATTGGGCTTGCGGACGACGGGCTTGTTTTCGGTGACGAGCGAATAGTAGCCGTACTTGCGAATGGCGGGCAGGACTTCATGATATATCCAACGCTGAAACTCCTTGGCTTCGGGCTTACGGCTGGCGAAGATGAGATGATAGAGACCAGGCTCGTTAACAAAGTTAATTTCGCGTTTTTCCGACCCTATGTTCAAAATAGGGTCGACCACTACGCTACTTTCAGGCACTTTGCATTTCTCATCGGCATCGAGACGTTTAAGAATGTCCGACGGATTTTTGAGATCGAGTGCGCGGCACACATCGGAGGCTTTGAACCATATTTCGTCGTTTCGCGTAAGGGTGTAAAATTCGCCGAATTTAGGATGACTGAAGATTTGAGATTTACTTTCCATAAATGATAACTCCTTTCAGCGGCTGTCGGTAAGCCGCAACTAATCATAACGCCGTTTCTCGTAATTTCTCGTGTTCGGGTATCGCCTCCTTCCCGTTGCGCTTGACAAAATCTAAGCCGTCAACTATAATCGGCTACAGTAAAGTCTTTTTTTGTGGTCGCGGCGCGTCTCGCGCTTGGTTATGTAAAAAAATTTACGAAATGAATTATAACAGCGGGCGAGACCAAAGTCAAGAACTGAATATGGTTCTTCGCCCGCGCACAGAGGCTTTTCTGCTTTTACAGACAAAAATGCTCCCGCAGGGATTGACCTTGCGGGAGTTTATTTTTCTATTGATAACCGCTCAGAAACTGCCGCCGCCGCCGCCGTGACCGCCTCCTCCGTGACCGCCGCCGCTTGAACGCCCGCCGCCGCGCGAC
>CALFJE010000016.1 GCA_937877545.1 uncultured Selenomonadales bacterium | reverse complement strand
AGCCGCCTTTGAGCGTATCGTTGCCCGTGGTGCCGACGATTGAGTCCGCCTTGGAGCCGCCGACGATTGAGTTGGCTCCGCTGATTGTGACGGCTTGAGTAACCGCCGAGGCGTTGACGGTCGAATAACCGCTTGCGTCGAAAGTGCCGCTGTAAGCCGAGGTAAGCGTCGCGGACTTTTTGTCGCCCGTGGAGATAACGTTGTCATTAAAAATACGAACGCCGCCGTTGACGATAACTTTCTTCCCGACGGCGTCTTTGAGCGTGAGAGTCTTGGCAGAGTTGTTGCTGAAGGTAAGCTTAACGTCGGAGCCGTCGACGTTCACGCCCGTGATATGACTTAGCCACTTCGCGCCGTCACCCGCAAGCGAAACTTTATCAAAGTTTGCGCCGTAGTCCGTAATCAAATCGTTGCCGCCCGTGTAAATAAAGGTATCCGCGCCCCAACCGCCTGTGAGGGTGTCGTTGCCTGCGCCGCCGTCCAAAGTATCAGCCTTTTTGCCGCCGACGATTGAGTTGTCCAAATCGTTGCCCGTAATCTTAACGGCAGTCGTGCGAGCCGAGGCGTCGACGTTGACAACGGCAGAACCGATACTTACGGGAGAGGCGGTCTCGTCGGTGACGGTGAGCGTCGTATCTTCCGCGTCGTCCTTGCCGCCGTAAACCGAACTCGTCTCGTTGCCGTCATAATCGACGACGGTTATCCGTTGCCCCGCGCCGTCCTTGATGATAATCGAGCCTTGTTCGTTGACGGTCAAGATAACGTCGTTGCCGCTGACGAAAGCTGAGGTAACCGAGGCAAATTCTTCGCCGAGGCGAATCTTATCCTCGTCGGTGTAGTCGGTTATGGTGTCGCTGTCGGCAATGTGGACAAAGACGTCTGCACCCGCGCCGCCCGTGAGCGTGTCGTTGCCCTGACCGCCGTTAAGCGTATCGTTGCCCGCGTCGCCGAAGAGCGCGTCGTCGCCGCCCTCGCCGCGCAGATTATCATTGCCCGCGCCGCCAAGAATCGTATCCGCGCCGGTGTTGCCGCTGATTGAATCATTGCCCGCGCCGCCCGCGATTGAGTTGGCGTTCTCGTTGCCGAAAATCATAATGCCGTTGGCAAGTGCCGAGGCGTCC
>CALFJE010000015.1 GCA_937877545.1 uncultured Selenomonadales bacterium | reverse complement strand
AAATTTTCCATGTGGTGCCCGACGATAATCGCCTTGCCGTGCGCCGCCGGCTCCAAAATGTTGTGCCCGCCGTGCGCTATCAGACTGCCGCCGACGTAAATCACATGCCCCACGCCGTAAACCTTGCCCAGCTCGCCGATTGTGTCAAGGATAATTATGTCCTCGCCTTTGGGCGGACGCTTTTGCAGTTCCGTGCGCGTGCCGACCGTAAAGCCCGCCGCCTTGCACAAAGCCACGACCTCACGCGTCCGCAAAAGTTCACGCGGAGCGATGATAAGCCGCGCCTTGGGGTGATTTTCGCGTATCGCCTTGAACGCCTTCAGTACAAAATTCTCCTCGCCGCGATGAGTACTGCCCGCCAAAAAAATCTCTTGCGCGTCCGTCAAGCCCATGTCCGATAAAATTTTGGCGCGTTGCTCGTCTGTCAAATCGGTGTAGGTCTGGTCAAACTTGGTGTTGCCCGTGACGGTTACCAATTCGGGCGGCGCACCCAGCTGCTTGACGTAGCCCGCGTCGACGCCGCTCGCCATAGCGAACAACTTCACCGTGCCTATCATGTCGCGCAGTATCGAAAACATGTACTTATACCGCTTGACGCTTTTCTCCGATATGCGCCCGTTGACCATCATGACGGGGACTTTATTCTCCCGTGCCGCCTTGAGGAAGTTCGGCCACAGCTCCGTTTCGACGTTGAGGAAAACTCGCGGAAAAATTTTCTTGAACACCGACGCCGATACGAACGGCAAATCCAGCGGAAAGTAGATTATGCTGTCCGCGTCCTTGATGATTCGATTCGCCATTTCGTATCCGCTTGTCGTCACGACGGAGACCAGGATTGGCGATTTGGGGAATTCGCGGCGGAATTCTTTGATGAGCGGGCTGGTAGCCACAATCTCGCCGACCGACGCCGCGTGTACCCAGATACAATTTTTTTTCGCCACGGGGTCGAGTGCGCCCTTTGGATAGAAGCCGAAACTCTGTTTGATTCGTTCCACGAAGCCGCGCTCGCGCAAAGCCCGAATCATGAACACCGGAATGATTAGTATCACGACGAGTATCGCCGTCAAGTTGTAAAGTAATTGCACCGAACGCGCTCCTTAACATAAAATTTTCATGATTATAGCACACGGCGCAAAAAAAATCTGCCGCCCGCAAGCGACAGATAAAAATTTTTACTGCGTCAAGACGAAGTGCGTATCGCCGACTTTACGCATTGCGGCGTTTTCGTAGTTTGCCGCCGCCGCGTCGTAGGGTATGCGTTGCCGCCGCCGTTCGACTTCGGGATTGGGTTGCGGTACCGCCGACAGCAAACTCTGCGTGTAGGGGTGCAACGGATTGGAGAAAATTTCCTGCGTCGAGCCGGTCTCTACCAGCCAACCTTTGTGCAGGACGCCGATTCTGTCCGATATGTATTTGACCATGCTCAAATCGTGCGCTATGAACAGATACGCGCATTTGGTTTCGTCTTGAATGTCCTTCATGAGGTTGACGACTTGCGCTTGAATCGACACGTCGAGCGCGGAAATGCATTCGTCGGCGATTATCAGCTTGGGATTCATGACCAGGGCGCGAGCTATCCCGACGCGTTGACGTTGCCCGCCCGAAAATTGTTGCGGGTACCGTTCGGCGTGCGCGGGCGATAATCCGACGCGCTTTAAAATATCGCCGATAATCTCGTTGCGCTCCTTGGGCGTGGCGTACAGCTTATGAATATCCAGCCCCTCGCCGATTATGTCGCCGATTTTCTTGCGCGGATTCAAACTGCTCATGGGGTCTTGGAAAATCATTTGCATATTCTTGCGGAGTCTGCGCCGCGTCTTGTTGCTGAGTTCGCCCGATATTTTATCGCGATTAAAAATAATTTCGCCGTCGGTGGGGTCGTAGAGGCGGATTATACTGCGCCCGATAGTGGTCTTGCCGCTGCCCGATTCGCCGACAAGCCCGTAAGTCTCGCCCGCGTTAATCTCGAACGATACGCCGTTGACCGCCTTGACCGTAAAGTTGCGCGAAATCTTAAAATGTTGACGGAGGTTTTTAACCTTAAGCAGAGGTTCAATCATAATGCGCCGCCTTTCCGGAACGCGCCAGCCTCGCCGCCAACTCCCGTGGCATTTCGATTTTGGGGGCGTCGGGGTGCAAAAGCCACGTTGCCGCGCCGTGCGTCTCCGTTATCTTGAACATGGGCGGTTCGACGCGCTCGTCTATTTTCATGGCAAACTTATTTCGCGTCGCAAAGACGTAATACTTAAGCTCAGTCATAATGCGCCGCCTTTCTGGAACGCGCCAGCCTCGCCGCCAACTCCCGTGGCATTTCGATTTTGGGGGCGTCG
>CALFJE010000014.1 GCA_937877545.1 uncultured Selenomonadales bacterium | reverse complement strand
AGCGCGTCTTTTTTTATGCTATAATCCTTGGCGGAGGTGTGGTCATGAACACATTCAACGCAACGATTCTATCTAACGAGGCGGTCGCCGCAAAAATTTTCAAGTTAGTCCTCGACGCGCCCGACCTCGCTCAAAGTTCCCGCCCGGGGCAATTCGTTCAAGTCAAAATCGCCGATACCTGCGCGATACCAAAGACGAGCTTTAAATTTAAGCGCGTCTTTTTTTATGCTATAATCCTTGGCGGAGGTGTGGTCATGAACACATTCAACGCAACGATTTTATCTAACGAGGCGGTCGCCGATAAAATTTTCAAGCTGATTCTCGACGCGCCCGATCTCGCTCAAAGTTCCCGCCCGGGGCAATTCGTTCAAGTCAAAATCGCCGACGAACTCACTTTGCGCCGCCCGCTGGGTATCGCAGGCACGACGGACGGTAAGGTTACAATTTTTTATCGCGCCGTGGGTCGCGGCACCGATATTCTGTCGAAAAAGCGCATCGGCGATACTCTTAACGTCCTCGGAGCACTCGGCAACGGCTTTACTCCCCGCGACGGCAAAATCTTACTCGTCGGCGGCGGCATGGGACTTGCTCCGCTCCTTTGCGCCGCGCAGATTTTTAAATCCGACGTGCTTATCGGCGGCAGGAACTTTTCCGAGGTCAACTTTTGGATTGAGGAATTTCGCCCGCTCGTCGAAAAGATTTTCGTCACGACCGACGACGGCTCCACGGGCAAGAAGGGCTTCGTCACCGACCTGTTGCCCGACCTGCCGAACGATTATGCCGCCGTTTACACCTGCGGACCCGAAATTATGATGCGCGGCGTCGCCGATTTCGCGCTGAATAAAAATCTGCCGTGCGAGGTCTCATTTGAAAAGCGGATGGCTTGCGGCTTGGGCGCGTGCTTGAGCTGCTCGATTGATACCGCCGACGGGCGCAGGAAAGTTTGCAAGGACGGCCCCGTTTTCGACGCGGAAAAAGTTTTCGGAGGTGGCTCGCGTGAATAATTTTGCATACCTTGCCGATAAGCCCGAATATCGCGCCTTTTCCAAGGACTGTATCGACGCGGAGGCGGCTCTCAGAACTTCCTGCGATTCTTGCGTCAAACTCGTGCGCACCGCCGTCGACGCCGCCCTTAAGTGGCTCTGCGTTGCCGAAAATAAAACCGCGCCCGATAATCTGTTCGAGCTGATTGAAAACGCCGGCTTGGATAAAAATCTTGCCGATAAACTGCACCGTTGCCGCAAGCTCGGTAACGCCGCCATTCATAACGAACAGGAATTCACCGACGCCGACGCCCGCCAATGTTTGGAAAATCTCTTCAACCTGATTCAGCACATCGATAAACATCACGGCAAAAACTTTACGCCGCGAACTTTCCGAACCTGCGCGGATAACCCGCTCCAAACCGAACTTTGCGGCATTAAATTGAATACACCGATATTCGCCGCGTCGGGCACGTTCGGTTTCGGCGAGGAGTTTGAGAGTTTCGTCGACCTTAAGCGGCTCGGCGGCGTCATGGTTAAATGTATCACCCTCAAGCCGCGCAGGGGCAATGACGGCGTCCGTATCACCGAAACCCCGGCGGGTATGCTTAACGCTATCGGCTTGGAAAATCCCGGCGTCGACGCCTTCCTGAACAAAATCCTTCCGCGCATTAAGGATAAAATGAACGTCATCGTCAATATCAGCGGCTCCTCCGTCGAGGATTACGCCAAGCTCGCCAAACTTCTGGACGTTGACGGCGTTAAAGCGATTGAGCTTAACATCAGCTGCCCGAACGTCAAGGACGGCGGGATTATCTTCGGCACCGACGAAACGCAAGCCGCCCGCGTCACGCACGCCGCCAAAAACGCCACGCGCAAGCCCGTTATCGTCAAGCTCAGCCCGAACGTCACGGACATTACCAAAATCGCCCTCGCCGTCGAAAGTGCGGGCGCGGATTGCCTTTCAATGATTAACACGCTCATGGGCATGGAAATTAACATTCACACGTGGCGACCGACGATTGGCAATATTACGGGCGGTTTATCGGGCGGAGCCGTCAAGCCCGTCGCGCTCCGCATGGTTTGGCAGACCGCGCAGGTCGTCAAGATACCGATTATCGGCATGGGCGGTATCCGTAACGCCGCAGACGCCGCAGAATTTTTCCTTGCGGGAGCCTCAGCCGTCGCCGTCGGTACCGCCAATTTCGCCGAGCCTGCCGTCACAATGACAATCGCCGACGATTTGGAAACTTACCTGCGCAGTTGCGGCTTAAAGAATATTCGCGACCTTGTCGGCAAGCTTAAGACATAAAAAATTATCCCTCGCATAATCGCGGGGGATTTTTTGATTTTGAAACGGATTGTTACTTTTCGACGTGCACTTCGGGGAGCGCAAGATTTTCGGCGGCAAAGTTGAGGGCAAAATTGGTATGCTCCTCTTCGGCGGTGGAAAGTTTGGCGTCGCGAACAATCTGCGCGGCTTCCTCAACGGTATTCGCCGTCTTTTCGATGAGTTTCGCCAACGTTTCGAGGTGCATGTTAAACTGCGTGTTGGTCATGCCTTTGTCAAACAATTTGTAGGACTTCCTTCCTTAAATGAAGTTGATAAAAAACGTAATAGTCAAGCTGTTAATGAAATCGGCGAACATGGAGCCGACAATGGGGACGAGGATATAAGCCTTGACGGAGGGCGCAAACTTGCCCGTCAAAACCTGCATGTTAGCCATAGCGTTAGGCGTCGCGCCCATGCCAAAGCCGCATGAACCCGCCGACAGTATCGCCGCGTCGTAATCGCGACCGAGGACGTTAAAGATTATGAAGTACGCGAACAGGAACATCAGCAGAGTTTGACCGAGTAGCAACACGACCAGCGGCAAGGCAAGTTCCGCCAACTGCCAGAGCTTGAGCGTTATCATTGCTATGCCGAGGAACAGCGATAAGCAAATACCGCCTATGTCGTTAATTTCGCCGATATGAACCGTGAACGCGCCGGTAAATTCGCTCCAGTTGCGCATAATCGCGGCGACAATCATCGCGCCGATATAAATCGGAAAAGTCATGCCCGTTTTGGAAAGCAACATCGATACGACCGTGCCGAGACCCATTGCGATAGCCAGCTGATAAGCGGCGGGCGCGTACATGCTCACGGAGCGTTTATGTTTCTCCTCCTCCTCGATAAGCGGCGTCTCGTCGGCTTGAACGGCGGTCTTGAGCAAATCCTTGCCTAAGATAAGCCTGCGACCGAGCGGACCGCCCATAAGCGAACCCGCAACCAATCCGAACGTCGCGGCGGCAGTGCAAAGCGTGGTTGCGCCGACAAGCCCCAAATCCTCCAATACCGGACCGAAGGCACCCGCCGTGCCGTGTCCGCCGACCATCGAAATTGAGCCGGTGCACAGCCCGATAAACGGACTCACGTCAAGAATCTTTGACAGAAACACCGCCAAAAAGTTCTGAGCAAAAATCAGCGCACAGACACAACCCAAAAAGATTAGTAACGCGGTGCCGCCGCTCTTCAAGACTTTGATGTTGGCTTGGAAGCCGACCGAGGTAAAAAATGCAACCATGCAGACAGTCTTGAGCGTCTCGTCGAAGGCAAAGCCGACAATCTCCGAGGTGTAAAGGACACAACTTACGATAGCGAACAGCAACCCGCCAACGACCGGCGAGGGTATGCAAAAAGTCTCCAAAAATTGAATGCGCTGCTTAAGCAAGGTGCCGACGTAAAGCATGACGACGGCAACGGCAAGCGTTTGATACATGTTGAATTCGACAGTAAACATAAAATCACCTCCCCGCAATCAGTCTTGAGCGGCTTTGACGTTTTCGCCCGATTTGCCGCTGTAAATGTTCACCTTGACGCCTTGAGTATCGTAAAATTTGGCGGCTCCCGCGTGGAAACTGGCAGGAATGTCGCCGACGGCATAATCGACGGATAAATTATCGTTCGTGGCGTTATGCGGAAGGTTTTTGGCGTTTTTAAGGACGAATTCGGTCAGGAAAGCAACTTTATCCTCGGCGAGGTCGGAATTGGCGACGAGGACGGCTTTAACGCCGACGGTTTGCACATCTTCGGTCTGATTCTTGTAAGTGTTGGCGGGGATAACGCAACGCGTGTAACCCTTATAAAGTTTCATCATGTTATTTTGAATATCGGGAGCGATTGAGAGAATTTTAATGTCCTTTTTCTCGGCGAGGTCGGCAATGGAGGCGGTGGGCGCACCGGCGGTTATAAACAGCGCGTCGATTTGCCCGTTTTCAAGGGCGACGGCGGCGTCCGCGAAGGAAAGATATTCGGGTTCAATCATCTCGAAGGTCAAGCCGTGAGTCATGAGGATTTGCTCGGCATTTTGAAGGACGCCCGACTCGCGTTCGCCTACGGAAACTTTTTTGCCTACCAAATCGCCGACCTCGTTGATATTGGAGTGTTGCGAAACGACGATTTGACAAGCCTCGGTGTAAAGCCCCGCGACGGCGGCGTAGCCGAAGCCCGGACCGGCAGTAGCGAAGACGCCGCGCCCGTTAATGGCGTTGGAAAGAGTATCGCTCTGGACAATTGCCAAATCCAGGAATTTTTCGCGCAAGAGGCGGAGATTGGCGGCGGAGCCTGCGGTCATCTTGACATCAAGGGCATCAAAGTTGCCGTCGGCTTGAATCAGCTTGCTCAATTCGTTGCCGTAAGCCAGATACATGCCGCCCGCGCCGCCAGTGCCGAATCGCAGGGCATTATTGGCGGAATTGTCCGAGCCGCAACCGATACACAGCGCGATTATCGGCAAAAGCAATAAAAACTTTAAAACTTTCATGGTACTGCCTCCTTTTATCGTAAAATTTTTTCGTAGTTATCGGGGTCAGTATCGCCTTCGGTATTTATGACAAAAATAATTGCATCATCGTTAATTTGGAGCGCATTACGCAGGGCGTCGGATTTTAGCGCGGCATAAGCAAGGGCAAATCCCGCGCTACCCGATTCGCCCGAAATAATCCCCTGCGCGGCAAGTTCCCGCATAGCCTCGGCGGCAATGTCGTCAGAAATTATCGCGGCGTCGGCGGCAAAGCGGCGCAATATCTTCCACGCAAGCTCGCAAGGCGTCGCGCAATTCAAGCCCGCCATCATGGTTTGCCCGTTGCCCGTGGCGGAGTGAATTTTTCCGTCGCCGACGCGCATGGTCTCATAGAAACAGGCAACCTCCACAGGCTCCACGATTGTGATTCGCGGTGGATTGTCCTTAAAATTTTCGGCGAACACTGCGGCTATCGCGCCCGCCATGGAGCCTACGCCCGCTTGCAAAAAAATATGCGTCGGACGCCGATAATTCATCTGCCGCAAAGCCTCGTAAGCCAACGTCGAATAGCCCAGCATAATCTGCGCGGGAATTTCCTCGTAGCCCGCCCACGACGTGTCTTGAATCAAATGCCAATGATTTTCCTCGGCAAGCCGCGCCGTATATTTAACGCAGTCGTCGTAGTTCAGATTGGTTATCTCGACCGTGGCGGAGCCGGCGTCGCGAACAGCTTGCGCCCGAACCTCAACGGTACCTTTGGGCATGAAAACGAACGCCTTGCAACCGAACAGCCCCGCCGCCCAACTGACGCCCTTGCCGTGATTGCCGTCGGTCGTCGTGATAAAAGTCATATCGGAAAGTTCGTTGCGCCGAGCAAAGATTTCATCAAGCGTCGGATTGTTCAAGCCGAGTTCGCGACTGATAACCTTATAAATCGCCCAAACGCCGCCCAGAGCCTTGAACGCCTTAAGACCGAAGCGGCGGGATTCGTCCTTAACCAAAACCGAACGGACGCCGTTGTAACCTTTAAGCTCGATAAGCGGCGTCTCCGCGTAAACGTCAAGTGAGGTATGTAACAGGCGGACAGGCTCCGTCGCGGCGAAGGAATAAGCCGACGTGTCGACAGCCCCGCCGCGATTCGTATTCGACATGAGCCTAATCATAATCCAACATCGCCTCCATATTGTCATGAAGGGCGGAAATGTAATTTTTCAAGTCGTCGGTGATTTTGGGGTCGCGCAGGGCGCATTCGATATTCGCCTGCAAAAAGCCGAGCTTGGTGCCCACGTCGTAGCGGTGCCCCTTGAAAATGTACGCGTACATAGCCTCGTTGCGAGCCAAACGCTTAAGCCCGTCGGTGAGCTGAATTTCGCCGCCCGCGCCCGGCTCCTGCGTCTCCAGGAAAGAGAAAATCGTCGGCGTCAAAATGTAGCGTCCCAAAATGGCGATACGACTGGGCGCAGTCTCGACGGTGGGCTTCTCGACCAAATCTTTGACCTTGTAGACGTTATCCTCGACGTGCTTGCAATCGACAATGCCGTACTTGTTGACGACCTCCTCGGCTACCTCCTGCACGCCCAAAATCGAAGTCTTATACTCGTTGAAGACCTCGACCATTTGTTGAAGGACGGGCTTTCTGGAAACGACGACATCATCGCCGAGGAGCACGGCAAAAGGCTCGTCGCCGATAAAGTGGCTGGCGGTAAGGACGGCGTGACCGAGACCGAGCGGCTGTTTCTGGCGGATAAAATGGATATTGGCAATTTCGGGGATGTCGCGCACCATTTGGAGCATATCCTCTTTGCCCTTGCGTTCAAGTTCCATCTCAAGTTCAATGGAGCGGTCGAAGTGGTCTTCAATCGAACGTTTATTGCGCCCCGTGACGACGATAATATCTTCGATGCCCGCCGCCGCCGCCTCCTCGACTATGTATTGAATCGTCGGCTTGTCGACAATCGGCAACATTTCTTTGGGCTGAGACTTTGTCGCGGGCAAAAAGCGCGTGCCCAATCCTGCGGCGGGGATAACCGCTTTGCGAACCTTCATGGCGAATCACTCCCTAAAAATTTTTTTCAATCATAGCAGATACGCGGCTTACTTGCAAAAAAAATGGCAGAGGATTTTCTCTGCGCCGAGGAAACGGTTTATTTGCTGAAACTGAACGCTTGCGGTACGAGCAGATATTTATCGGCTTGAATCAGTGCGTGGAACATGAATTCCGCGAGGTCGTTGCCGAAAGTTATTCCGTGTCTGAGTAGGAAATCGCGCTTGAAAATCTTCGTGCAGAGGCGGCGGCTCAATTTGTTTTGGAGCCACAGAATAGCGCGGAGTTGTTTGGGAACGGCGAGAAAAGTCGGAGCGTCGCGGTTTAATTCGGGGGTATCATCGAGGGCGGGCGTTCTGTCGTCGAGGCGGATGTGCCCTGCAAAGTGAATTACGTCCGCCTTTGAGTTGTCCGCCGTCTTTGCAACATTTTCGAGTGCCCCGTATGGAAGGATTGAATTTTCGTCCGTGAACAAGACATAATCACCCGCCGCCCGTTGCAAGCCGAGATTGAGCGCGTCGCCGATTGAACCGCCCGCGTAGTTTATGACGTGAAAATTCGTTGGCAAATTCGGGACAGTCACGCGTGAGCCGAGATTGATAAGAATCAGCTCAAAGTCGGGGAAACGTTGGCGGAAAATATTTTGGAGGTGCGTGGTGATATTGGAGGGGTTTTTTACGGGCAGAACGACGCTAAGGTACGGCTTGAACGTCACGGTTTCACGAATCAGCTTTTCGAGCAGGGCAGGGTAATGTTCGATAATCTTCCGAAGCTGAACGTCGTTTTGGGTTATGTTTGTAGCCCATAAAGTTTCGCCGTCGAGTTGCGTATCAATGTCGACGTAAATTAAATTCCTGTGAGCATCGGGCGGAATCACAATCTTCGTGTCGTTCAAGACGGTCATCGCCCAAAACCAAATGTCGTCGGCGCGGGGCGACAGCTCCATAAAAATATCACGCTTCAAAATGTCGTCGTGGAAGATTTTTTTTTTGAACAGAGCCCCCGCTCCGCTCGTAAAGAAATTTCGTTGGATAGAGTATGCCGCCCGCTCCCGTGAAGAAATTAGTATATCGTTTGGGGGGGGGGATTTATTTCAAACTGCCACAGCGCGTAGGGATAGATATTGCCCTGCGTGTCAAGACGAACACGATGGGCGCGGTGCGCAATGACGCAATCAGGCTCTTGCAAATGCGCGTCGTAAAGAATCTTGAGCCAGTCGGGGCGATAAAAAATGTCGTCGTCCGCCGTGACGATAATGTCGTCGGGATACTTTTCCAGCGCGGGAATCAGCTTCTTGTACGAACGCAGATTTTCACACCAATCGATTGTCAGCCCGAACGCTTTGAGCTTAAGCAGGTCACGCGGCAAATCTTTCTCGCGGCGCGGAAATGAATCTTCGTCGAGCCACAGAATCAGCTTATCGGGCGGGAAAGCCTGATTGAGCAGTGAATAAATCGTATACTTCACGTCGTGGATTCGCGGCTTGTAGGAAGTCAGCGAGACGATGACCTTTTCCGCACGAGGCGAACGATTGAGCCCGATAAAATTCTTCGCGGCGATAAGCTCGTCAATTTCCGCCTTGACGATACCAATTAAGCCGCCCTTTTGAATCAGTTTCATGCAATGTTTCCTCCATAAAAATTTTTAATGGCGTCGACAAGTCCGCCGATAGTGAATTCCTCGGCGACAATCGTAGCGGTTACGCCGAAACTTTTAAGCGTCTGCGCGGTAATCGTGCCAATGGCGGCGGTCGGAATTCTTTGCAACGGTTCAACGCCGTAAGTCGCAACGAAATTACGAACGGTCGAGGAACTGGTGAATGTCATAAGGTCGAGCGCGTCGAAGTCAATCTGCGCGGGAGCCTCGGCTTCAGTTCGATAGGCGGGGGCAATCGTGACATTCGCGCCAAATTGCTTAAGGGCTTCGGGTAAAACGTCACGCGCCTCCTCCGCCCGCGCCAGCAAAACCTTCCGCCCGTCGACGATATTTTTCAGCGAATCAGCCAGACTTTCCGCCACAAAATTTTTTGGAACGACATCAGCGATAATTCCGAAGTCGGAAAGCTTTTCCGCTGTCGCAGAGCCGATAGCCGCCACTTTGTTTAAAGCCCTCGCGTCCAAGCCGTGAACTTTCAGACGTTCAAAGAATTTATCGACGCCGTTGGCACTGGTGAATATCAGCCAATCGAAGCCGCGCAGATTTGTTATCGCCGCGTCAAGCCGCCTGAAATTGTCGGAGGGCGGCGCGATTTTTATTGTCGGGCACTCGACGACCTCCGCGCCCAAATCCCGCAACGCCGTTGACAACTTCGACGCCTGAGTCCGCGCCCGCGTCACCAGGATTCGCTTGCCGAACAGCGGACGCAGTTCAAACCACTTGAGTTGCTCGCGCAGATTAACGACTTCGCCCACAACAAATATTGCGGGCGGCTCAATCGCGACGTTCGGAGCCTCCGCCAGTGTCGTGACGAAAACCTCCTGCGCGGGCTTAGTCCCCCAACGAATCAGCGCGGCGGGCGTATCGGGTGCTCGGCCGTGTTCAATCAGCTTGTCGACGATTTGCGGCAGGTTGGCGACGCCCATTAAAAAAATCAGCGTGTCGACCGCCGTAGCCAGCTTGTCCCAACGGATTGACGATTCGGGCTTGGTCGGGTCTTCGTGCCCCGTGACGACTGCAAAACTCGTCGCAATGCCTCTGTGCGTGACGGGGATGCCGGCATAGGCGGGGACGGCTATCGCGCTCGTGACGCCGGGGATTATCTCGAACGGCAAACCGTGTTCGCGCAGATGAAGAGCCTCCTCGCCGCCGCGCCCGAATACGAACGGGTCACCGCCTTTGAGACGCACCACGATTTTATTGCGCCGCGCCTCCTCGACCAACAGTTGATTTATTTCCGCCTGCTTGAGCGTGTGACGCCCCGCCGCCTTGCCCACGTAAATTTTCCGTGCCCCCGCGCAGATGTTCAAAATCGCATCGTCAGCTAATCGGTCGTAAATCACAACGTCCGCCGCCCGTAACACTTCGCAAGCCCGCAACGTCAAAAGTCCGAAGTCGCCCGCGCCCGCCCCTGCCAAATAGACCATTACCAAAACCTCCGCCGTTTTTGGTTGATTATATTGCCCTGATAAAATTCTTGTCAACGCGAATTAACAGCCGTCGAAGAATTTTCTATACTAGCCGTAGCAAATGAGCGTTTGAGGGAGGTAGCAACTTGGAAAACCTTCAAGACGACACGGCAAGACGAATCATCGAGATGGCAACGCCGCTTTTTGCCGATAAGGGCTATGCGGGCGTCTCCGTTCGCGAAATAATTCTGCGCAAACACTTCAAGAACGCGCACCGCTTAGCTGACGCAATCAATCAGCGCGAATCGTCGCCCGTCAAAAAGTTGGAGCTGATCTTCGCGGCTATCGGCGAGACCTACCAAACGTCGCCCTACACGATAAAGCTCCTGTTCACAGAAATAAATCAGCCGAGCGAATTCTTTGCCGAGATTGACGCCGAAGTTAAGACCGCCCCCGAAAGTATGACGCTCGTCCTGTTCAGTATAGCGCACTTCGTCTTCATCATGCCGAACTTTGCAAAAAATTTGCTGGCAGGCAAGACCTTCGACGAATACCTCAAGCAGGCACAGGAAATTTTCTTCAGGGGAATCATGCGCTGACTTAAAACAAAACTTTTAACGGGAGGCGAACGCGTTGGCTAAGGAGATTTTCGCAGTGGCGTTGTTGGCGGCAATGTTCGGCGGCGCATTTTTTTATTTCAGCAACCAAGAACGTGTCGAGGCGGAACGTTCAAATTCATTGCGGCTATCGGGCAATGTCGACGTGCGCGAGGTGACGCCGGCATTCAGACAGAGCGACCGCATTGCAGAGATATTCGCGGAAGAGGGCGACGCCGTTAAAGCCGGGCAACTTCTTGCGCGACCGGACAATCGTTAACTCAAGCTGACAATCGAAAAGGCGCGTTCACAAATCAACGTGCAAGAGGCGGTTATACTCAAGCTCAAAAACGGCACGCGTCCCGAAGACCTCGCGCAGGCACAGGCGAAAGTCGAGGCGGCACAGGCGATTTTGTACGACGCCGAACAGCATTACAACCGAATTCAAGCGGTTTACGAAGAGACGACGGGCACGCGTTACGAGGACATAGCCGAGGCGGAGGCGCAACTTCAAGCCCTGCGCGACGAATTGGCGCGTCAAGAATTCCTGCTGACGCAATACGAGCTGACATCGCCGACCGACGGCGTGATACGTTCGCGGCTTTTGGAAGTGGGCGATATGGCGTCACCGTCCGCGCCGCTCTTCAAAATTTCGCTCAACGAACGGAAATGGATTCGCGCCTACGTCAACGAAGCTGACCTCGGCAAAGTCTTCGAGGGACAAGCCGCGCAGGTTTTCATCGACAGCTACCCCGACACGGCTATCGCGGGGCAAATCGGCTACATCTCGTCGACGGCGGAATTCACGCCCAAAACCGTCCAGACTGACGAGCTGAGGACTTCGCTGGTCTACGAGGTGCGCGTCTACGTCGAGGACTCGAAAAATATCCTGCGGCTCGGAATGCCCGCAACTGTCGCGATTGACCTGCAATGAACGTTATCACTGCGCGGGGCTTGACGAAAAATTTTAAGGGCGTCACTGCGCTCGACGGGCTTAACCTCGACGTGACGGCTGGGACGTTGACGGCACTAATCGGACCGGACGGCGCAGGTAAGTCGACGCTGATTCGGCTCGTCGCGGGCTTGCTGACACCTTCGGGCGGGACGCTTGAAGTCTTGGGGCTCGACGTGCGCGGAAACGAACAGGCGATTCAAGAAAAAATTTCCTACATGCCGCAAAAATTCGGGCTCTACGAAGATTTAACCGTCGCGGAAAATATGACGCTTTATGCGGACTTGCACGGCGTGAAAAAATCTGCGCGGCGGGCTCGATTCGCACGGCTACTTGAAATGACGGGGCTTGAAAAATTTACGGAACGACTGGCGGGGAAATTATCGGGCGGCATGAAACAAAAGCTCGGCTTGGCGTGTACGCTGGTGCGTTCGCCCGAATTGCTGTTGCTCGACGAACCAACCGTCGGCGTCGACCCGCTGTCACGGCGCGAACTTTGGCAGATTATCAAAACGCTCGTCGCGCAGGAAAATCTAAGCGTGCTGGTCAGTACGGCTTACATGGACGAGGCGGAGCTGTGCGAACGGGTTTTCGTCCTCAATCGCGGCAAAATTCTGCGTAGCGGCTCGCCCGAAGAAATTAAAGCCGTCGCGCAGGGGCGTTGCTTTCGTGTGAAGACGCCGCCCGATTTCCCGACGCGTGTCCTGCAAAGTATTCTCCTCGACGATAAAAGCTCCGTCGTCGACGCGGTGCCCGAAGGAAATTTCGTGCGTTTCATTGTCCGCGCAGGTCTCGACGCCGAAATTTTTTCCGAATGCTTGAACTTGCCCGTCGAATCGATTGCCGCCCGCCTCGAAGACGGCTTCATGATTCTCCTCCACGCCGATGAGCACGATACAAATCTTGAACGCGTCGCGGGTATGAAAAGCCTTTCGCTGAACGAAACGTACACCTTGCCGCCCGAAATTGACATCGTAGTCAAAAACCTCGTGCGCAAGTTCGGAGACTTCACGGCGGTTGATAAGACCAGCTTCGACGTTCGGCGCGGTGAAGTCTTCGGATTGTTAGGGCCGAACGGCGCGGGCAAGACTACGACGTTCCGAATGCTCTGCGGGCTTTTGCCTATGACCGACGGTTTCTTGAGCGTGGCGGGCGTCAACTTGCGGACTGCACGGACTCAGGCGCGGGCGAATATCGGCTACGTCGCGCAGAAATTTTCGCTCTACGGCAACTTGACTGTGCCGGAGAATCTGAACTTCTCGAATTTCATCTGCGCGGCTCCGAAAATAAAAACGCCGCTGATTTGCCCGGCGGCTACAAGCAACGGCTCTCTATGGCGGCGGCTCTGATTCATAAGCCCAAAATCCTGTTCCTCGACGAACCGACCAGCGGCATTGACCCTTTGGCGCGACGTGACTTTTGGCGGCAGATAACCGACCTTTCCGCCAAGGGCACGACCATTATCGTTACGACGCACTTCATGGAGGAAGCCGAATACTGCGACCGCATGATGATTCAAGACCACGGCAAGATTCTGGCTCTGGGCACGCCGCAGGAAATTCGCGCTCGTCACGGCAACGAAAGCTCCACCATGAATGAAATTTTTATCGCTATCGTCGAACGTTCCAGAGGTGCTTGACATGAATTCGCTAAGGCGGCTCGTCGCGCTCATTCGCAAAGAATTTATCCGGCTCCGCCGCGACAACAGCTCAATCCTAATCGGCGCGGTCTTGCCAATCGTCCTAATCCTAATCATGGGCTACGGCATTTCGCTCGACGTGAAAAACGTACCAATCGCCGTCGTGCTCCAAGACGCCTCGCCCACCGCGCAGGACGCCGTCAGCTTTCTGGACGGCTCGGAATATTTTTCGCCGCGCTACGTCACCAACTTCAACGACGGACGCGCTTTGATGGACTCGCGGGCTGTCGACGCCATTATCGTTATCCCCAACAATTTCGCGGCTAAGCTCGCCAACAGAGACGCCAAAGTTCAGCTGATTCTTTACGGCGTGAACAACACCACTGCCACCGCCGTTAAGGGCTACGTCGAGGCGGGCTTCCAAACCTACAACACGGGGCGATACGGCAGTTTCGCGGGCAACGGCGTCGTCACGATTGAAAGCCGCGTTTGGTTCAACGACGCCAATTCCGGTACGTGGTATTTCGTGCCGGGCTTAATGATGTTGATAATGACGCTGGTCGGGATTTTTTTGACGGCGTTGGTTATGGCGCGTGAATGGGAACGCGGGACGTTGGAGGCGATTTTCGTTACGCCTGTCCGAATCGTCGAAATACTTTTGGCAAAGATGATTCCCTACTTTTGCCTGGCGATGTTCGGATTCATGCTGTGCTTGGCGGCGGCGCGTTTGTTGTACGGTGTCCCGTTGCACGGCTCATTTTTGATTCTGCTGCTCGCCACGATTTTATATCTGTTCGTCGCGCTGGGTATAGGGCTGTTAATCTCGGCGGCTACCAAAAGCCAATTCCTGTCGTGTCAGCTCGCGCTAATCGTCGGGTTCCTGCCGTCGATGATGTTATCGGGCTTTATCTTTGACCTGCACAGCGTCCCGTCGTGGGTGAACGCAATCGGGCACGTCTTGCCGCCGACTTATTATTTGGAGCTGTTGAAGTCGTTGTTCCTCGCGGGCAACAACTGGATGTTGATATTCAAAAACTGCGCGATACTTTTGGGCTACGCGGTGCTGTTCATGGGCGCGGCGTTGAGAATCACACGAAAGCGGGTGGCGTGATTGCGGATGCTTTTCATGATAAAAAAAGAATTGCTCTCGACGTTGAAAGACCCGAAGACCAAAGCGATACTGGTCGTGCCGGTTTTCATGCAGAGCATAATTTTCGGATACGTAGCGACGTATGACTTGGATAAAGTTCCCTACGCGCTGTTGGATTTAAATCGTAGCAGAGAATCGACGGAGCCGGTTGCGCGGCTTGACGGCAGCAGGGCGTTTGAACGGGTGCGCACGCTTGCCAATGCCAACGAAATTGCCGCAAGTATCGATTCGGGCGAAGTGATTCCGGTCGTGAGCATTCCGCCGAATTTCGCGCAGAGTTTGTTGACGGATAAGCGGGCGGCGATTCAAGTCATCACGGACGGACGCAACACTATGACGGCGTCACCGGCGTCAAGCTACGTCGGGAGCATCGTCGGGAGCTTTAACGCTTCGCGCAATCCCAAGCTCAATGCCGTGACCGTCGAAACAATTTCCTGGTACAATCCAAACCTCGTGACGCGTTGGAATTTCCTGCCCACGTTGATGATTATGCTGAGCCTCGTGCAAGTTTTAATGTTGAGCGGATTATCCGTCGCCCGTGAACGCGAACAGGGGACGTTCGACCAGCTGTTGGTGACGCCGTTATCGCCGCCCGAAATCCTAATCGGCAAAGCAGTCGTGCCAATCGTCGTCGGCATCTTCCAAGCGACGTTGGTGCTGTTAATCTGCCGTTTATGGTTCAAAATCCCATTCGCGGGCGATTTGCTCTCGCTGTACGTGACAATCTTCGTCTTCATACTAAGTTGCGTGGGGCTTGGCTTATCAATCTCGGCAATCTCGCCGACAATGCAACAAGTCATGGTTTACTGCTTCGTATTGCTTATGCCAATGGTCTTGCTGTCAGGCATGGCGACGCCCGTGGAGAACATGCCGGAGGCTTTGCAGATAATCACGTTCGCCAATCCGATGCGATTCGCTCTGGACGCCGTGCGCCGAATCTATCCGGAAAGGTGATCGCTCGCCGACGTGGCGTTTGACTTCGTGCCCATGCTGATTTTGGCGGCGATAACCTTACCGTTCGCCGCGTGGCTTT
>CALFJE010000013.1 GCA_937877545.1 uncultured Selenomonadales bacterium | reverse complement strand
TTTGCGTAGCAGAAACGGGAGGAGGAAACCGTATGGCTTACGTATTTCAGACGGATGACGTTTCGACCGTCAAGTTCACGGGCGAAGGACGCGAGTTGACGCTCAATGGGGTTAACGGGGCAGAGAACGACGCGGGCGTTATCGTCAACGGAATCAAGGTACTCTTGAGCATAGTCAACCGCCAGAGCTATTACGACCCAGAAGAAATGATGAGGACGGTGAAACAGTATGTCGTCGACAACAGCTAAGGTTAAGACGCGCTTGGCATATGCGGACAATTCGACGCGGGATTATGATTTGCCGATGTCGACGTCCGCCATCACCGACGAGGTAGCGAATGCCGTCCGTGCCAACGTACTTGCCATTAACAATCGCACCGTAGCGAACGCCGCCGATTTTTATAGCACCTTCGTATCTGCGGAGGGAGCCTCAGTAATCAGGATAGCAGCGGCGGAGATAATCTTGACAGAGGAGGCGGATATTTATGGCGGCGACAGTTAGTATCGAGATTAACGTAACGACCCTTGAGGACAAGGCGGGGAAAATCACGGTATCGAATATCAATCCCGAAGCGACGAACGCCAACCTTAAAGCATTAGGACAGAGATTAGCCGCCCTCACGACGAGCACTTATGACAGCACCGTCAAGATAACCAAGGTAGCTGTGGATACCGAGGTGTAAGGAGGGAATACCCATGCCAGAAGACACGACAACAGCTATTGAGAGCCTCAAGCTTGAATTCGTATTCGTGGACGGCGACGACCGCTCATTGACGATTCGGAATCCGAAGAGCAACTTAACGAGTTCGGAAATCGGCGAACTTCAAACCTTCCTGCAGACGACGAACGTAATCATCGGAGACAAGGCGGCGGGGACATTCGGCAGAATCCGCAAAGCCGCCAAAATTACTCAGACGACCCGCAAGCTTGACTTGACTGTCGAATCAAGTTAAGCCCGCGAGATAGAGAAAAGCAAAAATCCCCTCAAGGCTTCGGCGCGAAAAGCATGCGCCTTGCATCGAGGGGATTTTTATTGCTTACTTGCCGGCATTAACGCGTTTCCAATGTTCCTCCCAGCGACGGTTCCATTCGCGAACACGAGCCTTTTTATCTGCGCCGACCGTCACATATTGCGGATTAACCATGAACTCTGTAGACCCTTCGATTTTCGATTCGTTCACAAGGTAATTGTCCTTCAGATACTTAAGAGCGTCCCAGAGCGTTGATTTGTCAATGCCGAAAATCTGTTGCAGGTACTTATGCGTGCACCGATAACCGAACTGAACGCCGTCATTACCGAACGCTTGATGATGAGCGATATACAGGAACACACGCACGATTGAGCCCGTCTTGACCTTCAGGAGGAAATCCGACATCTTTTCAGAGTAGCTAATCACAAAACCACTTCCATTCTGAGAGCTTGGACGCTTAACAACGTCGTAAACCATTTCACCGTTAGAATCATAGGCAATCGTCTCCTTATACGCGACTTTGAACGCAATCTCCGCCTTTTTCGTTGCTGAGGCGGGCATTTCTACGATTTTGGAACGTTTCATGCTATAATGACCTCCGACATCATTTTTTGGGGTTGAAACCCTATTTTTTTGCTGACCGCGCGGCGGAAAAAGGAACAGGTTGGAATTTCCCACCGTTAATTTCGGTTGGGTAAAAACTACCAAAGGTTGGATTTTCCCAACCTCATTATAGCAAAGGAACAGCATAACGTCAACGTTTCTTATCTAATGCTTCTTACTCTATGCTTTTAGCACAAGTCTGGCGGGACGGGGGGACACCATGAATCGTTAACGATTCATCGGAGCAAGCAATATGGTTTCCCCCCTTCCCGCCGTGAATCGTTATCATGACCCAGAAGGTTGAAAAGCCCTTCCCCCCTTCCTTTGTGACCGCCGCTTCGCATGCAGGCTTGCGGCTACCGACTGCCCACAAAATTTCGGCAGTAAGCTTGCGCGCACGGGGCTTTCATTATAGCGCGGGAACCCTCGGACTTGCGCAAGCCCGCGGCTTACGCCGCCCCTTCGGGCGTTGGGGCATTGCGCTTCGCCGTATCCCGCGCACGCCACGGATTGCCCGTGCGGGCTTTGCTTTTCTCTTTCTGCTGGGAGGTGTTTGCTGTGGCTGTTCCTGCTTTCTTGCGTGGTGAGGTCTTCCCGCCGCTCCGTGTGTGGGGGACGCCTGCTGTTGGCTCGGTGCTGGTTTGCTTTTCTTTCCGCTGGCGGTCGGGCGTGTCTTCGGTGCTTTGCTGGTGTGCTTCGCGTTCTGCGGCGGCGCGGTTGCTTTGGCGTTTTCGGGCGGCTCGTCGTTGGGTTTGGTCGCGGGGTCGTTTCGGTTGGGGCGGGGTTTGGCGTCCTGCCGCTCGTGTCTTGGCGGCGGAGGTTCCGCGCTTCGGCTTGCGTTGGCTTGCTTGCCGGCGTTGCTTTGTGCGGGTGCTCTTTTCCCGTGGTTGCCCTCGCGTTTGAGGCTTGCGGCTCGCGTTCCTTCGGGGGCGCGGGCTTTTGCCAAAACGCTGAAATATTTGCGCCAAGCCTTGTTTCGGTTAAATATGTGTCGTGCCGCACCCCCGCCGTATAGTACAGGGAAGGTTGCGCCAGGGCTTGCCCTAACGGGCGGCTACCGCCGCCGCTTGAGACCAGGTCGCGGCTTCGCCCCGCGTTGAATCGTACGAGTACAGGAAACACTATCACCGCGCCGAAAGGACGGCGGGGGCAACCCTGACGGGGCGGCACTCCTCAAACTAATCAGCAACTGCACGGGCTTGCCCCATCCTTGGGGCTTCGCCCTAATGTGGTACTTTGGAAACGTTCGCCGCGCGGCGGAGTTCCCGGCGTATCTTATTTGACGTGACCGAATCTCCGCGCAAGAGCCGCTACGCGGGTTGCGCGGTCGTCAACTTAAGCGTTATCGTAGCTTAGCCGAGTACAAATATGTACTGGCGTTGCGCATATAAAGCCTTAATACTTTGCGCCGCCATGATAGCTTGGCTTGTCAAGGGTAAATCGCTACGCGACAATGCTACGCATTGCCCTTGACAACCCAGCTTTAAATCAGGCGGCAAAGTATTTCGGCAAAAAAATTGCCACAAGAAAATTTTTTCCCCGTTTCTGCGCAAATTCCAGATAGGCGGCAAGGCGTCATGTCAAGGTCGGCGATAGCCGCCGCGTAGCGGTTTAACCTTGACATGTAAACGCCGCGACGCCTATAATTTGCGTAGCAGAAACGGGAGGAGGAAACCGTATGGCTTACGTATTTCAGACGGACGACGTTTCGACCGTCAAGTTCACAGGCGAAGGACGTGAGTTGACGCTCAACGGGATTAACGGGACAGAGACCGATGCGGGCGTTATCGTCAACGGAATCAAGGTACTCCTAAGCATAGTCAACCGCCAGAGCTATTACGACCCGGAAGAAATGACGAGGACGGTGAAACAGTATGTCGTCGACAACAGCTAAGGTTAAAACGCGCTTGGCATATGCGGACAATTCGACGCGGGATTATGATTTGCCGATGTCGA
>CALFJE010000012.1 GCA_937877545.1 uncultured Selenomonadales bacterium | reverse complement strand
AGGTTACGCCGTCCTCGACGTTAATGTTGGCGTTCGCCCAAGTGAGAGTTGCGCCGCTTGCGTCCGTCCACTTAAAGCCGGTGGCGGTTTTTTCGTAGGTGTTATTGCCTACCTTGAAGGTATCGCCCGACGAAATGGCGTTGAGGGTCATTTCGGAGCCGCTCATTGTTATGTTGATGCCGTCGCCGGAAGTGAACTCGTAAGTCGCGCCGCCGAAGGTAGCTTTATCGCCCGATTCGTCCAAAGTTACGGTAATGGTGCTTCCGTCATAGGCTATGGCAACAGAGCCCGCGCCCCATATAATGGTTTGAGAGCCCGCCGTCACGGTTTGAAGGCTGGCAACGGTTAGCGTGCCGGTGTTTAGCGTGACGCTTGAGGCATTGGTGCGAACGGTGCCGCCGTCGTAGTTGACTGTGAAACTGCCCGACGAGCCGTCCGTCACGTAGAAGGTCGTATTGCCCGCCGTTATCGGGATATTGTTCGCGGCAAAGTAATTTATGCCGGCAGTATTCGGAACGAAGGCGACTTCGGGGGCGTCCTGCGTCAAAGTGACGGTTTTAAACGGTTCGACGTTTGCATTGCCCTCCGTGCTTATGTTGTAGGAATTTGCGCCCGTCTTGCGTATCGTGCCGTAAATTTTGCTGTTGTCGTCCCGGTCGACGATATAAGCACTGCGCCCCGCCGTTTCCAAAGAGCTGACGATTGCGCTGTTTATCGTCAAGTTTTCGGTCGCGGCGATTTGAATCACGCCGTACCAATTTGAATCGTCCGCCAACTGCGCAACGGAAGCCGTCGTGCCGATGTTGCCGTTTTTCCAAAGGAGCGTGCCGTTTTTCTTGAGCAAGCCGTTGCCGATGACCTCAAAGCTGTTGCCGTCAATCGTGAAGGTGTCGCTTTCGTTGAGCCCGTTGATTGTGGCGTTGCCGCTTGCGACGGTGACGGTTATCGCGTCGGCGGTGTTGTTCGTCCAGGCGAAGGTATGTTGTCCCGCCACGACGGATTGATTTGCCGAAGGCATGAACAAGCCCGCCGTCTGGTTAATGACTGTGGCGTTGGGGCTGATACTTGCGCCGTTGGTCGAATCGATTACCGTGAAGTCGCCCGTGGTTTGATTGACGCTCAACGACGCGTGAGATTGCACGCCGCCGATATTCACGCCCGCGAAGTCGGAGGAAATTGTGACGGGCGCGGTATTTATGCTGATTGTGTTGGAAGAATTCCACGCGGAGTCGTTCGCGGATTTGGTGATTCTGTAACCCGAGCCGCTCCGTTCCAGCGTGCCGTAGCGAGCCTCCTTGTTGTTGCTCAGGATAATCCAGGGACCGGAGGTCGTGGTTTGCGGAGGCGTCACGAGCAAATTGCCCGTCGTGATGTAAACGGTGTTCGTCCAGTTGGAGCGCGTCGTCAAATCTGAAACCTTGATTGAGGCGTCGACAGCCGTGCCCGTCAAGATTCTGTCGTCGGAGGTGACGAGCCCGACGCCCGTGCGCGTATAAGTCACATTGCTGATTGTAAATGCGTCGTTGGCTCTGCCGCCCGTCGTTGAAGTATTCAGCGCGGCAATTGTGGCGTCCGAGCTGTCGACGATGTAGTTAACGCCGTTGCCCGCCGTCGCTGAAATGGTGGCGGGAGCCGCCTCTATGGTCTGCCCGTTGGAAAGCGCGATAGTGCCCGCCGTTTGGCTGATACGCGTCGCCGAGCCGATAACCGCGCCGCTGTCGTTGTCGTTGACGCTGAACAATGTCACACCGGACGGCAATTCGGGGATTGTGAACTCCGCGCCCGAACGCACACCCTTGACATTTTTATTGACAAAGTAGTTCGTGAGGTTGAGCGTGGTATCCTGCACGTTGACGACAAAAGAATCGTTCCACGCGTCGGCGTTTTTGGATTCCGATAAAGTCCGCGTGTTGCCGCTCCTTACAAAGTCGGCGTAGAGCGATACGGGATTGGCGGTGTCGTCGACGATTAGCGCGGTTTCCGTCGCGGCGGTTATCGTGAGCGCGTCCGCGTCGATTAAGCCGCCCCAAAGACTGCTCGTGTTAATCGCGGAAAGCGGAATGGCGTTGCCGTGTTTGGAGCCTTGCAGGTAGTGGTTATTTGCGTCAACCAAGCCGACTTCGCTGAGCTGATAAACGTCCGCGCCGTCGAGGGTGAAACGTTCGCCCGTGCCCATGCCCACGATTGAAGCGTCATTGCGGCTGCCCGATGCCTCTATCGTCAAAACCGCGTCGCCGTCCGCAGAAATTGCTCTGTCCGAAGAATGCACCGAATCCCTTACGCTGACGGTGAGATTTTTATCTGCTTGCAACCTGCCGCTTATCAGCGAGGCGCGATTTGCCCCGGCTATGCTTGCCGAAGAGGTGACGCCCGCCGCGCTCGTGAGCGTGACTTTGTAACCGTCATTGCCCGAATCCTCCGTGACAATCAGCGAGGCAACTTCGGCGTCGATTCGCGTGTTGACAAAGCCCTCGCCGAAAGAAAGCTCGTCCACACTGCCGACCGATACCCGCGTCAAATTAAACGCAACGTCGCCGTCGTCTTTTTGAATCGAATAATTATTTGTGATGCCGTCGCGCTTGACGGTGCCGTAAGTTCGGGCAAAGTTGTCGCCGACTAAAGTCACGGTGTCGCTGAAATCGAACGGCGGGATTGTCGCCGCTATGTTGGCGTTGCTGCTGCCCACGCTGACTGTTGCGGCGGCGTTCCAATTTGCGGTATCGGTCAAATCGTCGGCGGTGAGCGAATTGCCCTTGAGCGTGTGGTTGTAAATGCCGTCGTCGCCGTTGTCCCACAAATGATAGCGTCCGCCCGAAGTAGAACTTATAAAGCCTACCGTGCTTGCGAAATATCGCACGTTGTTATAGGTGAAGGCGTCGGCGTCGGAGGAGGTTATATCGGCAATGGTAACCACGCCGTCCTTGAACACGAACGTCGCGCCGTCGGTCGTGGTGTTGACCGTGTACTGTTTCCCGTCGATTGTGAAAATATCATTGGCTCTGCCGGTGATTGTCGTTGTGCCGTTGTCAAAAGTGACCGTCACGCCGCGATTGCGGGCTGTGCTGTTCGTTGAGTTCACGACGAAAATTGAGCCGCCCTCGCCGAGCGTTATGGTTTGCCCGTAAGTGGCGTTCAGCGTGCCGTTGAGCAGAGTTATATCCGTCGCGTTGAGGATTCGCGTGGCGCGGGAGGTCGTCTTCAGATTGACCGTGAAAGTATTGCCGTCCGTTCGCGTGACTTTAAACGTTGCGTCGGGAGTGGTGCCCGTCCCGGCGGCGATTGTCATGTCATTACCGAGGCTCGACTGAATCGTCGCGGCTGTCCCGCCCGCAAGCGATATTGTATCCACGGCTGATTTGAACGCCGAAACATTAGCGTCGTCGCCGCCCTGCAAGCTGTAATTGCCCGTGCTTATCGCGTTCAGCTCGGCATACTTGACGGTAGGATTGGACGTGTCGTTGACGACGACGGCGTTGGCGGTATTATTTTTGCCGATTTCCAAAACTTTGCCGTCGGGCTGAATGTACGCGCTGACACTCGCCGTAAGATTCGACAACAGGACGGAGTTATCGGACGCTCTCAAAACGCCCGTGCCGTAAATTTGCGTGTTGTCGGTGCTGTGCAAGCCGGTAGCGTCGCGGGTGTAAGCCTTGCCGTTGACGGAAAAAGTCTCGCCGCTTTCTATGTCGGCAACGCGGATGTTGGTGCTTGAGGCGTTTATGATGTCGACGCCGTCACCGTCGCCGCCGCCCACTATCGTGTACGCGCCCGACCTTATCGTTTGGTCTGAGTTGGAAGTTTTGAGCGTGCCCCGTGACAGATTGAAGACGCCATTCGTGCCGTGAATCGACGCCCCGCTCGTGTTGTTTATCGTGAAGCCGGTATTCGTCGCCGAATTCAAAGTGGTGTTTTGGTTAGATGAATTTATGACCGTGATTGGGATATTCTGGAAGTTTTCGGAAAACTCGACGATAAGCCCGCTCTGAATGGAAACGTTGCTTAAAGTCAAGGTGTTGTCGCTTGTGCGCGTGAATTTGCATTCGGTGGCTGATACTTTGGTTAGCGTGCCGTAGCTCTTGGAAAAGTCGGAGGAATCCACTACCAGCAAGCCGTCGCCGCCGATTGACATATTGTTTAGTACGGTTGAGGTTATGCTGAACGTACCGTCCGAGCTTAAGGCAACGGCGCGGAACAGCGTATCGTCGTCGAAGTCCAAATCCGCAACAGCTACGTCGCCCTGATAGCCGCTGGTGAATTTCTTCGAGATTTTGGTTGTGTTGCCCGATACTGCTTGAAGTCCGCCCGCCGTCACCGTATAGCGAACTGTGCTGCCGTCCTTGGTTATATCAAATACAACATTCTCGCGCAGATTTTTGACGGTGCCGTTGTTGCTTGAATCGAAGGCGAAATTCATATTGGCAGTACGCGCCTGGAAGGTCGTTTGAGTATTTGCGCTGTCTGTCAATGTGAAACTGTGATAGCGTGTCGCCACGTTGACGGTAAAGGAATTATCCTCGGCAGTCGTGACGGTAAAGCGGTTGCTATCGGCGGGAGCCAAAGAAGTGCCGTTCGCCAGCGTGACACTGCCGCCCGCAACGGTTATCGTGCTTGTGCCGTTAATTGTGACGGTGCCG
>CALFJE010000011.1 GCA_937877545.1 uncultured Selenomonadales bacterium | reverse complement strand
TTATGCGCAACGGATTTTGCCACAGCCACACCGTCAACAGCCGCTCCGCGAAGAACGATATTACCCGATACTTCCTCGGATTCGTGATTTGCCGAATGTTCGTCTTGGCAAAAATTTCCTCCGTCACGTCAGGCAAGAATATTCTCGTTCGCCTCCAATCAAATGCCCTCGCGGAACAGAACGGGCAACCGCTTTATGCGCAACGGATTTTGCCACAGCCACACCGTCAACAGCCGCTCCGCGAAGAACGATATTACCCGATACTTCCTCGGATTCGTGATTTGCCGAATGTTCGTTTTGGCAAAAATTTCCTCAGTCACGTCAAGCAGGAACGAAAATAACCAATCGCAATAGGCGGCGAACACCTTGCGGCGCGTGAGGAACATTTCATATTGAAAGCCCGTGTGAGCATTGGCGACGCGCTCGAAGGCGTCAAGATAATCGGGTTGCTTAAGCGCGAGGTGCTTACGGAAAATGCCGGCGACGAATCGCTCCAAATCGCCGCCGCTCATAAACTTTTGCCAGCACGACACCGATAAGCCCGTCATGACGTTTTCCGCAACGATGATGTCATAATCGCGCAAAATGCTCCGCGCCTCCGCCTCCGTCAAGAAAGTTTTACCGTCGGTCGTAAAAAAGCGGCGGTAGTGATTCAGCCCGATAATCGCGTGATTCGTGTGCTTCCACAGCCAATAGTGCGCGGTGACCTCGTTGATATACGGATTCAAGCCGCTGATGTTGTCGCCGGTGTCGTCGCCGATATAGCCGAAATCCTCCTCAGCCTGCGCGTGCCCGGCGTGAATAATCCTGTAGCCGTCGGGCAGGGCGTCAAGCTTGGCGTCCTTGTGCGTCACCACCCAAACGCAAAAATCTGCGCGGACACGCTTTTTAAGCAAGACCCAATCGCCGTTGACGACGTTATAACGCACGACCTCGGCGAAGGCGTTTTCGTTAGCCGCAAGCCAACCTTCAAGCTCGGAGCCGCGTCTCGCGAACGTCAGGATATTATCCGCAACGTCGTCGGTATCAATCAGCGTGTTCAAAAAATCGGCGGGCGCACGTTCGGCGATAAGCACCGCGTCATAAGTCTTGAGACGGCAGGCGTCGAGCGTCGGGTAAATGCGGCGGTAAAAGTTATCGTGAATGGGCGCGAAGTTGCCTACGGCGTCGACGGTCGGGAACAAGTCGGGCTTGAGGAAATAATCCGTCTCGGCAAAAAGCCCGTCGAGGTCAAGTACGCGGGCAAGCTTGTTATCGCGCAAGATGTCGGCAAGCGTCCGCATATTGGTCGGGGAATAGAAATTGTGACGGGCTTGCGTGAGGAGCGTCTCGGCAGTGATGAAGCGGTCGGCGATTTTCAGCGAACTCAAATCGTTGTATCGCCCGCAAAATTCGTCGGCATTTTCAAAGACGATATAATCCGCCTTACCGTCCAAAAGCCCGCGCAGATTGTCCGCCGAAATTTCCGCGCCGTCCAGGAAGATTCGCAAATCTTTGGGCACGTAAGCCGCCAAGTCCTCCGCTTTGGCGAACAGATAATTTTCCCCGCGCTCTGGCGACCCCGTAAAGGCGATTCGCCCGACCACCTCGACCGCCATATCCTCACGCCACGCCGCTCCGCACAACAGGATTCGCGGCACGTAACCTTTTGCCATAAATATCACCGCCTCGAAAAGTTAAGTTTGCTCCGTCACGCGGGCGGGCTTGATTAAAAGTGTTTTTTCGATTATAAAATACTCCTGCGACAGTGTCAAAAAGGAGGCGGGCGGCTTGCGTAAAATTCTGTTGATAATCTGCGCGGCGTTGATGTTGAGCAGTTGCGGCAACGATTCACCGCCCGTCACGCAAAAGATTCTGAACGTCTCCTTTGACCCGACTCGCGAACTCTTTGCCGCCTATAACGCGGAATTCGCGGCGCATTGGGCACTGCTCGGCAACGGCACCGTGATTATAGAGCAATCGCACGACGGCTCCGGCAAGCAGTCTCGCAAAGTCATTGGCGGCTTGGAGGCGGATGTCGTGACGCTCGCCCTGTCCTATGACGTGACGCAAATAAAAAATGCCGGGCTGATTCGCGGCGGCTGGCGCAAGGAATTCCCCGATAATTCCTCGCCCTATACCTCGACGATTGTCTTCCTCGTCCGCGCAGGCAACCCCAAAAATATTCGCGATTGGGATGATTTGGTTCGCGACGACGTTAAGATTGTCACGCCCAATCCCAAGACTTCGGGCGGTGCGCAATGGAATTACCTCGCCGCATGGGAATTCGCTCGCAGGAAATTCAACGGCGATGAAGCTCAAATACTCGCCTTCATGAAGAAATTCTACGCCAACGCCGCGCCTCTGGACGACGGAGCTCGCGGGGCAACCAAAAGATTTCAAAGCGGTGTCAACGACGCACTTATCGCCTGGGAAAACGAGGCTCTGCTTTCCAAAAAAAATGACCCCGACGCTTACGAGATTATCACGCCGAGCTTGAGCATTTTGGCTGAGCCGTCCGTTGCTGTCGTCGATGAGATTGTCGACCGCAAGGGCACCCGCGCCGTCGCCGAGGCATATCTTAATTGGCTGTATTCGCCCGCCGGGCAAGAGATAATCGCGCAAAATTTCTATCGTCCGCGCAACGAGACCGTATTGGCGCGATATGCCGACCTGTTCAAGCCGTTGGAGCTGTTCACGATTGACGAGGCGTTTGGCGGCTGGGTAAAGGCGCACATGGATCATTTTGCCGACGGCGCAACCTTCGACAAAATTTATCACGGGAGATGAAATTATGGCAGGAGTCAGAAGACGGCGAATGCGAAGGCGATTCGGGCGCGTCTTCAAAGGTTTGGTGTTCCTAATCGTGAGCGCGACGGTGCTGGGCTTTTTCGTCTACGTGCCGTTTTTCACGCTCAGCGAGATAAAACTAATCGGAGCAAAATATTTGACGGAAGAGGATATAATCAAAATCGGGAACATATACATGGGCGAACAACTTTTCCGCTTGGAGACGAACGTGGTGCAAAGTCGGCTGGCAAAGGATTTGCGAATCGAGGAAGCGACGGTGCGTCGACGCCTGCCGCATACCTTGGAAGTCACGATTAAGGAGCGGCGACCTTTGGCAACGGTGTTGTGCGATTACGGCTACCTTGACCTCGACCGCAACGGCGTTGTTATCGACAGCTACAAGAGCCTTAAGACTATGCAAATCCCCATGATAACGGGCGCGCAAGTTCGCGATTTGTACATAGGCGACGCGGTGGAGAACGAACAAGTCAAGAAAATCCTGGACTTTCTGCAACGGCTCGACGAGGAAACTTTGAATCGGCTTTCGGAGATAGCGATAGTGGAGGCAGATTATATCGTCATGTACAGCGCGACGGCTCGCCCCGTGCAGATACGTATCGGGCGATTGGAGCGGCTCGACGAAAAGGCGCATCTCACCGAAGATTTCCTCCGCGACCTGGAGACCAATCCGCATAATATTGAGTATGTCGACTTCAACTATACAACGCCCTTCATAAAGTTGGCGGAGTAGCGTCCCCCCTTCAAATAAGCGTGGACTGCGCGGAACCGGCTTTCTCTGCCGAGGTTCGTCACTTCGATTAGAATCAATCTTCATTTTTACGTTTAGGATCTACTTTTTCTTTGAGGCTGTTGCGGGCGGCGCACGTCCGTGTGCGCCGGGTTGCGCCCAGCTTCGACTTGTGACGGCTCCTTTTGTTTGCAATGGCGGCGGCGTTGGTGTATCATACGCCCAAAAGGAGTGGAACAATTTGGTCACTATCAGCAATTTGGAACTCAAACTCGGCAAGCGCGACATCTTTACGGGCTTCAATTTGGAAATAGCTCGCGGCGAAAAGGTCGGCATAATCGGCGGCGAGGGCGCGGGCAAATCTACCCTGCTCGACATCATGGCGGGGCGCATCGTTCCCACTGCCGGCGAAGTCAAAATATCGGGCGAGGTGCATTCCGTCAACGGCAGCGTCTATGCCGATTTTTCCGAACTGCATATGGCGGAAATGTCGGCGATTGATAAGCTCAAACGTGCCCTGCGCGGACTCAACGACGACGATACAATCTTACTGCTGGACGAACCCACGAAAAATTTGGACGCCGACGGCGTGGAGTGGCTTATAGATTTCCTCTGCAAACACGAACGCTTAACCGCCGTCACGGTAAGCAGCGACCGCTACTTTTTAAAGGAAAGTTGTTCGCGAATCATAGAACTGGGCAACGAATCCGCCGAGCCGATAAGAATAATCTGCGCGGAATTGATGCCGAACACGCCTTCGGGCGCGGTGCCCATAGTCTTGGAGGCGAACGGCTTGCTTAAAAATCGCGACGGCGAACCGCTCTTTAAGGACGTGAGCTTTACGATTCGGCAGGGGCAAAAGGTGGCGTTCGTGGGGCGCAACGACCGAGGCAAATCCAAACTCCTTAAGGCGTTGGCTGTGGCGTATCTGAATCAAGACGAGACGGGCGGTTGTCAGCGCGGACGCATTGAGTTTGCCGACGAAGTTAAAATTTTCTACATGCCGCGAGTATACACGGGCACGGCGGCTAAGCTTGAGTTCGACAAGTTGGCAGGCGGCGCGGCTAATTTTTTATTGCTGGACAATCCGACGGCTTGCCTGGACTTGCCCACGATTGAGGCTTTGGAGCGCAGTTTGGTCGACTTCCCCGGCACGATCATTTTCGTCGACGAGGACAGAGAATTTATTCGCGCCATAGCCAATCGTATCATGGACATCACGCCTCAAGGCACCGTCGACCGAATCGCCGATTATGACGCCTTCCTCGCCAACGAAACCGTCAAGTTGCAGATTAAGGAAAAGTACAGAGTTTAAGGAGTGATTTTTAATGGCACTGCGCGGAATTCGCGGCGCGACAACGGTCAGAGAAAATTCGCGGGAACACATTTGGCAAGCGGCAACGCAACTGGTCACGGAAATTTTATCTTGGAACGAATTGCGAGCAGACAATATCGGCGCGATAATCTTTTCCGTGACGGACGATTTGACGGCGGCATTCCCCAGCGCGGCGATAAGACAGTTGCCCGCCCTGCGCTTGGTGCCGCTGTTCGACACCCGCGAGCCGGAAGTTGAGGGAGCCTTGCCGCTTTGCATTCGCGTCCTGGTTTTGGCGGAAGTCAATCGGGAGCAAAATAAAGTTCATCACGTGTACCTGGGCGGCGCGAGGAATTTGCGCCCCGACTTGAATTAGGAGAGTATTTGGGAGGGTTTTAACATGGCTTATCTTGGAGAGGAGACCAAAAAGCTGGGCTTCGGGCTGATGCGTTTGCCCAAGCTCGACGACGGCACGTTTGACCTTGAGCAAGTCAAGCAGATGGTCGATTTGTTTATGTCGAAGGGCTTCACGTACTTTGACACGGCGTGGGCTTATCCCGGCAGTGAGGACGCGATTCGTCAGGCGTTGGTTGAGCGTTACCCCCGCGACAAATTCACCATTGCGACGAAAAACGCCGCCTGGATTAACTGCAAGACCCGCGAGGACGCCGTTGCGCAATTCGAGACTTCGCTCCGTCAGACGGGGGCGGGCTACTTCGATTTTTATTTGCTCCACAATCTTGGGATGGCGCGGACGGAAGTCTTTGACCGCTTTAAGATGTGGGATTTCGTGGCTCAAAAGAAGCACGAGGGCTTGATTAAGCACGTGGGCTTTTCGTTCCATTCCACGCCCAAAGAGCTTGACGAAATTTTGACGGCGCACCCCGAAGCGGAATTCGTGCAACTGCAAATCAACTGGGCGGACTGGGAAAATCCAGCAATTCAATCGCGGGGCTGCTACGAAGTGGCGCGTAAGCACGGCAAGCCCGTCGTGATAATGGAGCCGATTAAGGGCGGCATGTTGGCGAATCCGCCCGAAGAAGTCGCGGCAGTGTTCAAGGCGGCTAACGCGGAGGCGTCTTTGGCGTCGTGGGCAATTCGTTTCGCGGCAAGTCTCGACGGCGTGATAACCGTGCTGTCGGGCATGTCGACGCTCGACCAAATGCGCGACAACGTCAGCTATATGGAAGACTTCAAACCGCTCAGCGACGCCGAACGCGCCACCGTCACCGAAGCGCAGAAAGTCTTGGCGGGCATTCCGATTATCCCTTGTACAGTGTGCAATTACTGCGCCAAAGTTTGCCCGCAAAATATCGGCATATCGGGCAGTTTCACGGCTTACAATGTGTTGACGCTCTATCGCGACAAAGCGGCGGCGGCTCACCAATATCAATGGCTGGTCGCAGGGCACGGCAAGCAGTTCGCCGGCGCGTGCGTGAAATGCGGCAAGTGCGAAACCGTCTGCCCGCAACACATTCCGATTCGCGCCAATCTCGTCAAGGTGGCTAAGGCGTTCGGCAAATAATCAATCGCGGCGTTTAAACAGTTCCTCAAGCGGCGTATCGATTCCCAAAAAGTCTCGTATCGCCGCTTTTTCTTTTGCTTGCACGTGATGCAGCAGATGACCCCGTAAGCCATACACAACCCCTGCCTTTCGTTGACAGCGCGGCAAGAGCGTGCTACTATCGAAAACCGAAAGGAGAGATTTAACTTGACGATAGCAATAATTAGCGACACGCACGGCTACTGCGACCGTGTTAAACTTGCAATGGAAAAATTCTTTGCCGACGTTGACTTGGTAATTCACGGCGGCGATGTGCTCACTCACGGCGCAAGGAACCCCCATTGCATGCCCGCCGACGGCTATAACCCCTTGGCTTTGGCGGAGCTGATTAACAACCTCAAGGTACCTGTCATCATTGCGCGGGGCAACAACGAGACCGAACTTGACGAAGAGATTTTGAACGTCCCGATAACGCCCTACGCGCACGTCTTCGCCAACGGCAAGCGTATCGTCGTAACGCACGGACACCACGTCCCGACCGACGCCGATAAGGATAAAATGGCGGCTCACGTCCGCGCAGATGTTTTCGTGACGGGGCATATCCACAAACCCGTTTTGGAGCGTCGCAACGGAATTGTATTCCTGAACCCCGGCACCGTCAGCCAATACTTGACGAACGAGCCGAATAAACGTACCTCCGTCGCGCTCCTGGACGAAACTAAGATTCAAATTTTCGACCTCGACACGGGCGAAGCGTTCATGAGCTTGGAGCTTTGACATGCTGGCGTTAATCGATTACGGCGTGGGGAATTTGTTCAGCGTGGCGAAGGCGTTGGAATTCGCGGGCGGCGACGTGAAGTTGACCTGCGCGGCGGACGACATAGAACGCGCCGATAAGATTATTTTGCCCGGAGTGGGGGCGTTCGGCGATTGTATGAGCAATTTGACAGCGACGGGGCTTATCCCGACGATTAAAGCTCAAATCGCGGCGGGCAAGCCTATGCTTGGGATATGCGTGGGCTTACAGATTTTGTTCGCGGGCAGTGACGAATCACCCAACGTCGACGGCTTGAACGTCTTTAACGGACGAATTCGGCGAATCTGCGCGGACGGCTTAAAGATCCCGCACATGGGCTGGAACTCCGTTAAGTTCGGCGGCTCGAAACTGTTTAAGGGCTTGAGCGGCGAGCCTTATTTTTACTTCGTGCACAGCTATCACGCCGCGCCCGACGACCCCTCCATTATCGCGGCGACCACCGCTTACGGCGAAACCGTCACGGCGGCTATCGAACACGATAACATCTTCGCCACCCAATTCCACCCCGAAAAATCGGGCGATGTCGGCTTGCGCGTCCTTAAAAACTTCCTCGACGCTTAAGGGGGCGGGCGCGTGGCTTTTTGGAAAATCAGTCTCGAACCGCTCAATGACAAGAAAGGTACTTGGTTCACCCCCGAAGATTGGCAATTCCTCGCCAAAAACAAATTGGTTGTTATCGGCGACCATCTTTATGCCTTTAAAAAATTCATTAACATCCGCAAGGGCGATTATCATTCGCGCCGTAAGACCCCTAGCTTTAGCTATGGGGATATAAGGCGCACATTGACTTTCAAAACTAACTAACGTAAAATAAAAATCTAAAGAATAATGAGGAAAGGAGAAGTCTTGCGTTTGACAACAGCTGAAATCGAAAACTAAGTGCTTAAAAAGCGGTAGGCTGTTTAGCAAGAAACAGGGCGCGTGTACCGTCCTCCTGGCAATTTAAAGACCTTGCCCGGTAGGAGCCGCAGAAGTGATAGGTCACAAGTACACACCTACCGTGGGACACACGGGAAGTTACGCCTTTGGAGACCATGTAAGACGCAATCTCGGCGCAACGGTCGTTGAATTAGGAATCCCTCCGGCTTTAGCCGTGGGGAGTGTCAATTCTATCTCGCGCATGGAAACGATAAAAGCAACGGGCAAGGAATTCAGCTGTTCGGCAAGATTATAAGCAACCTTGAACCGTGCAACGTGCCCAAGTGGAAAGGCTGGTCGCAATTAAGATATGAAGTCATCAAGCCGACCGTTCGCCAAAATAAATTCTACAACGCGCAGAGAGGTTGGACGCCCTATTATCCCGACACGCCGGTTTTTGCCGTTCCGAAAGACGCCGAACAAGATTTTGAATCCCTTATACTGTTCCCGTTTTTCAACATGAAAATCGACCCGACGACGCACGAGCCCATTGACCTTGACGCCAAGATTAAATCGCCCGCGCTGCCTAAAATTTTCCCGCTCAATCAGATTTTTTACGGCGTGCCCGGTACCGGCAAGACTTATTCGACGATTTCATATGCCGCAGCCATTTGCAACAATAAAAAGCTCGATGAACTTGGGGATTACGCCGAGACTAAGCGCGAATATGACAAGCTCAAAGCCGACGGCAGGATAGCGTTCACGACGTTTCATCAAAGCTGCGGCTACGAAGATTTTATCGAAGGTATCAGCCCGACCGTCGACGAGCGCGGCAATATCTCCTACCGCATCAAGACGGGCGTCTTCAAAAAGTTTTGCGAGCTTGCAAGCCTGAGACCGACGGAGAATTTTGTCTTCATAATCGACGAAATAAATCGCGGGAACATCTCAAAGATATTCGGCGAGTTGATAACGCTCCTTGAAGACGACAAGCGCGGCGAACTTTCCGTGACGCTGCCGTGTTCGCAAGAAGAATTCACCGTGCCGCGCAATATTTACATAATCGGGACGATGAACACCGCCGACCGCTCAATCGCGCTCCTCGATACGGCATTGCGGCGGCGGTTTAACTTTATCGAAATGATGCCGCGCCCCGACCTGTTGCCCGCCGACGTTGACAGCGTAAACCTGCAAACACTGTTGACCGAACTCAACACGCAAATCGAAACGCTCCTCGACCGCGACCATGTTATCGGGCACGCTTATTTTATCAAATGCAAGAGCCGCGCAGATGTCGATAAAGTCTTCCGCGAAAAGATTATCCCGCTCCTGCGCGAATATTTCTTCGACGACGGCGAACGGCTTGGCGAAGTCTTAAGCGGCGTGAAAAGTTATGATTATCCGCGAGTATGAAAGAATTTTTGCCGACGATTGCCCGCACTTCGACGAACTGAGCAAGTTCACGGAGGCGGGCGAATTTTTAAGCTTCGGTTGGCAACGCGGGCGCGGCGCATACGTTCAAGCGAAAAATTATGTGGGCGTGATTCGACTGCCGAACGGCTTTCAAATTGAAATTCTGCCCAAGCTCAACGCTCCGCCTGAAAATCTGCGCGGACTCGTCGTTGATATGCTCCGCACGCTTGAAGAGTTCAGCTGTAAGAAATTCGTCGACGCTGACCTCGACACCGCCCGCCTCGACCTTTACGAAATTTTTATCCGCGTCTATCTCGGCATGGTGACGGATTTGGTAAAGCGCGGGCTTAAGGCGTCTTACGTCGTGCGCGAGGACAATCTGACCGTTTTCAAGGGCAAGCTCCTCGTCAAAGAAAACCTGCGCCGCAACGTCGCGCACCGCGAAAGATTCTTTGTAACCTTCGACGAATACAGTATCGACCGCCCCGAACATCGCTTGATTAAGGCGGCACTTTGCAAGCTCCGATACGTCAAATCTGCGCGGCGTCTGCTTGGCGCATTCGACACAGTCACAACCTCGACGAATTACGCCAAGGACTTCGCGGCGGTCTCAATCGACAGGACGAATCACAATTATAAAGCCGTCATGAATTGGACGCGCAAAATCTTGGCGGGCAAAAGCTTTACGCCGTTTGCGGGCAAGACGGAGGCGACGGCGTTGCTCTTTGACATGAACAGATTATTTGAGGCTTACGTAGCCGCTCACGCCCGCAAAGTCTTCGCCGACCGCTTTACCGTCAAGATACAGGCGCGGGAGCAATTCCTCTTCGACGAGCCGCGCAGATTCGGACTCAAGCCCGACATTATCCTCGACGGCTACGAACGAATAATCCTCGACACGAAATGGGAACTCAAGCCGACGCCCGCCGACATGTATCAGATGTTCGCTTACGCCAAACGTTGCGGCGCAAGGGAAATTTATCTGCTCCTGCCCGCGACGGAAAACGCTTCGTATCGCACAGAAGGCTTGACGATTCAAGTTTGCCGCGTCAATCCCTTCGACGTGAGCGCAAGTCTTAAAACGTTATTAAATCTTTAAAGCCTGCTTACACGGCGGGCTTTTATGCTATAATGGCGGCGAGGTGACAGGTATGAAGGACGAGATAAAAATCGCGTGCGAAAATCGGAAGGCACGCCACGATTACTTTATTCACGAGACGTATGAGGCGGGCATTGAGCTCAAGGGCACTGAGGTCAAGAGTTTGCGAGCCGGCAAGGCGAATCTGCGCGACAGCTACGCCGAGGTCAAGGACGGCGAGGTTTTCGTCGAGCATTTTCATATCAGCCCTTATGAGCAGGGCAATATCTTTAATCACGAGCCGCTGAGACGCCGCCGCCTCCTCCTGCACAAGCGCGAAATTCTTAAGCTGTTCGGCAAGACGCGTGAAAAAGGCTTCACGCTGATTCCGCTTAAGGTCTACTTCAAGCGCGGTCGGGCAAAGTTGGAATTGGCATTGGCGAGCGGCAAGCACAACTACGACAAACGCGCCGCCCTCCACGAAAAATCCGCCAAACGCGACGTCGAGCGGGCATTAAAGGAGCGGTCAAGATGATTCGGAAAATATTTTTAGCCGCGCTGATGATATTGCTGTTCGCCGCGCAAAATGTTTCGGCGCAAGCGCAATTCGGGTGTCGGGCATACGTGCAGGACATCGGTTGGATGCAAGCGGTCGGCAACGGCGCGGTCGCGGGCACTACAGGGCAGGCTAAGCGGCTGGAGGCTCTGATTATAAATTTCAGCGAGGGCGTTCAATACAGTGCGCACGTCGAGAATATCGGTTGGCAAGGCTGGGTTAATTCGGGCACCGTCGCCGGCACGGTGGGTCAAAGTCTGCGCATGGAGGCGATTCGTATCAAGCTCCTGTCGCCCGACTTCGACATCTACTATCGGGCGCACGTGGAAAACGCGGGCTGGCTCGGTTGGGCTAAAAACGGCGAACCCGCCGGTACTGCAGGCGCGGCGTTGCGCATGGAGGCTGTACAAATTCAAATCGTCCCGAAGGGTACCGCCGTCCAATACGAGAATAAGCCCGCTTTCTACCAAAAGGTCGTGAACGCGCCGACGGTTTGACATGGAAATTGTAAAACGCTGCGAGGAAGCCCTTGCGCTCTATCACAAGCGGAAATTCGCCGAGACGTTAAAGACAGTCGACGAGCTGAAAGCCGCCGCGCCCGCTTGGAAGAAGTCATTCCTGCCGGAGGCATACGTGCGCCGCGAGCAATGCGAGTTCGTCAAGGAACTACTGCCGCAATTAAAGTTGACGCTTACAAAGAAAAATATTTGACATGGAAATTTTAAAACGCTACGAGGAAGCCCTTGCGCTCTATCACAAGCGAAAATTCGCCGAGAC
>CALFJE010000010.1 GCA_937877545.1 uncultured Selenomonadales bacterium | reverse complement strand
TGCCTCGCGCATGAGCAGGAAACAATAATCCGACAGGCGATTGAGGAAGATTTTATCGACCTCGTGAACAGGCTCCGACTTTGCAAGCTCGCAAGCCAATCGCTCTGCGCGACGGGTGATTGTCCGCGCCAAGTCCAGGAACGCGCCGCATTTTGAATCGCCCGGTATCAGGAACGACCTCAGCGGCGGCAATGCACTTTCCAACGCGTCCATTTCCGCCTCCAAAGTTTTCACGTCGGCAAAAGTTATTAGCGGCTCCCGATTCAAGCTCGCGAAGTCCGCCATAAGCTTAGGCAGGAGTCTCTGCAAGACCAAAATTTTTTCGTGAAGAGATTCGTGCTCGACGAAAGCCCGCGCCATGCCCAAAGCCGAGTCCGCCTCATCTATCGCGCCGTAGGTTTGGACGCGCAGGCAATTTTTTTCGACGCGCTCGCTCGTGTACAAGCTCGTAAAGCCCGCGTCGCCCGTCTTGGTGTAAACCGACATCAAATCACCTACCCGACTATCGCTTGACCGAAGTAGACGACCGCGCCCATAAACAGCACGAACGGGATATAAATCTTGACGGCAAACGCCAACAGCTGAGCGTCCGCGCCCTTTACGCCGATAGCCGCCGACCCGATAGCGATTGACAGCGGCGAAATCATTTTGCCCGCGCAGGCACCCGTAGCATTGGCGGCGGCAACCCACGCTTGAACGGTTTCGTTCGCGCCGATAGCCTGACTTGCCATGACTTGCAACTTGCCGAACAAAACGCAGCTGGACGTAGCCGAGCCGGTGATATAAGTACCGACCGAGCCGAGGAACGCTGCGATACACGGATAAGCCGAACCCGTCGCCGCGACCGCAGTATCGGCAATCTGATTGGTCATGCCGCTGTAGCCCATAACCTTAGCCGTGGCGATAACCGCGATAATCGTTACCATTGTGAATTTCAAGCCGTTAATCGTCTTCGACAGGACGCCGAGCATTTCGCCGAAGCTTGCGCCCTGCTTTGAACCCGCGATAAATGCCGCAAGCAGAATCAGCACGCCGGGCGTATTTATCCAAACGAACGTGTAAGGGACGCCGCCCTCGCCGTTGTAAATGGGAACCGCCGATTTGAACTGCATGAGGAATTGGTTAATCGGCGGGACGAGCTTACTGGTGAACAGCAGGAAGATAAAAATCAGTATGAACGGCAGGCAAGCGTTGATGCCCTTGGCGGTGGAGATTTTGGTTTGAGCCTGGTCGGGCATGGCAAATTCCGGGTCGTTGACGGGGAATTTCTTCGCGAGGAAAACAATCGTGCCCATGGTGCAAATCGCGCCCGCCACGACTGCCAGCTCCGGACCGACGAACATCGATAACGCCAATTCGGGCAGGAAGAACGCAAGCCCCGCGCCCAAACACATCATCGTCATGCCGCCGAGAGCCTTCATACTGCCGCCCGACACGATACAAATCAGCCACGGGCACAGTAACGTTAAGACGCCGAGTTGGAGCGAGGTGAACGTCGCCAGTTGCATCGGGTCAAAGGCGGTAACGTTCGCCAAGGTAACGAGCGGGATACCGATTGAGCCGTAAGCCGTCGGGACGGAGTTGGCGATTAAACATACCGACACCGACAGAATCGGGTTGATACCGATACCGGCGAGCATACCGGCAGGGACGGCGATAGCGGTACCGAAGCCCGCCATGCCCTCCAGGAAGCCGCCGAAGCCCCACGCGATAAGCAGAATCAGCACGCGCTTATCGTGGCTGACGCTCGTCAACATGTCCTTAATCGTGTCCATTGCTTTTGTGTGCAACGTCAAGTTGTAAGTGAAGATAGCCGCGACGATAACCAACAGGATAGGCCAACACGCCAGCGCGACGCCTTCAAGCACGGATTCGACGGCGCGGACGGTCTCCATATTCCAGACGCCCATGCCCGCCGCCAATGAGATTATCAGCGCGATTAGACAGGCTTTCCACGGTGCCATTTTGATAACGCTGAGCGCGAGCACCAACCACAATATCGGCGACAGCGCAAGTACAAACATCAATTCCCCCGACCTCCTTAATACACTGAAAGAAAATAATTCCGTGCGGGCTTTTTCTATGGCGGGCGAAAAAATTCCTGCTAAAATTTTCTGTCAAATTTTGTAGTTAAATCTGCGCGGAGGCTTTTTGATTTAGTTGTTAGCGAGCCGCAACAAAAGGTCTGAAACTGCTTTGGCGATGAATTGATAAACTTGTGGCTTAAAGTGCGTCCCGTCCTGATAAGCCTCCGGCGGATAGAAATTTTTCGCGCCGTGGAGGTCGTGAACGATACCGCCGCTTTCCATGACGATACGAGCCGCCGCCTCGTTGTAGCGGTCAATGTCGGCATTGTATCGGCTCAAAGCTTCCGAGTTGGTTTCCTCAAGGACGGGCGTGGTTGTGGCGAAAATAATCTGCGCCTTCGGGAACAGATACTTTAAGCGGCGATACGTGCGCCCTATCAAATTTTCATATTCGGGCAAAGGCGTCTGCGGCTCGTCGCCGAAAATGCGTGCCACGTCCCATAAGCCGTTATTCCAATAGACCAAAGCCGTATCGCGTGACCAAGCGTAATCCCTCGACCACTCGTAGAGAGCGCGGAACGTATAAGCCGCCATACGCCCGTTTTCAGGCGGATAGTAAACCTGCATGACCCCGCGCAGATTTTCCCGCACGGATTCACGATAACCCAAGCTGATGCTGTCGCCGAGGAGCAAAACCTTCGGTAACTTAATCGTGAATTTTTTGCCGATAGCGTCGCGGATAGTTTTTTTGTGCCAATTTGCTTCGGGTCTGTCGCGGAGCGCGGTGTAAGACGGTAAATCTATTTCGGGGATATTGCCGCACGCGACGAAGAAACTGGCATTGATACAATAGCCCGCCCTGCAATTTCTGCCCACGGGTACCAGCGGGATTTTGCTTTCCAAGTCGTCATAGGCGTTGAAATAGGGCGGCTCACTGTATCAACGCGCCAAATTCCCCGTCGCCAAATCCAAAAACCAACTGGTTTGCCCCGCGTGACAGAAATACTTCCGACGATTGACCAAAAAGTTGTCGCACTCAACCTCGAATCGCGGCGAATGAAATTCCGCGCCACGCCGCTTATATTCCGCCAAATCAATCGGGTCGTAAAGTTTCATGCCGCTACGCTGATCTCTCATAATCGCGACTTGAGGCAGTGCTCCGAAATTGTCCAGGCAATAGCTTTTTATCTCGTCCAAGCAATCCATGTAGCCTTCGTAAAGATTGAACGAAACGTGGAACGAGGCTTTGGAGGCGGCGATTTTTTTAACGTTCTTGGCGAAGACCTTCAGCAACTTGCGTTTCTTGAGCTCCTTGTAATGAAGAGAGACGCCGAAGATTAAACGACTCGCCAAATCGTCGGGCAGGTTTATCAGCCGTTCAATGGCGGGCGTAATCGTGCCGTTGTTGGTGATTAGGACGATGTTCTTTCTGCCCTGCAACAAAATTTGCGTGACGATGTCGGGAATTTCCTTGCAGAGGAAAGTTTCGCCGACGCCGCAAAAGTTCACGAAAAGATAATCGGCACCCCAGCGAGCGGGCTTGAAGGCGCGACCAATTTCTTCGGGCGTGCGGCGGAATGCAGGACGCGCCGAATCGCGATCGCCGTCCTGAATGACGTAGCAATATTCACAGCGCAAATTGCACCGCGAATTCGGAACATAGCAGTCGATTAGCTTGTAATTCAATTTCGTATCGTTATCCATGGAACTCCACCCCCATTAACCAATCCAAATCCTTAGGCAAATTTTCGGGACGCTCGCGGAATCGCGCTTGTATGTTTTGCCAAAAGATGAACGTCGTCTGCGAAAGGAAACCGGGCTTTGGGAAATTTTGCCTAAGCCACTCCAACGAATAGGACGGGAAGCCCATTTCCTTGGGATTGTCGCCCTCTGCCAAAATGCCGCAAATCGTTCGATAACACTTTTCGCACGCGCAACAATTCTGCCCGCCCGAAGAGATCCAACAAACTCTTAGCTGAATCGGCGTGCCCGTCGCCCGCTTGTATTCGCAAATCCGTCGAATCTTATCCTGTCGGCTGAACTCGTAGCCGTCATGAACCGTCGCGCATTTACCGATATGTACGTGATTATCAATCGTCGGGTCGGAGGCGCAAGTCACGGTAAATTCTTTGCTGTGCGTCGACGCGATATAAATCGTCTTGAGCTTGTGGAGGTAGGCGTAGGGGGCGGCGTGGCTGATTATGCCGATACCGTGTTGGAAGCCGTGCCACCAGCCGTCATTGGCGCGGGGCATGACCAGATTCGACAACGCGCCCTCGTTTAGGAACAGGCGGAAATTCGACGCGATGAACAGATTCTTGCACCCGAATTGCGCGGCGGTCTCGCGGGCGTGTTTGCTGACGCGTTCCCAACCCGCCTTATCGGTGAGCTTTACGTCCGAGCCGAGCAAAGTTATCAACGTGGGGTGTTCGTCGACGTGAGCAATCAGCGTGTCGAACGAATCAACTCCGCCGCTGAAAAATGCCGCAGTCTCCGCGCAGGTTTTATAATCGCGCTCAACCAATTTGCCTACAATCAACGCCCCGCCAAAATCTATGCGCGGGTACATGTCGATATAGCCCTGCTTAATCTGCGCGAGGTGGTTGTGAAAGTCGAAATCCAATTCGGGGACGACGACGCAAGCATTGCAAACCCAGGCAATCGGCAGGACGTTGCACAGGAAAGGCAACACGGCGATACTTTCGGGCGTCGCGGAAATGTCCTCGCTGTATTCGACGGTAAAATCCGTGCCCGCGTTGAAATACTTCCGCCACCCGCCGGTGATGATGTACTTGACGGTTAAGCGGCTCCCCTCGATGATAACCTCGTCGACCAGTAAAATATTTTCAAACTTAGATAAATTCAAATTGGGGGGTATTCGCCCAAACCCAAACGGTTCATAATCATGTACTGGAGCTTTTCGGCGTCGGAGAGCAGCCGGTTGTTGTCGCTGAGTTTGGAACTGAAAAATTCCTTGAGCTTGGGATTAAGCCACTCGCGCCCGTCGGAACGAACACGGTTTCGCATATCGGCATAGGTGAATTGCGTTTGGTCGGTGATGTCGCCGAACGTCATCCAAAAATGCCCGTTGTAACAATGCGCGATTGAACACTTGCCGACGGGGAACGTCGGGAATTCCGAATCGGGATTGGCAAACACGTCGCCAAATTTTCTGCCGCAATAGCAAGCCTTAGCCTGCCCGTTGCTCAAATCGATAATCGCGCTCCACATGCCCGCATAACAAAATTCCTCCTGCCGCAAGCCGAAGATACTAGCCTTGTAATTAAAGAACGTCGAATCGAATTGCCGCCACGTCTTAAGGAATTCCTCCTTGGGCAACTTGCTCAAAATTTCTATGCCGCGTGTTCTGTCGTCGCGGGCAATGGTTATGTGCGGGAGTGCTCCGAATTTCTTAAGCGAAAAATCCTTTATCTCGTCGATATAGGGGATTAGCTCGTCGCTCGGCGTTATCTCCACGCAAGCCGACGCGCCCGCGTCCCAAATCTTGTTGACGTTGCGGGCGAACACTCGGAGCAGTTTCCGCTTTTTAAGCTCCAGCCAATGGAACGAACACTTGAACTCCACATGCGCCAACAGATCCTTATCCCACGCCAAAATTTTGTCGAGCATGGGCGTTATCGTGCAGTTGGTGACGATTTCGACGTAATGCCCCTGCTCCACAAGCCGCCGTGCGTAAACGTCCAAATCCTTGAGCAAGAGCGTTTCGCCGTCCGCGCAGAGGTTGAACAACGCCAGCCCGCCGAGCCGTTCGGGTGACAACGCACGCGCCACTTGTTCCGGCGAATACTTCATCTGCGGCTGAACGCCCTGATACGCTTCCGAGCGTTGCGACAGGTAGCAGTAATGGCAACGGAAATTGCAAATCGACAGCGGCACCGCCAAGGTAAAGACCTTCTTGACGCGATTGTCAACCTTCTGAGGTAAACGGGGGGGGCATTATAGTTGACAATGGGAGCCGTGTTGACGATTCGATTCAGCACGTCGGTGAACATTTCGCGGGCGTGGAATTTAATCGCCGAATTCATTTCGGGGAAGGGCAACCCGTCGGCGAGGGCGCGATTGATAAATTTCTCAATGCCGGCTGAATCCGTCGCCTCGGCGTAGAAAATCGACGGCAAATCTTTAAACCACTTTATGCCCGAAGAGATTTTTGTATCGAACGACTTAAAGGCGAGGACGGGCGTGCGCGTGATAAAAGCAAATATGACGCCGTGAAACCTGTCGGTGATGACGAGCTTGCTCCGCCGAATGCGATTGAAAATGTCTCGGAGTTTCGCGTCGCGGTTGAAGGCGTTGATTTTGTCGGCAATGACGGTATCGGTCACGGCGTAGGGGATATGAGCCTTGTCGAAAGCCGCCTGCAACAGCTTAATCTTGCGGTCGTCGCGAACTTTTTCCTTATCCTTGCGCAGGACGAACAGCACGCCTTCGCGCTTAACGTCAACATTATCTAAGGCTCCGTGCATGACGGTAACGGCGTCGGGCAGGAGATATTTATTCACGGCGGGGAAAATCCTCTGCGCGAGGTTGAAGCTGTTTTCGTCGCGTGTCATCAAGTGGAGGTCCGGGTGCGCGTTGTAAATCCGTGCGCTGGTTTCAAGTTCCTTGCGCCCGGCGTCGTCGTTGGTGAAGTGAATGCTCTGCGGAAAGATGACGATTTTGTTCGACGGAAACTTTTCAATCAGCTTGCGACGGAGTGCCTCCTCGTTGAGCCACAAGTTGCCGAGGTTGCCGCCGCCGTGCATGAAGATTGTACCCGTGGCGCGAACAAGCTTATCGAAGCCCAGCCCCCAAAACAGTTCGCCGAGGTCGCCCGTCAGATAGTCGTAGGGAATATCGATAATCGCGTGGTCGGGGAAGAAACTTTTCAGCGTGAGCAATTCGCCCGCAACAATCGCCTGGTCGCCGAGGTTGCCGTGTGAGGGCGTGCCCATTACGAAAATCCGCTTGTCGTTGACGCGGAGGGCGTCCATAATCCTAAGCATGTTGGGCTGTTCGCGGGTAAGGAGGGCGGGCAATGCGGCAAGTCGCTGATTCTGATTCCAAAGCAATTCGGCTTGGCGGCGATACAAATGATAGCCGTTGAAGAAAAAGCGCACGAACGGCTCGCCCTGCTTAAAGAACGGCTCCAACGTATTGCGGGCGACGGCATTGGTCTCCGCGCTCAAGTTCGGATTGTCGTAAGTCGGGAACGTGTGGTTGTTCGCGAAGTCGGTAAAAAATTTATTGACGATAGCCTCGCGCCACTGCTCGTAGCCGTTAAAGCGCGGGAAGCGGTCGAAGAAATTGCCCAAATACAATGAGCCGACCGCAAGGGATTGGATACCTCGTTGCAAGTGCTTGAGGTCTTTTGCCGTCATGAGGGAGCCGCTGCGCCTGCGATAAACGTAAGTCGGTTGCGGCAAGATGTAGTAGCGTTCGGTCAGGCACAGGAGCGCAAATTTAAACGTCTCGTCCTCGGAAATGATGTTAAGGAATTCGAGGCGGCGCGACTCCAGAAAATCCTTGCGGCAAAAGCAGAGCCACGCCATTGACGCCGTAACGCTGTACTGATGATGAACGAACAATCTTTGCGGCAAGTTGTTGGTGATAAAGCCCTCGCGATTGTATTTGTCCACCTTCAACGTTAAATTTTCATTGCGGATGGGAAAAGGTTCGTCCTGCTTAAGCTCGTACCAAATCGCCGCGTGCACGACTTGCGCGTTTGACTTTTCGGCGGCGGTGTAGAATTTCTCCAGGGCGTCGGGCAAAATAAAATCGTCGCTGTCGACGAAGTAAACATATTTGCCGCGAGCGTGCTTGACGCCGGTATTGCGAGCCGGACCGAGACCTTGATTGACCTCGTGGCGCACGAAGCGCACCTTGGCGTTGCCGCCGTAAAGCTGTTGGCAGAGCGTGTAGGAATTATCGGGCGTGGCGTCGTCAATCAGGATAATCTCAAAGTCTTGGAACGTCTGATTTAAAATGCTGTCGACGCAAAACTTGACGTAACGCTCGACGTTGTAAATCGGAACAATTACGGATACGGCAGGATTTTTATCCAAGAGACCACCTCCAAAGTAATTTGCAGGGATTATATTATGGCGGAAAATGTTTTGCAACGCGTTGCCATTTGCGCGAAATTGATTTAAACTGCGCGGGAAGATTGTATTTTGGGAGGGAAAATTCATGGCTGCACACGTCATCAACGAGGCGCGGCGGTGCTTGCAATGCAAAAAGCCGCTGTGCCGAATCAAAGGCTGTCCGATTCAAACCGACATCCCCGAAATGATTCGCCTGTTCCTTGCGGGGCAAACCGAGGAGGCGGGGCGTATGCTCTTCGACAACAACCCGCTCAGCGTCGTCTGCTCCTTGGTCTGCGACCACGAAAATCAATGCGAGGGCAACTGCATACAGGGCAAGCGCAAGGACGGCTCGGCGGTTCAAATCCCAAGCATCGAAAATTACATATCGGATTTTTATTTCGACAAGATAAGCCTGGAACGTGCGCCCGATACCGGTCAGCGCGTGGCGATAATCGGCTCCGGTCCGGCGGGCATTACCATTGCCATAAAGCTTTCCGCGCTCGGCTACCGTATCACAATCTTTGAGCGCATGGATAAAGTCGGCGGCATGATGCGCTACGGAATTCCCGCGTTTCGCTTGCCGAGGAAGATTATCGACCGCTATCAGACGAAGCTTAGGGAAATGGGGATTCACTTCCGCCCGAATACGGCTATCGGCGGCGCACTTCACCTCGACGACTTGTTTAACGACGGCTACGACGCAATATTTATCGGCACGGGTGTATGGCGTCCGCGCAGACCGCACGTCAAGGGCGAATCGCTGGGCAATGTCCACTACGCGATTGACTATCTGCAAAACCCCGACGCTTACGACCTGGGCGACAACGTGGCGATAATCGGCGCGGGCAATTCGGCAATCGACGTGGCGCGTACCGTGGTAAGGCAAGGCTCCAGACACGTCACGCTTTACGCCCGCCGTCAGAGGATAGCCGCCAGTCAGCGCGAGCTGGACTACGCGCACATAGACGGCATTGAACTTCAGCAGGGCATGGCGATTAAGGAATTCACCGAGGAAGGTCCGATATTCACGCCAAAGATTTTCGACGAGGCGGGCAACTTGATTCGCGAGGAGGAGCCGGTTCTCATGCCCGCCGACAGCACGATTATCGCGATAAGCCAAGGTCCGAAGGATAAGATTGTCAACACGACGCACGACCTCAAGGTTTCGGACAGCGGCTTGATAGTCGTCGACGAGGAGGGGCGTACCACCCGCGAAGGCGTCTTTTCCAGCGGCGACGTGGTTGCGGGCGCGAAAAACGTCGTGCTTGCCGTCAAATATTCCAAAATCGTTGCCAAGGCTATGGACGAATATCTCACCGCCAAACGCAACGTCGGCTAGGTGCTGTTGGTACAATCAGACAGTGACGGTTATTTTTCCGCCTGACTTTGTTGTTGCGCGCTTGACGTACCTAAGTACGCCTTCGCGCTTACGCCGCGTCATGCGAAAAAATTCCTCGTCACATGGTAATTTTGAGTTTACCAACTCGCTCCGGAATCTGCGTGGAGTCAAAAAAATTATCCCCCGTTGAATGGCGGGGGATTTTTGTTGCGCATATGCAAATGCCTTAAAATCAGACGGTATGCTTCGAGGGGATTATTGAATTGACGATAAAGGAATTGATTCGCTTGACGACTTCCTCAGAGGCGTGTCCCGTGTCGAAAGGCTGAATCTTATCAATGAGTTGTTTAACTTTCGGCTCCAAAGCGGCGGCGTCAAAAGTCTTAATGTCGGCAAAAAGTTCCGCCTCGCTGCGGTTGACGCGATAGGGCAACTCAAAGTACAAGGGCTTGAAGCCGCGCTCGTTGGGATAGGTGTCGAAGTCTTTGGCGTAAATGAAAACCGTCTTGCCCGTAAACATGAAATCGCAGATAACTCCCGAATAATCGGAAATGAGCACGTCGGCGATTAGAATCAGTTCCTGAATATCGGGATAAGCCGTGGCGTTGATGACGTTGTCACCGAAAGATTCTTTGACGAAGTAGCCGGCAACGTTGGGGTGGTGGCGCACGAGGAGCGTCCAGTCGCCGCCGAAACGTTTACGCATGACTTTAAGCAGGCGTTGAGTATCGAGCCGGCAAACCGCCGCAGTAGTTGCAGGGTCGTTGCGGAAGGTCGGCGCGTACATGATAACTTTGTTGCCTTCAGGAATGCCCGATACTTGACGAATCTGCGCGATTAGCTTTTCGTCACGTTGGAAGAACAAATCGTTGCGCGGCAAGCCAACCTTGAGAATTTCGCCGTCGTAATAAAATACTTTGCTCATTACATTATAACCGTATTGAGTGTCCGCAAGCATCAAATCGGTTATTTGAGAATTTATCTTAGACTCGCAGACGTAAGCGGACGACAATTTGTCTTCAGCGTCTTTTTCTAAAGCCTTGAAGCCGTTGGGACCGCCGTGCCACGTCATAATGAAAAACTGCCCGCGCTTTTTGCCGGGAAAGGGCAAGAGATTTTTGACGTTCGACACAATAACTTTGGCGGTCGCCAACTCGTAAATCGAATCGATACTGCCGTAGACTGTCTTGCGAATCCGCGCAGGCATCGGCTCGTTGAGGTCGTTGACGAGCCACACCATATCATACGGCAGATTTTGACGCAGAATCTCCAGCGCAATGTACTTGGGGTTACAACCGAAACCGCGCCCCATGAAGTTTACGAAAACGATTTTGTTATCGGTAAGCTCCAGCCGATTGAACAAATTCATAATTTGATTGAACAGAGCTTGCACTTGATTATCCAAAAGACCATCTCCATTATCTCGGCTCGACGCGTTGCAAGTCAAGAGGCTCCGCCATTTCAAGATTGGCATACGGGGCGAAGTACTCATTCTGCGCGGACTCAAAGTCGTCGCCCTGTCGATAATCACGCAGTCAACGCCGTCCGCTTTAGCCTGATAAGCCGCCATGACCGGTTGCGGCTCGATTGAATGAACGGGCTCACACTTGTTTTTCATGACTTCATCAACGTGCGGCTCATAGCTTAGCTGTCCAATTCTTGAGCGATGTTCCTGTAGATAAATTCGCTTGCCGTCATGCCGTTATGCTTAAAATAGTTCAAATGCTCGTCGAAGAATTTTTGTCGCTCGTCGCGCTTCGGGTCATTACCCATTAAGAAAATCGACTTCATGAGCTCGGCAATGCCTTGCAAATCTTTCCCGTCGACAAGATAGGAGACGTTCAGAATAGCCGCGCCCAAGTCGTTGAATTCTTGAGTATCGCGGCGGAGGAAAATCATGGGCTTATTCACATACTGATACTCGATAATAAAGGAGCCGCTGTCGTGAATCATGCCGTCGGAGGTGGCGAACAACGCCTGATAATAAGCTCCCGTGTAAACCTGCGCGTTGGGCAAATCGTTCCAGGCTTGCAGATACTCCTCGAAGGCTTCGGTGGAGGGGAAAAGTCCCGACTCAACCGCCGAAAACAACAGATTGGGATGAGGCTTGACTACCCAAGAAATTTCGGGGTGCGCCTTCGCAAAGTCGTACATGAAACGGTAATTCCATTGGAAGGTTGCATATTTGATGCCACTTTTAATTGACCAGTGCGGCGCGTAGATAATCTTCTTGGCATCGGGGCGCGCCATCTTCCAATCAAACTTGAAATGCATATCGGGCTTGAAAAAACTATCCAATTTGGGATAGCCGCCGAATACGCCGCGAGGCATGCCCGTGCGACATTTGCGTTCCAAAACATTGATATAATACTGCGTGTCGGCGAAAAATTTTCGGCAAACGTGAAAAACGGGGGTATTGTATATATCCCACTTAGATACGCTAAAGCCGTAAGGAATATGGTACAGCAATGTCCGGGCGGTGAGGTTGTTCAAGCGAAAAGCATTCGGCAGAACGTGAAAGTAGGGCGTCAGAAGAATCAAGACGTCCTGGTCGGGAACGGGCGAATCTTGTTCGGCGAGCGGCATGACGTTCAGCCCGCGAGTCTTGAATTGCTCCACGCCGCGAGCAAAATCTTTTCGCACAAGTTCATCTTTAGGTTTATCCATACGCAAGCAGAGAAAAACCGTCGTCTCGAAACGCTCATCGTTGGCAAAGTAATTGTACAAGTTATCGCCGCACCATTCGGCAGCTTCACGAGTCACAAAGCCGACCTTAATCTTATCCTTGCGCCGAATCGCTTGCTCGGACGCCGTAAAAACGCGCTCTATAAACCGGTTGTAATCATCTTTAGCCAAGAAATTCGCCAGCATATCAAACCAGGCGTAGTTCATGCCGCAGAAATGCTCCGGCGAGAGGAGCCCTGCGCCATAGAGCCGCAAGCTAAGCAAACTGCTCGCAAAAGCCGCCCCGCGCAGATTTAAATGCGCCATGTTATAAAAGCAATCGTAGCCGAGTTTCAAATCGAACAAGTCAATGCAGGGGAATTCCAACTGACGAAGTGCCAAACGGAAAAGTGTCAAAAGCTCCGCGCTGTAATTGTCATACATGGCGGGCGCAAATGGTAAGACGACACCGACGGGTTGCGCCCCGTTATCGCGGCAAAGTTTAATGTAGTCCTTGAGGATTTGAAAATTCCGCTCGATGACTTGAGGGCGCAATTTTTTTGTGAGGTTGTCCAATTCGGCTTCCCAATCAATCAGAGCCTTGGCGGGTAATGCGACATTGTTCGCGGCTTTAACGGCGTCGAAATTCAAATCGGCTTGCCCGGCGGCGAGGAAATGCGTCTTAACGGCGTCGCTGACCAGAAAGTTCAAAAGCTTATCTTGCAAGGTGACGGGCGGCTCGTCCAGGGCAAGCATGTATTGCAGGTTGCGCGAACAGACCGAAAAAGCCTCGGCGTTGGAGTAGCGGAAGGAGTAGGGCGTCAAGCCGATTAGGACGAACTTAATCGTGCCGGGCGCGACGCGCTCAAAGACGTGCTTAGCCGTGAGGTAGCCTTGGCGCAAATCCTGATTGGAGCCGGCAAGATTGACGCCTATGCTGTGAGCGGGCGCAATATATTTGAAGTCAAGCCCGACCTCGGCGTAGCTGATGCCCGTGGCGAAAAAGTCCGCGCCGTTAGTCTCAATGTAGCGCAGATTGGCAAGCCACGCGTTCGACAGGTGCGGCAGAATTTCAAAGTTGACGATATTGTCTTCGGGGATGCCGCGATTCTTCAGGAATTTTTTAACCTTCCACAGGTCGCCGACGCCGTTTAAGGAGCCGCTTATCAGCCAGAGAAAATTCTTGCCCGCGTCCAAAAGGGTTTGAATAGCCGCAAACGGGAAAAGCGGGACAATCTTATTGCCCAAGCTAATCGCTCTGCCGTCGCCGCCGTCTGCCACAATCGCGACGAGATTCACTTTGGCTAAGTTCAAACTTTGCAGTGCTTGTCCGAGGGCGTTCCTGTTGAGGACGACAAGCACGACCGTATTTTTTTCCAAGGCGATACCTCCAAAAGTTCAAGTCAAGTCGTCGGCGAGGGTTTTGTAAATGAATTCGCCCGCCGTCATGCCGTTATGCTTGAAGTAGTTCAAATGGGCGTCGAAGAAATTCAAACGCTCCTCAAACATGGGGTCGTTGCCCTCGATGAAAATCGCCTGCATAAGCTCGGCAATCCTGCGCAAGTCGCTGCCGTCGACAAGATAGGAGACGTTCAGAATCGCCGCGCCCAGGTCATTGAAGGCTTGCGTGTCGCGGCGGAGGAAAATCATGGGCTTGTGCGTGAATTGATATTCGGCGATAAAAGATGCGCTGTCGTGAATCAAGCCGTCGGAGGTAGCGAAAATCTCCTGGTAGTAGCCGCCGGTGATGACTTGCGCGTTGGGCAAGGCGTCCCAAGCGTCCAGATAGTCGCGGAAAGCGTCCTCGGAGGGGAAAAGCCCCGACGTAACCGCCGAAAATAACAAGTTCGGATGCGGCTTGACTACCCAAGAAATTTCGGGGTGCATTCGCGCAAAGTCGTACATGAAGCGATAATTCCATTGGAAGGTGGAATAAAAAATGCCGTTGTCAATCGACCAGTGCGGTGCCCAAATGATTTTCTTGGCGTCATGGCGCGTCGTCTTCCACGTAAAGTTTGAATCTGCGCGGCTTTTAAAGAAGAAGTCAAGCTTGGGATAGCCGCTGTAAACGCCGCGTGACATGCCCGTACTGCACTCCTGCTCAAACAAGTTGATGTGGTACTGCGAATCGAAGAAAAGGCGGCGGCAAACGTGAAAGACCGGCTCGTTGCAGATATTAAACGTGGTGTTGTTGAAGCCGTAGGGGATATAGTACAACAGCGTCCGCGCAGAAACATTCTCCAAACGGAAGGCGTCGGGCAAAATCTCAAGGTAGGGCGTCAGATAGATAAGGACGTCCTGGTCGGGAATTTGGGAATTCCTTTCGGGCAACGGCGTGACGTTCAGACCGCGAGAGCCGAATTGCTTAGCCCCGTTGCGGAAGTCCTTGACAATCAGCTCGTCGTTTAGGCTGTCGGTGCGCAGGCAAAGAAAAATCGTCGGCTCGAAACGCTTATCTGCGGCAAGGCGATTATACAAATCGTCGCCGCACCATATCGCCGAATCGTGAAGCACAAACCCGACCTTAATCTTATCCTTGCGCCTGAGCCGCTCCGCCGAAAGCTCCAACACCTGCTCCAAAAGCCCGTTGTAATTTTCCTTGGACAACAGCTCGGCAAGCGTCTCAAAGTAGCTGTAGCGCATATCGCAAAAGTCTTCGGTGCGGATAATGCCCTCGCCGTAGAGCCGCAAGCCCAAAACGGTACTCGCCGACGCCGCGCCTTGCAAGTTCAAATGCGCCGTGTTGTAAAAGCAATCATACTCAAGCTCCAAGTCGAACAGGTCAATGCAAGGGAAGTCAAGTTGGCGCAGTGCCTCGCGGAAATTGCTCAAAAGTTGCTCGTCGTAGTGCTTGCGGATAATCGGCGCGAAGGGCAGAATCACGCCGACGGGTTGCGCTCCGTTATCGCGGCATAGGTCGATGTATTCATGCAGGATTTGAAAATTCTGCTCGGCAACTTGCGGGCGCGGCTTCTTAATCAGATTGTTCAGCTCGCCCTCCCAATTAAGCAAAGCCTGCGCAGGCATTACTTTATGGGTGACATTCTTTAAGCCGTCGAGATTCAAATCGATTTGCGCGGCGGCAAGGAACTTCGCCTTAACGGATTCGCTGACCAGAAAGTCCAAAAGCTTATCTTGCAAGGTGACGGGTGGCGCGTCCAAGGCAAGCATGTATTGCAGATTGCGCGAACAGACGGAAAAAGCCTCGGCGTTGTCGTAGCGGAAGGAGTAGGGCGTCAAGCCGATAAGGACAAACTTAATCGTGCCGGGCGCGACGTGTTCAAAGACGTGCTTAGCCGTGAGGTAGCCTTGGCGCAAATCCTGATTGGAACAGGCAAGATTGACGGCTCTGCCGGCGGCGTGGGGGATATACCGCCAGTCAAGCCCGACCTCGGCGTAACTGATGCCCGTGGCGAAAATGTCCGCGCCGTTAGCCTCGACGTAGCGCAGATTGGCAAGCCAGGCGTTCGACAGGTGCGGCAGAATTTCAAAGTTGACGATATTGTCTTCGGGGACGCCGCCGTCCATCAGAAACTTTTTTGCCTTCCAAATATCGCCGACGTTGCTGTCAAAGCCGTTTATCAGCCAAACAAAATTGTCGCCCGCGTCCAAAAGGATTTTAATCTTCGCGAAGGACAGAATCGGGACTTCCCTGCCGCCCAAGGTCATGGTACTGCCGTTGCCGCCGTCTGCCACAATCGCCGCGAGGTTCGCGTTGTTCACGTTCAAGCTCCGCAACGCTTCTTTAAAGCGGGCAACATTGAGCACCACGAGTACGACATCTAATTTCGGCAAGTCGACACCTCCAAACGTAAAAAAAATTCGCCGTAAATCGTGGCGAATTATATTACAGGCATTATGTTTTTTCAACGCGATTATTCCTTGAGGTCGTCGGGCAGTTCGTCAAGGAGCTTGATAACGTTTCCGTCGGCGAAGTGAACCTCGGTAACCTCGATGTGCATATCCTTTTTGCGGAAGCCGTGTTTCATGGCGTCGGCGTCAGCCTTGATAAAGGGGTTGAGCGTCTTTGAGACGTTGAAAGTCTGCACGCCCTGCGCGGCGTCGGTCATGTCGATAGTAAAGGGGGCAACGCTTTCGCGCTTATCCTTGCCGACGAGCGTGACGGTGCCGACGACCTTATCGAGCGGCTTATCGGTCTTGACGTCCGCCTTTATGCCGATAGTGAGGTCTTGCGAAAAGCCGTATTCGTCGCCGCCCGCGCTTTCGACCGTGAAGCCCTTGACGTGGAAAGTTTCATCGATTTGGCGGACGAGCGGGATATTGAGCGAATCGAGCTTGTGACGCAACGCCCGCCGATAGCCGTTATAATAATCGTCGAAGCCCTTGGCATTGGTGATGCGCCAGCCCGTTTCCTCCGATTCCGTCAGCTCCAACTCAAGCTCAAAGCCGAACTTCATTTGCGGATTGTAGAAAATAACCGTCGAATATTTTACGTGCCCCTCCAAATGCGGCTTGGAAACGCTTTTGATTTCGCAGGAGGCGACGCCCGATTTTTTAAGGAAGCGTTGCGCCTCGGTGAGCGTGGCGGGGAAAGTTACGGTGCCGGTCGTGATGTACTCTTCCAGAGCCGCCCGCGCAGATTTGATAAAGTCGGGCTTGAGCTGATTTTCGTAGCGTTCTTGAATGTCGCCGGTGGAATAGGCGGCGGGCGTGAGCGCGGAGTTAATCTGCTCGGTCAAGATTTGTTCGGCGGCTTGTTCGAGGAGCTTATCGGTGTCGACGTATTTTTGGAAGGCGTCGAGGTCGTGAGCGTCCAGAGCCTTGCGAGCCTCTTGAGTGGCGGTGCCGGGGCGGGCGGCAAGCACTTGCATGTTTTGGTAAATGCCGACGCCCAGGGCTGTCAATACAATCAAAACGACGGCTGCCGCCGCCGCAATTTTTTTGGTGTCATTCATTCCTACTTCCTAATCCCTACTTCCTAATTCCTAATCAAATCCGGTCTCCTGTTGCGCGTTAAGGTCAATGCTTGAGCGGTGCGCCACTTTTTAATTTCGGCGTGGTTGCCCGAAAGCAGAACGTCGGGGACGAGCTTGCCCTCGAAGTCGCGGGGGCGGGTGTATTGCGGGAAGCCGAGCATACCGTCGAAGAACGAATCGGTCTGCGCGGACTCCGCCGAACCCAAGACGTTGGGCAACATACGCGCCACGGCGTCGACGATAACCATAGTAGGGAGTTCGCCGCCCGTCAACACATAGTCGCCGATAGAAATTAAATCATCGGCGAGGTCGTAAATGCGGGCGTCGAAGCCCTCATAGTGTCCGCAAACGAAAATAATTTGGTCGAGCGCGGCGAGTTCCTTAGCCTTAGCCTGCGTGAAGACTGCGCCGCCGGGGTCGGGGATAATCACCTTGCGGGAGAGATTATCGTCAGATTTGGCGAGGACGTTGCGAACGGCGCGATAGACGGGTTCGGGCTTGAGCACCATACCCGCGCCGCCTCCGAACGGCGAATCGTCAACGTGCTTGTGCTTATCGAGGGCGAAGTCGCGCAGTTGAGTAAAGCGGAGCGTCAGGATATTGTTATCGACGGCGCGTTTGATAATGCTTTCGCCGAAGACGCCCGCAAACATTTCGGGAAACAGCGTAATGATGTCAATAAGCATGGGTATCAATCGAAATCTTTTTGGCGGCGATGTCAATGGCGCGGACGACGGACTTCAGCGCGGGGATAAGGTCTTTGCCGTCGACCTCGAACACGTCATTGCTGCCGGTCTTTAGGACGTTGGTGACGGTGCCGAGCCTTTTATCGCCGTCGAAGACTTCACAGCCGATAATGTCGAACGTGTAAAATTCCCCGTCGGCGAGGGGCGCGGCGTCCTTCCTGTCAACCGTCAAGAATTGATTCGTCAGACTCCGCGCAGATTCGCGACTGTCGACGCCCGCGAACTTCATAAAGAGTTGCCCGCCGATATGCTTAACCGCCTCGACCTGCAGGAGCTTGCCGCCGACCGTGATTTGTGTCAAGTCGTCGAAACGCCCCGCGAAGTCCGTCAGCGGAATTATCCTCAGCGTGCCGTCGAGTCCGCGAGCCGCTCCGACTTTCCCGACGATTATCTCAGCCGCGGATTGCAATGATTTTGTCATCTTCGACCAGAATCTCCACGTTCATAGCCTCGCGCAGATTGTCGCCGACTTTAAGTTCAACTTGACGCTCGGCGGTACCCTGAATAATCTCCGCGCCCAAAGCCAATTTTTCAAAGGTTTCCTTGCGACGCTTTGCCTCGTCGAGCCGCCCTTGACGCGGAGCCATTTCGTTACTGAAGAAGTTACGGATTTGCGCCTCGTGCTGCGGATTTTTGTCGAGTTCGCGTTGCATGTCGAGGTTAATCTGCTTGAGTTCAAGCTCCATTTGTTCGCCGACGCGTACAGCCTCGTCGATGAGGCGTGCTTTCAATTTCTCCGTGAATTTCGCTTTGACCGTGACCGGTACCGTCATTTTGATGCTGTTCATAATAAATCCTCCTTAAAATTTAGGTGAAAATCCGCCGCGAATTTAGAGCCGCCAAGGATGGCGGCTCGCCGCGACTTGAAACCTGGAAGGTTTCATAGCGGCACAAGCGGCTTCGGGTTGCGCGGACGTTGGAACGGCGATTAGTATCCGCACCACGCGCAGTGGTGGCTTTCTTTGCTACTTTCTTTCGCCACTGAAAGAAAGTAGTTTAAAAATATTTTTCCGCGAAACCACGCTTTAGTTAAAAGGGGGGGACAGCCCCGCGCATAAAAAAAGCGGCAAGCCTTAATGCTCACCGCGCCAACTGTGTCATTCGATGTCAACTGTGACTTTTTTCTTTTCGCGTGTTGCGGCGGATTTGACTATAGTCCGAATCGCCTTGGCAATTCGCCCTTGTTTGCCAATGACCCTGCCCATATCTTCCTGCGCGACGTGCAGTTTCAAAATGGTGCGATCCTCTTCCTCGACCGCCTCAACCTGCACCGCCTCGGGTTTTTCGACAAGTGCCTTTGCCAGCACCGTTACAAGTTCTTGCATTGTCCTTTACCTCAACTAGTTTGTTCGATGTTTACTCTGCAGCCTTGACCGCCTTGCGCTCTTCGTGGATTTTCTTCATGATACCCTTTTTGCTGAGGAGCGAGCGAACCGTATCGGTCGGCTGTGCACCGTTTTTAATCCAAGCGATAACTTTCTCTTCGTCGACATTGACGATGGCGGGGTTTTTGGTCGGGTCGTAATTGCCGACGATTTCGATAAAGCGACCGTCACGCGGCGAACGGCTGTCCGCCACGACTATACGATAGAAAGGTTGTCTCTTCGCGCCCATACGATTGAGCCTGATTTTTACCACTGTCTCACCACCTTTCAATGTGCGTTTATTACTTCATGAAGGGGAACTTGCCGCCGAGTTGTCCCAATATCCCTCCGAGATTCGGGAGTTTCGGCATCTGCGGCTTATTATTCTTCCCTTTCTTAAGTTTTCCTTTTTTGCCCTTAACTTTTTTTGACGCCTGTTGAGCTTGCGCCTGACTTGCCTTGAAACGACGCATCATCTTGCGCATTTCCTCGAATTGCTTAAGGAGCTTGTTTACGTCGGCGACCTTGGTGCCGGAGCCGAGCGCGATACGTTTGCGGCGTTTGGCGTCGATAATGCTTGTATCGGCGCGTTCCTTTGGCGTCATGGAGAGGATAATCGCCTCCATGTGCTTAACTTCCTTGCCGTCGAGGTCGAGGTCAACGCCCGTGAGTTTTTTCTTAAGCCCGCCGAGTCCCGGTATCATGCCGAGCAAATCGTTGAGCGAGCCGAGCTTTTTGACTTGCTGAAGTTGTTCGAGGAAGTCTTGAAGCGTGAACTCATCGGCTTTGATTTTCTTGACCATCTTTTCGGCGGTCTTGGCGTCGATAGTGGACTGCGCCTTTTCGATAAGGCTGAGCACGTCGCCCATTCCCAAAATCCTTGACGCCATGCGGTCGGGGTGGAAAATTTCCAGAGCCTCAAGCTTTTCGCCCATGCCGACGAATTTAATCGGACAACCCGTCGCCGCCTTGATTGACAGAGCCGCACCGCCGCGAGCGTCGCCGTCGAGTTTGGTTAGGACAATGCCGTCGACGCCCAACGCGTTATGGAAAGTCTCCGCCACGTTGACAGCCTCTTGACCAATCATCGAGTCGACGACCAGTAAAATTTCGTGCGGCTTGACGGTCGCCTTGATGTCTTTAAGCTCCTGCATAAGGCGTTCGTCGATTTGCAAGCGTCCGGCGGTGTCGATAATCAGAACGTCGCGGGCGTGCTTGTTGGCGAAGATTAGGGCGTCCTTGGCGATTTGCACGGCGTCCTTGATGTCCTCGGTGAAGACGGGAACGTCCGCCTGTTCGCCGACGACCTGGAGCTGTTTAATGGCGGCGGGGCGATAAATATCTGCGGCTACGAGCGCGGGGCGTTTGCCTTGACGCTTCATGAGCAACGCGAGCTTGCCGGCGGAAGTGGTTTTGCCCGACCCTTGAAGCCCGACCATAAGGATAACGGTTGGCGGACGCGAAGAGATATTGAGCTTAGCCGCCTTGCCGCCCATGAGGTTTGCAAGTTCCTCGTCGACGATTTTAATCACGGATTGCGCAGGCGTGAGGTTGCTAAGGACTTCGGTGCCGAGGGCGCGAGCCTTAACTGCCTTCTCAAAGTCGCGGACGATTTTGTAATTTACGTCCGCCGCCAGCAGAGCCATGCGGACATCTTTAAGAGCCTTGTTAATGTCCTCGTCGGTGAGCTTGCCGTGCCCGCGCAGTTTGCGAAAAGCCTCTTGAATGTTTTGGGAGAGATCCTCGAACATCTTGGTGCTCCTGTCAAAATTATAGGCACCACCATAAACGGCAGTGCCGGAATTCACTAAGTTGGAGGCGACACCCGGAATTGGACCGGGGATAGAGGTTTTGCAGACCTCGGCCTTACCACTTGGCTATGTCGCCGCGTCGACGTTTTTAACTGTCAACGCCACGCATTATAAACGCTAACCTTTTGCAAGTCAAGCATTTTCTTGTTCAATCGCGATTTCAGCTTACTTTACGAATTCGTACAAATCCCGAATCGTCTCGGCTTTCCTGATGTCGGCAGGCGCGGGCGCGTTCTTCGTCGTCTGGTAAACGAAACTCTGGAACATGAGCGCGGTCAACGAATCCCATTCCACCAAAGTTTTGAGTTCGGTCTCCATGGTCAGCGGCTCCTCGACGTTTAAAATCTCTTCCAGCTCTGCCAGAAATTTCTCTTCGTTCATGATTTGTTCCTCCGTTAAAAAATTAAAGCGCGATTGTGGCTCCGCCGTCAACAACGAAATGCTGTCCCGTTATGCGGCGCGACTTATCGCTTATCAGAAATTCCGACATATCGGCAATGTCCTGCGGCTCACAAAATCCGAGCAGATACTTGCGTTTATATTGCTCCAAATGAACCGCGTCGCCCAAAAGATTATTCATCATCGGGGTGCGGACAATGCCGGGGTTTATCGTATTGACGCGGGTATTCGGGGCGAGTTCGTCAGCCATCACGCGGGCAAAGGTATTCACGGCGGCTTTCGACGCGGCGTAGAACGCTTCGCCCTTGGAGCATTTGAAGGCGGCAATGCTTGATATTAAAATGACGTTCCTCAGATTCTTCCCGTTGATTCTTTTGGCAGTCAACGTTTTAAGCAACTCGACCGCCGCGAAGAAATTTATATCCATGACTCTGCGAATGTCTTCAAGACGTGCACCGTTCAAATTTGAGAAAAAGTTTATCCCCGCCGAGTGAACAAAGCCGCCGACCTTTAAATCGCTTGCTTTAATGAAAGCCGTAAGGTTGTCGCGAATGTTTTCGACCTCGGATAAATCGCACGTCCAAAGAATATGCGCGTCGGAATTGCTACACATTGCCCGCGTCTCTTCCAGGCGTTCGACGTTGCGCCCGCCCAAAATCAGCGGATAAGTTTTGGACAGCGTTACGGCAATCGCTCTGCCTATGCCGCTCGACGCGCCGCTAATCAGCACATAATTTTCCATAGTCTCCTCCCCTCAATACTCGGCGAATTCGCAGAAATTCAGCGCACCAATTTGCATTGTCATTGCGCCGACCGTCAAGCCCGTGCCGAAGCCCGCCATACATACGCTGAAACTTTTCTGCAAAATATCGGGCGTCAAGTTCATGCAGATATTCGTCGGGATTGTCGCGCAGGAGGCGTTGCCGTATTTTGAAACAACATTGCTCGGCGTCTTTTCAAGCGGAATATTCATTTCGGCGGCAACCGTCTCGACCAAAAATTTGTTCGGCTGGTGGAACAGAAACCAATCAATGTCGTCCTTGGATTTGCCGGCGTCCGCAATGAGCTTTTCAATCGCGGGCGGCACGTCGACTTGAGTAAATTTGAAAACCTCGCCGCCGTTCATTGAAGAGCGGAGTTCGGCAGTGCTTATGTACTCTCCGCCGAAATCCAATTTCTTGAAGCTGACCTTGGGGCTGACGATAGCGTCCCAGCGCGTCCCGTCCATATCAACACCCGCGACAATCGGGTTGCCTTCGCCGCCAAAATCATTTTCCGCAACGCTGATTGAAACGGCATCGCCCCACAACAGCAAATCGCGGTTGGTATCATCTCCGGGTTTCACGCGCCGCCGAGTACCCGCGACCTCTCCCGCAATGAGTAAGACTTTCTTATCGGTCATGTGCTCCAAAAGCTGAAACGCTTGAATCAAGCCTACGATATAACCCGCGCAACCGTTGTTTATGTCCAGGCAATAGACCTCACGCGGAAGATTTAATCGCCCTTGAACGACGTTGCTCGTTGGCGGCAGAAAATAATCGGGCGACTGCGTGACGAGGATTATCGCGCCAATATCCGCTTTGGCAAGGACGCCCTCGGCGAAAAGCTTTTCAAGCCCGAAGACCGCCAAATCCGAAAAGCAAACGCCCGCCTCCGCGACGCGCCGCTTATCAAAGCCCATGACGGCTTTTAAGCGTTTCATCTGCTTGGGCGTCGATTGAAACTTTGCCGCCTCGTCCTCGAAACGCAATTCGTTTTTCGGTATCACGGTAAGAATTCCGCTGATTCGTTTGTTTTTAAATGTGAACTTCATCTTGCCGACTGCAACCTCCTTAATCGTTGTGCTTGACAAATACGCTGTTCATCTTGCCAATCAAACAGCCCAACTTAATGCGGATATTAACCACCTCCGGGTTGTTGCTCGAAACGACGGCTTCAACTTTGGGTTGCTTTGTATAACGCGCCGCCGCGTCCAGAGTAGAGTACTGAACGAATAAGCCCATGCCAGTCCCCGTAAATTTTGAATAAACTCCGGCAAGAGCGTCATTGAAAAATCCGACCGCCTCGCCGCGATACATCACCTTATAAGCAACGTGCCCTCTGTTCAGCATATCCGTCGCCCAATTTACGTAACGTTGAGCCGCCTGTTCGTGCGTAAAATAAGAATCGAGGTAAATGCGATCCGTCTTGAAAATGCCCTTGCGAATTTCGGCAAGCATGACTTGAACGTCGTCGTCATTCATGGGCGCGTAAGATGATAATCCGCAAATATCTTTCAACGATGCGGGAAGTTGCCACGTCCGCAAATCGCACTTGAAAGTTATCGCGGTCTCAATGTATTTCGCGCCCTGCGCTTGGACGAAAGCCGCAATGTCCGGGCGATAATTGGGCACCTTAAGCACCAGATACTGACGCTCCAAAAATTTATCCCAACTGCCCGCCACGTCCGAAAGCTTATCGTCGCGCTCAAAAGTGATTTCGTAACACGTGACGCCCAAATTCCTTTGCTCCCACGTCGCGTCTGTAATTTTCAACGACAACACCTCCCGTGAATTTTAAGCACAACAAAAAAGACGCAACCGATTACCCGTAACGGATTTTCGTCGTGCCAAATCAAATAACGTGCTTATTATGGTTTCAATGGCTTTCGCGCCAACCCCAAATGTAATACGGAGCCTCGTCCCCGACGTTAAAGAGCAAGTCCAAGACGGAGACGTAATGCGTAATGAATTCCCCCCCCCTGTTCGTAATGCGGGTAATTTGAATAATCTTTCCAAACAAGTTGAATGCCTGCCGCGTCATAATCCTCGGCGACGATATAATCCTTAGCCGCCGGTCCCGAAACGTATAAGTCAGCCTGCGCGGCTTCGACGAGGCTCAAAAGCTTTTCGTGCTTCGCGCCGTGAGTCGGATAATCGCGGCTGTCGGTGAACTTTGTCGTAATGCCGAGAAAGTCGTGCGATATGTGCTCAATCAAAAAGCGATTCAGCTCATAAAGATAAGTCCAAGTCTTTTCGAGGTAAACGAACGCCAAAAATTCCGCGTAGCGTTTCCAATGCGGAGCCTTGTGATAAGCCATCTCCAAAGTCTTGAAGTGCTTGCGCTGCCACGCCGAATCTTTTATGGCGACGTCGATGATCAAGCGATGGATTTTGTTCATGCCGACGGGGACGGTCAGCCAAATATCGCCTTGAGGAGTTAGGATTTTATTGCGGTTGCGCCAATCGTTTTTGGTGAACTGAACTTCGTCGTAGAAAATGAATTCGTCCACGTCGTGGATTATGTCGAAGTAGCCCTTCCACGGAATGTAGTTAGATTGCAGGACGGCGAGCTTTTTCATTTAATCGCCTCCGAATCTCATATTGCCCCAAATCTGTTTCCGAGTGGCGTCGGCGGTTTCAATTTCAATGTGCACAGTATTTTTGACCGCGTCGATAATCTTGAGGCATTCGTCTTCGCTGTCGGCGCAAATGCGTATCATGCCGTATCTTTTGGTGCCGTCAGTCAACCGCTTAACGTGCTTGCCGATATAAAGCTCGTTCATTTGCGTCTTAAAGACTCCGCGCAGATTTTTCAACTCTTCCAAGCCCGCGATACTGCGCACAATGCCGTCCGCCGGAAAGCCCAAGTCGACATAAGCCGCAACTTTGTCGTCCAACTTATCGGGCTCGACCTTGCGCACATTGCCGTTGATGATGTAGTCAATCAGAGCCTCGTTCATGTTAAAGCCCGACGCCAAAGGAGTCAGGTCGGAGGATATGTAATTGCCGCCGCCGCGTGCCGCAATTTCAGCCAGATAGACTTTGTCTTCGGCGGGATTGTAAATGTACTCCGCATGTGTAATTCCGAAAGGCAATTTCATTGAGGTCACCAGCCTGTTGTTTTCAGCCAGCAACATTTTTCCGACGCGGTCGCTCACTCTCTTAGCCGAGGAAAATATGCGCATGGCAGGGATAAATCTGCCCGGCAAATCAAACTTATAACTGATGCCTACAATCAAATCATGGTGTTCATAATCTGCGGTGTAGCCGTCTATGCAATAAACGTCTCCGCCGATAAATCTTTCCAGAATCACTTTGCCCGTCAAGGAATAGGCTTTGGTGGCGTCGTATTCGCGTCTCAAGTCCTCGGCGGAATTTATACGGCGCACGCCTCTGCTGCCGCTGCTGTCGACGGGTTTAATCATCAGAGGATAACCCATGCTCTCGGCGACTGCGACGGCTTCGTCAAGGCTGCTCACGTGATTAAATTCCGGAACGCCTACGCCCGCCTCTTTTGCCGCTTGGCGCATTAAATACTTATCGGTGAATTTCAAGGCGGTTTGATAGCCGATGCCGCGCAAGCCCAATTTCTCGGCGACGTATGCAACCGTCACGACACCGACATCATTCTGGTCGGTCAATACGGCGTCAATTTTCTCGTCCCGAGCGATTTTCAAAACAGCTTCCTTATCACGGATGTCGACGTAATAAATCTTGTCCGCAAATTTAAAGCCGGGATAATCGCCGGGAATGCTGACCGTGATAACTTCGTAGCCCTTGGCGCGGCAAATCTCCAGGAAAGGCACTTGCCCGACGCCCGCTCCCACAATCAAAACTTTCTTCATTGAACCACCTCATATAATCATTGCCACCAAAATTGCTTTTCAAGTTTCCAGCCGATAAGGTCTTCAAACTTGCTCCGAATACCTCTGCCGTAAGCTATTTGAGGCATCACAACGCCACCATAATCATTTCCTTCAACAACACACCATGTCTCTCTTCCGTTCGCCGTGGTAAGTGCAAAATCCCAGCCGACGTAATTTATGGTTTCCAATTTTTTTGCCAGCTCTTCAGAAAGAGACAGCACTTCATTCCAGCGAGGTATTTGGAAGCCAATTATCTTAAAGCCTGTATTCGGGTGACGTTCGAGCGGAAATTGCGAATGCTCAAACTCGTCAAATAATCCCGTCTCTACGATTCCTGTTTTAGGATTTACCATTGCAGAAAAACCGCCAACAGCGGGGTTGTTTAAAAAATGATAATCTCTCCCTATTTTGATCGAGGCGTACAGAATAGAAATTTTTCCGCCAACATTTACCGTAGTTATGCGCAAAAGGTTTAAAGAAGCGGGATGCAACGCAGCCATTTCAGGCACCTGCTCTATGATTGCCTCAAGAAGGAGAGCCGGAACATGCTCAACAGAAAGAAAGTCTCTCTTAGGCAAATTGGCTTCCAAAAAATCTCTTTCGGCGCGGAGCTTATTGAACATGTCTTGCCAATTTTTATAGTCATTCAGCGATTCTTTATGTATGCCACGACCGGAATCAAAAGTCACAGGTTTCACAACGAATTCCGGATGCTTTTCGGAAAACAATGCAAAGCTTCCATAATCGGTTTCCGAGTTGAGCAGAAAAACATCTCGCACGTAGTGATTTTTAAAGTAGTTATAGGCATTATATTTGTTGGCTAAAAGATTTCTCGCAACCTTTAAATCGTTCAGATGGTTATAGTAGGGCGAAAAATTCTTCTTGGTGATGTATTCTTTTTTTTGCGCATGCGTTTTGCTGAAAAAATTATATGCGAATTCTTCCATTATCAAGGAACCGTAAGCCCAATAGTCATAGACAGAGCGGTAGAAAATATTTTCCTTATCCTCGGCGGGCGCGTTCGGCATCATCTTAGCTATGTGCCCGCGAATAACGCCGACCACTCTGTCGGTATAAATGTCGGGATTGGCTGTGACGATCTGCCTGCCGAGACTTTCCATCTCGTCGCGGTCGTCGGTTATCCTGAACGGTATACGGGGAGGGGTATGGCAGCTATGCATTTTATAACTCCTCCTTATGGAAAGAACTTTTTCGCGGCGTCAACAACCTGCGCGGAGTCATGTTGCGTCATGCCGTAATACATGGGCAGTCGGACAAGCCGCTCGCTCTCACGCGTGGTATAAACGTCTTCGCCGCAGAAACGACAATACTTTTTGCCCGCCGGTGCGGAGTGCAACGGGACATAGTGAAATACGCAACCGATTCCCTCGCCGCGCATGTGCTCGATAAATCGCGTGCGCTCCTCCAAATCCTTAAGCTTAAGCCAAAACATGTGCCCGTTATGGCGACAATGCGGCGGGACACTCGGCAATTCGATTTTGCCCGCGCTCGCCAAGTCTTGAAAGGCGTCATAATAAAATTGCCACGTAGCCAAACGATTTTGATTGACTTCCTCCGCCCGCTGAAGTTGCGCCCAAAGATAAGCAACGTTTAACTCGCTCGGTAAGTAGCTGTCGCCGACGTCGACCCACGTGTACTTATCGATTTGCCCTCGGAAAAATTTGGAGCGATTGGTACCCTTCTCGCGCAGAATCTCGGCTCGCTCGTTATAGGCGGGATTTTTTATCAGCAACGCGCCACCCTCGCCCATTGAATAATTCTTCGTCTCGTGGAAAGAATAGCAACCGAAATCGCCGAGCGTGCCGCAAGCCCGCCCCTTGTACGTGCTCATGACAGCCTGCGCGGCGTCCTCAATCACCGTAAGATTGTGACGTTTGGCAATGTCGATAATGGCGTCCATCTCGCAAGCGACGCCGGCATAGTGCACGACGACAATCGCACGCGTGCGTTCGGTTATCGCCGCCTCGATTTTGGTCTCGTCAATGTTCATGGTATCGGGTCGAATGTCGACGAACACGGGAACCGCTCCGCCAACCAGAATCGCGGTCGCGGTGCTGGAAAACGTGTAGCTCGGCAGAATAACCTCGTCGCCCGCCTTGAACTTGCAAAGCAACATCGCCATATCAAGCGCACTCGTCCCGCTCGTAGTCAGCAAAACTTTTTGCGCCGCGAATCTTTCTTCAAGCCACGCGTTACATTTTTTGGTAAACGTACCGTCGCCGCTGATTTTGTGCAGGTTAATCGCCTGCTCGATATATTTAAGCTCGTCGCCGACGAACGGAGGAACGTTGAATGGAATCACTTACGAAGCCCCCTTAAGTCTGCACGGTCTGAAGATTGAAGACGATTCTGTTAGCCATATCGGGGACGATTTGACGAATCTTATTGGCGGCGGCTTGAGCCTGCGCGGGGTATGTGCAGATAATTATGGCGTCATAATCCCGCGCCTTAAGTCTTTCCGCGCCGACAACTTCGTTATCAAATTCGTCGGGGTGTTCGTCTACAGTCGCGACAACTTGGCAATACGGACGCGGCATTAGGAGCTTTACATATTCCTTGCCGAACTCGGCGGGAGCATTTTGCTGACTTTCGATTTGCCGCCGATAATCCTTGGCGATCTCGGTCGCGCCGAAGAGAATGATTCGGGAACCGCGAGCTATGCTGCCGAATGGGAAAATCGCCGCCCAATTACGGATTCGTTCCTGAGTGAGCCGCGCAGTGTAATACTCCTTGACGGGCGACGCATTTTTAACTATCGTCCAAAAATTGTCGTAGTACTCGGCGGCGGGCTTGAGCTTGGGCAAACTGTATTGCTTGCCGGCGTAGAGCTTTTTGAGCAAAACATTTTCCAAAGCCTCAACGTAGGAAAAGGTACCTTCGCCGTAGACCTGCTGCTCCGTGTCGTAGCCGAGGACGCCGGGCGTCCGCTTGGGGTCGCTTGCACTGCCCAAAATTGTCAGCACGCCCTCGTTAGCCGTAAACCGCGCAGATTGGCTGATTGCGCACACCACATCAACCTTAGTGAATAAGATTCGCGGTATCGGCACCATGTCGCCGAGGGCAGTAACCAAAACATTGGGCAGAGCGCGGAAGGTTTGCTCCAGCAGAGCACGCCTTGAGGCGGCATTGCCAACCAGTATAAAATTGATTCGTTTATCGGGATGACGCTTTGCCAATGCACCTACGCCCTCAATGACGGCGGGAACGTAGTCTTTCGCCGCCCTGCCCACGTGACAGATATTCCAATCGAGCCGTTGAATCCGTTCAATCGGGAAGGCGACATCTTGAACGGCGTCCATTTCGCGAATGGTCGGCGGAATTTTGACCAAGGGCGCGGTGACGTTTTTGTAGCCGTTGAACAGTTTCTGCAAGGCTTTTTCGGCACCGATAAGTTCATTGCGTTTCCACTTGAAATAGAAATAATTAAGATTGTCAACGTATGTTTTGCCCGGCACCATAGGCGTCGAACGATAAACTTCATTGCAACAAACAAAAAAGTGTCGCGCCCCTATTTTTGCGGCAAGAAGCTCCGCCCAATAGCCAAAAATATCCGAATGTGATTCGATTATTATGTCGTATTCTTGGAAGGGAACAAATTCAAGTCGTTGCACCATTAAATTCAAACAATGCTCTTGCTCGTGCTTTTTCAGCTTGTAAGGCGGCATTCCCAAAAAGTACATTCCGCCCCCTGTCCGAACATACTGCGTTAAAGACGGAATAGGCGATTTGCCCTCACGCGCTCCCAAAAAAAAGCAATGAACTTTCCAGCCGTGCTTTTGCAGATAATCTGACTTGCCAGCGGTGTACATTTGCGTCCCGCCGATTTCAAAAACAGTCCACGTGATAAAAATATAAACCTTCTTTTTGCCCATGCTCGCCTCTCCTACATAAAAAAATAATTACAATGCCTCACCAAGGAAACATTGTAATTGTTTTTTTTTTTTTGTCAATTACCAAACGATAATTTGTTATTGCATGGTGCTTGATTGAATCTGCGCGGCGATTGTGTTATAAAGATTCTCAAGGAGGTTATGAACATGTCAGCTCAAACTGTGATAAAAGACTTCATGAATGCGCTCGACAATACGACGCTAAGCGGGACTGCCGCCTTAGACCAAGCGGTTGCCGCTGTTTCCAACTTCAAAAGCTGGTCGGAGCTGATTGATACCATGGCGGGCGATTGCGCGGCGTCGGGCGGCGGTGCAACGTTCCTGCAGAATTGTTGCGAGATTATCCTCGGCAATGAGGACACCGGCGCGATTAGCGGCTCGGACGCGGGCGGCTCCACTACAAAGACTGCAGATAATATTGTCCCCGAAAGCGGCGCGTGGACTTATCCCGCCTCGACGAGCTTCAGCATTAACGGCTTGACCGTCAACGTCCCCGACCAAAGCCGCTTAAGCACAAGTGCTCAATGGATTGTCGGCGCACTCTACACCTGGTGGATTAAGGAAAGTCTCGCGCTGATTGATTCGTCGTTCGGCTTCAACTTCAATGAGGCGGGTACCACCGTCAAGACGCTCGACGTTTCCTTTTACAACACCGCCGACGGCAAGATGGCGTCGTCGTTCTACAGCAGCGGGCAAAAGTCGACGGCTCTCCAACTCCATATCAACATGCAGTATTACGAAGGTATCGACACCGGCAACCCAAACGGCGTCGGCTCAAGCGCGGCTCTCACCACCCTCGACAGGACGATAGCTCACGAGTTGGTTCACGCCGTCATGAGCGCGAACGTCGATTGGTACAGCCACTTGCCCGTAAGCTTCAAGGAAGGCTCGGCGGAGCTTGTTCACGGTATCGACGATAAACGCTATTCGCAGATAAACACTCTTGCGAACAATGCGGCGGCTTTAAAAAGCGCGATGTCCGGCACCGGCGTCAACTCTTATGCGGCGGGCTATATCGCTTTGCGCTATTTGGCTAAGCAGGCGGCTGAAGGGCGCGACCCTGCCGTAAGCATTTCTACGACCGACACGATTGATACCGATTCCGCGCAGGTTCCGACCGTGACCTCCGTGACCTCCGCGCAGATTACTCCGACGGCGACAGTGACCTTTAACGGCGTGACAATGAAAATTACCGGCGCGACGGGCGAGGACGTTTGGTTAGGCGGCGTCAATCCGTTCACGGGCGCGACGAGTCCCTACGGCAATGCGGCGGCGATTATTCTTGACGCCTCGGCTATGACCGATTCGCACTTCCTGGGCGGCAACGCGAACAACAATTATATAATCGCGGGCAATGCCGGCTCGACGCTTTGGGGCGGCGTGGCGGGTGACGATACGTTAGTCGGTGGCGCGGGGCAGGATAATTTCTGGTACTTGAGCGGCGGCAACGATGTGGCTTTGAACGTCCAAACGGGGGCTGCGGGCGACATGCTGAGCTTTATCGGCGGCGCGAACGGCTTCCTGCGTGACGGAAATATATTGGCGGCGTTAATGCCCGACGGCGGAACTTTCACTGCTGCTGTCGACGACGCGAACATCAACGCCGTTATCAAGTACTCGGTCGACGGCTTCACGCCCGCTTACGCCAAAATCGGCAACACTAACACCATTAACGATTTCATTTACGACGGCGACAGTATGGTTTACCTCGGCGGAGCCAATCTTGACGCGCTCCACGTCTTGACGGCGGGTGTCGGCATAAATCTCGGCAACGGGCTTTATTCGGGCATTGAGGTCATTGACGCCGGCACGTCGGGCGGCGCGAACATTCTTATCGGCGACGCGCTTAACAACGTGATTATCAGCGGCGGCAACAATTCCGTGTTATGGGGCGGTTTCGGCGACGATGTGATTTATGGCGGCGCGGGCGCGGACGTGTTCTGCTTCGGCGCGGGCGTCGGCAATGATACTTTCTGCAACGTCGGCGACGACGACCTCATCAATCTTTACAACGTGACTTTGAGTGATTTAACTTTGTTGCAAGAGACGGACAGCGGCATGTTGATAGGTGTCGGCTCCGATGTCTTGACGGTCGTCGGGCAATCGAACACGGCTGTTGCTTTCGCTGACGGCTCGGCTATTCGCTACAATCGCACTGCAAAGTCGTGGACGGCTGTCTGATCTGCGCGACAAAAAAGAGCGGGCATTTCTGATGCTCGCTCTCATTTTTTCTTGTTCGTGCTTTTCTTAGCGGAGTCCTTCTTAGCGGTGTCTTTCTTAACGGTGTCTTTCTTAACGGTGTCTTTCTTAACGGTGTCTTTCTTAGCGGTGTCCTTCTTAGCGGTGTCTTTCTTGACGGTGTCTTTCTTAGCGGTGTCCTTCTTAGCGGTGTCTTTCTTAGCGGTGTCTTTCTTGACGGAGTCTTTCTTAACGGTGTCTTTCTTAGCGGTGTCTTTCTTAGCGGTGTCCTTCTTAGCGGTGTCTTTCTTAGCGGTGTCCTTCTTAGCGGTGTCCTTCTTAGCGGTGTCTTTCTTAGCGACGGACTTCACGCCTTCGACGACTTTCAACTTGACGAACCGCGCATTCTTCTTAACGGCTTTAACCAGACGCTTACCATTTGTCTTTGCAAGGTCGGGCAAGGTGTCTTCCATACTTGCCTGCTTTGATCTGTTGCAATGCTTACACAAGCACTGCAAATTATACAGCTTATCTTCACCACCGTGCTTCTGCGGAACAATGTGATCAATGTCGGCATCCGCCTTCCGAATCTTTTTCCCGCACTTCGCACAAGTGTACCAACCGTGATCTGATTCATTATTGCTGAACCATAACTCTCTGTAATTCATCCAACTTCCTCCCGGAGGGGAGGGGCTGACCGGCTTTAACCAACCGCCCCCAAAACCCCAAGGGGTCGTTCGCCGCAAATGTCGAAAACTCCTGCTTGACACGAAAAAATTTTTTTGTGATATACTCGTCGCAATCAATCTTTGGGAGGGATAATCATGAACTCACCGAACGACGAAAATATCGCGCTTGTCATCAATGGCTTTGCTCAATTCCGCGACCATATTCTCCAAACTAAAACCTTCAACCCCCACGAGCTCCTAGCCTTCATGGAGCCCAAATTCGCGGCGGCGGGCTATCGCACAGAGACAAACTATAACAATCATGACAAATCGGGGGGGGCAATATACTTATTTTGACAGAGACAGGCGTCGGCGACTTCATATTGAGCACGGGCGTCATTCGTGAAATTCGTCGCCTTTATCTGGATGCCCGTATAACCTTGCTCGTCCGTGCGGCGTCGTTTAATCTCGCGGAGACTTGCCCCTACGTCGACGAGATTATTACCGACCCCCAAGGCGTCTTGCCGCTTAGCCTCCCCGAATTTTATGAATTGAACTTGCAAACCGCCGCCCGCTTGCTCGAACAACGTTTCGATATCTGCTTTGCATTGGCTCTTCATCCCAAGACGTTTTTGCTTATGTACATGAGCGGAGCAAAAATCCGCGTGACGGCACTTAAGCACGAACATTGGCAAGCCGTCGAACCGACCGACTTAACGGCAATTCTCATGCGTTTGGCGACCGACCTCGCCGTTAAAATCCCGTATGGCTCGAACATGGCGGACAGATTCTTTTCTATACTTGAACACGTTACGCGCCTGCCTATTACCAATCGCAAGCTCGAGGTTTGGCATACACCCGCAGATGTTGCTGTCGCCGTGTCGCTGTTGCGCAGAGCCGAGGGTAACCTTTATTCGTTGAACATGGGCGGCACCAACGGCAAGAAACATTATCCGCCCGAAATGTACGCCCGCCTCCTTGAGCTGATTCTTCACGAGGAGCCGACGGCAACCTTTGTAATTCTGGGCGGCGGTCAAGCCGATTTGCAGTCGGCGGCTATGCTCCGAAACGTCGCGCCCGATATTTACGCGAACAACGTTATCGACTTGACGAACAAAATCAGCTATCGGCAGAGCGCGGCGGTCTTGAGCCTTTGCCAAACGCACATCGGCAACGACACGGGGACGATTCACCTTGCCGCTGCCGTGGGCTGTCCCGTACTTACGCCGAATTGTTTCGCCGCCGATTTGCCGATTCGCCATACCGACGCCCCGCGTGTTTTTTGTCCCTACGGCGTGCCGAGCGTCGTTGTTCAACCGCGTCACATGCTTACGGAGTGTAAGAACCTCAACTTTTATGATTCTTCCGGTTGCCTGGCGAATGTTCCGCATTGCATAGCGCAGATTGAGCCGACGACACTTTTACGCGGATTTCACCTCCTTAAGGAGCGAATCGCCGCAAAAATCAACGAGCCGCTCTACATTTTTTAAGGGTGGTTTAAGGAAAGGGCGTCACAATGGGAAAGTTGCTTTGAAAAAAATTTTGTTTGGGGTATTGACAAACAGGGATTTGGGGTGTATAT
>CALFJE010000009.1 GCA_937877545.1 uncultured Selenomonadales bacterium | reverse complement strand
AAATCAGCGGCGGAGGCTAAAGACGTTGAGCAACTGCAAGCCATTATCGCCGAGCTTAACGACTATCGGATACCGAGCGACACTGCCGAGCTTTGGACATCGATAACAGCGGCGGCAACGGCGGGCGACTTCGACAAGATTATCGACTTGCTGAGCACAAAATAAAAAATAAGGTGGGGATTTCATGGGCGAGAAAAAAATAGCGATTGTCCTGCAACAGTACAGCATCGTAGTCAAGGGTGTGGAGCGCAAACTCAAGGAGCTGGGCTACGACGTGACGACGGTAAAGCCGGAGACCGATTTGCTTCAAGCGGTATCGAGCGAGATTGATTTGTTCGTGCTGTATCTGCCCAAGGACAGCAAGAATCGCGAGGAAGAAGAATCGATGTTCCAAATGCTGTTGCAGGTGTGCGACGTAATGCAGACGTACAAGAAAACGATGGTGCTGATCGGCGAGAAAAGTTATCGCGATAACTTAATGCAAGTGCATCCGTTGCTGGGCGAGTGCGAATGGGTAGACCGCCCCGTCGATATGCGAATGCTGGAGGTGGCAGTCGACAGCGCATTGGGCGGAGGAAAGGCCGCTGTCAAAAAGCATATCCTTATAGTCGACGACGACCCGACGTATGCGGGCATGGTGCGCACGTGGATTAAGGATTCGTATCGGGCGGACATTTTGACTTCGGGCAAGCAAGTCTTGATGTTCCTGGGCAAAAAGCACGTCGACCTGATACTGCTCGATTACGAAATGCCGATAATGAACGGCACGCAAGTATTTAAAATGTTGCGGCGCGATTCGACGACGGCGGATATACCGGTCGTGTTCCTGACGGGCGTGGGCACGGCGGACGAAGTCAAGCAAGTTTTGGCACTCAAGCCCGACGGCTACGTCTTAAAGTCGACGACGCGGGAACAACTGCTGGAGTACCTCGCCGATAAGCTTAAATGACTGCTTAAAAATTTTCCTCGCGCTAATGACGCGGGGATTTTTTTTTGCTATCATGACGGAAAAATTATCGGAGGTGATTAAATGGTCGTTGAAATTATCAGCGTGGGCACCGAAATTTTAATAGGCAACATCGTCAACACGAATGCTCAATACCTCGCCAAAAAGCTCGCGCATCTGGGCTTCGATTGCCACTTTCAAACCGTGGTGGGCGATAATCCTGCGCGGATAAAGTCTGCGTTGGACGTGGCGTATTCGCGGGCGGACGCCGTTATCATGACGGGCGGGCTTGGTCCGACCAAAGACGATTTGACCAAGGAAATGCTCATGGATTATTTCGGCAAGACGCCCATTGTCGACGCGCAAGTCTTGAGTTTCCTGGAGGAACGCGCCAAAGCTCGCGGCTTCGATAAGCTGTCCGACGGTATGCGCAAGCAGGCTGTCGTTCCCGCCGATTCGCTGATTCTGTACAATCATCACGGCACCGCGCCCGGTTGCGTCATGGAGCGCGACGGGAAAATTTGTATCCTCCTGCCCGGACCGCCGCACGAAATGCAACCCATGTTCGAGGAGTGTTGCGAGCTGTACCTCAACGCCAAGAGCGATAAAATTCTCGTGTCGATTATAATCAAGTGCGTCAGCAAACACGACGCGCCGATTGCGATAGTCGGCGAATCGCCGATAGCCGACAGATTAAACGAATTGCTTGACGGCACCAACCCGACGGTCGCCACCTACGCCAAGGAGGACGGCTGTATCGTGCGCGTGACGGCGGCGGCTCAAACCCACGACGAGGCGTTGGAAATTCTGAACCCCGTCGTGATTAAGTGTCGCGAACGTATCGGCAAGCAGTTCATTCAATACATAGCTGAGGATATTTAAAGGAGTGTGTACTATGATAATCGTGACGGGCGGCGCGGGCTTTATCGGCAGCAATATCGTCCGCGCCTTGAACGAACGCGGGCGCACCGATATTCTAATCGTTGACGACCTCGGCGGCGGCGACAAGTTCAAAAATCTTATCGGCTTGCGCTTTATCGACTATCGCCATAAGGACGACTTCATTAAAAATTTGGACGGCTTGCAGAACGTCGAGGCGGTCTTCCACGAGGGCGCGTGTTCCGATACCATGGAGTACGATGTCAACTTCATGATGGCTACCAATTACGAGTACTCAAAGGAGCTGTTCAAGTTCTGTATCCGTAAGCAAATCCCGCTGATTTATGCGTCGAGCGCGTCTGTTTACGGCGACGGCAAGCGCGGTTTCCGCGAGGAGGAGGCTTGCGAGAATCCGCTCAATCCCTACGCGTTTTCCAAGCTCATGTTCGACCGCTACGTCCGCCAATTCGCCGACAAGGTCAAGAGCAAAGTTATCGGCTTGCGCTACTTCAACGTCTACGGTCAGCAGGAGAATCACAAGGGTAAAATGGCGTCGATTTTCTATCAGATTTACAAGCGCATGAAGTTGGGCGGCGGTCCGAGGCTGTTCAAGGGCACCGACGGCTACAAGGACGGCGAGCAGAAACGCGATTTTATTTATGTTAAGGACGTGGCGCGGATAAATCTTTGGTGTCTGGATAACGCCGTTGCCAACGGGATTTATAATTGCGGCACGGGGCACGCGCACACCTTCAACGACGCGGGCAAGGCGATGATTGAGTCCATGCACGCCAAAATGAAAATAACCTATTGCGACTTCCCCGACGACCTGCGCGGCAAGTATCAGAGTTTCACCGAGGCTGATATGACCAAGCTCAAAGCGGCGGGCTACAAGGACGGCTTCACGAATTTTGTTATCGCGGTTGAGGAATATTGCAAATTTTTGGAGGCGGGCGGATACTACGCGCTTGGGAGGGCTTAACGTGAAAAAATTTCTATCGGCATTGGCGGTGATGATTTTGATGTCGACGACGACTTACGCCGCGCAGAGCGAAATAATTCTGCCGACGGTCGGCGCAAAAAGCTCGGAGATAACCGTAACGGACGCGCTCCAAAATCGTATGAGCAGCAGGAATTTCGTCGATAAAGATTTGACCTCCGCGCAGATTGCCAAGATTCTTTGGGCGGCGAACGGTATCAATCGCGCCGACGGCAAGCGCGTCAATCCGGCAGCTCTGGGCGTTTACAGCGTCGAAGTTTACGCCGTCACCCGCGAGGGCATTTACCTTTACGACGCCGCCAACCACCGGCTCAAGCTCATTGCCGAGGGCGATTATCGCGCCGTCACCACGACCGGTCAAAGCTTCGTCACCAAAGCGGCGGTCAATCTGATTTACGTCGAGACGCCCGACGCGTGGACGAACGCAAGACATATCCCGCCCCGCGAGGCGCAAATCTCCTTCGCAAACATAACGGCGGGCGCAATGGTTCAAAGCGTCGCGCTCATGGCTCAAACGGAAGGGCTTGGCAACTGCGTGCGCGGCTCAATCAATCGTGACGAGTTCCGCAAGGTCGCCAACCTCGCCGAGAATAAAACCATTCTCCTCGCGCAGAGCGTCGGCGTCATAAATTAAGGAGGGCTTATCGGTGAAGAAATTTTTTGCGCTGTTGACGCTGTTGCTGTGCATGGTAACAACGACGGCATTTGCGGCAGACGACCCCGATTCGGAGGGAATGCGGGCTTTCCGCGAGGCGTTGGTTTCGGATTCGGACGCAACGGACAGGATATTTAGGCAAGATATACTGTTCACGTCGCCGTTCGTGCAGAGCGAATTTGAAATTTTGGGCATGGTCGAGGGCGCGGCGTTCAAATCGTCGGGCGAGCTTTCGCTGTGGCTTTACGCCGACGACGGCTCCGTCACCGAAAAGATTATCCCCTTTTACACGATTCAAAGCGGCAAGGAAATGAACATCTACTTTAAGGCGGACAAGCAATGGGAAAAGTTCACGGCGTCAACGTTGGCGGCGGACGTAACCGACTTGATAGCGACGCCGACGGCTGAGGAAATCGAAGAAATTATCGCGGACACAAAGGAAGTCACGGTTTTGCAGGAAAACGATTATCGCCGAATTATGCGCGTGACACTCGACGGCGACAGGATAGCCGATTCGGTTAGGGCTAAGGCGGCGGCTAATCCCGACGATAACAGCGCAATGCAGGAAATGTTCCTTGATTATCTGGACACCGCGCTCCGCAATGCCGATATGTGGTATCTTTGGACGGTTGACAAGCGCGATTGGCATACTGTGGCGATGCAACATAATTTTTCGGGCGTGATTCAGGAATTTGCCCGCGCCATGCTCAACGACCCGAATCGGCAATGGTCTGACGACATAAGTTATCTGCTTGAGACGGTAGCCTACTACAGCGAGGTGCGCGGCTACACGACATATCCCGCCGACCTTGCCGCCCAAAAGAAGCTTGAAATTCCGAAAAAGGTTTTGAAGGCTAAGCCCGTCAAAGATTTGGTTTCCGCCAAGTGATTCACAGGCAAAACAAAAAGTCGGGGACTCAAGCGGTCTCCGGCTTAAATTTTTAAGGAAAGGTCGAATCGATATGGAAATGTTGGAAGTCATGCGCAGGCGGCGGAGCGTGCGTCGCTACACCGAGGAGCCGCTTACGGACGAACAGCTTAAACAAATCGTAAGCGCGGCGTTGCTGGCACCGAGCGGGCACTCAAAGTATCCGTGCGAGTTTATCGTCGTTAAGAATCGGGAGTTGCTGGAAAAGATGTCGCGTTGTCGCAAGAACGTCGCCAAAATGCTGGCGGGCGCGGCGGCGGCGGTCGTCGTTATCGCCGATAAGGATAAATCGGACACCTACGTTGAGGATTCTTGCGTGGCTATGATGAGCATGGAACTTTCGGCAACCGCTTTGGGCGTCGGCAACTGCTGGATACAAGTGCGCAACCGCGAGGCGGAAGACGATTCGTCAAGCGAAGAATATCTGCGCGGGTTGCTGAACTTCCCCGAAAATTTTGCTTGCCAAGCGATATTGTCGTTGGGTTATCCCGCCAAGGAGCCTAAGGCTCGCGAACTCGACAAGCTGAACTTCGATAAAGTTACTGTGCTTGATTAGCGACACCCTCAAGCTCCGCCTCAGCCTCGTCGGACGCCTCGGCTATTTCGTTCAGAGCCTCGACAAGCTTATCGGGGTCAATGCCGTGAACCAACGCGCCCTCCTCGATATTTTCAAACTGCGCGGCGTGACAACCGAAGCAACCCATGCCGGCATACATGAAAACCATCATGGTATCGGGGTAGCGGCGCACAACTTCGACTATGTTCATGTCCTTGGTAATTTTCATCAGACAAACCTCCTTTGAATTGCGGGGAATTATATCATTTAGAATTTCGGCGTCAATGAATTTGCGCTGAAATATTTTTTTGCGGGCTAAAGGAAAATCCCTGCTCGGCGCGAAGTAAGTTTGAAAACTTCATGGAGGCGAGACGGTTTGGACTTTGAACACAAAAGCGTAATGCCCGGCGAAGTCCTGACTGCGCTCGACGTGAAGCCTGTGGGGATTTATCTTGACTGCACGCTGGGCGGCGGCGGACACGCAAAGCTTATCGGCGAACGGCTGAGCGAACGCGGCTTGCTTATCGGTCTCGACCAAGACGACGCCGCGATTAAAGCCGCCACGGAAAATTTATCGGGCTTAACCTGCGCGGTTCGGACAGTTCGCGGGAACTTCATCGACCTCGATAAAATTCTCGACGACCTCGGCATTGATAAGCTCGACGGCGTGCTGTTCGACCTCGGAGTATCGTCACATCAGATTGACACGGCGGAACGCGGCTTCTCCTACATGCACGACGCGCCGCTCGATATGCGCATGGACAGGCGACGCAACTTAACCGCCCGCGACGTGATTAACGGCTACGAAGAAACCCGCTTGATTAAAATCTTCCGCGAATACGGCGAGGAACGTTTTGCCAAAAGAATCGCCGCCGCCATTTGCCGCACAAGGAAAATCGCTCCGCTTGAGACGACGGGCGAACTTGCAGAGCTGATTGAGCGCACGGTTCCGCGTACCAAACACGGCGGACATCCCGCCAAACGCGTTTTCCAGGCGATTAGGATTGAAGTCAACGGCGAACTGGAAATTTTATCGGACGCCTTGCGCAAAGCGGTCGGGCGGCTTAAAATCGGCGGGCGTGTCGCCGTCATAACGTTTCACTCGCTCGAAGACCGTATCGTTAAGGAAACGTTCAAGCAACTCGCGCAAGGTTGCATTTGCCCGAAAAATTTCCCCGTGTGCGTCTGCAATCACAAGGCGGAAATAAAAATCCTCGGCAAGGCTCAAGCTCCCGCGCCAACCGAAATCGAATTCAACAGCCGCGCCAATTCGGCTAAACTGCGCGTCGCGGAAAAGATTTTCGACGCTCGGAGCAATTCAAGGAGGGAAAATCATGACGAGACGAAAAGTTATACCGTTCGATAGAAAAGCGCAAGACAAAGCCTCCGCGCAGGAGGGCAACTTAAAGCTGATAAAAGGTCGCCAGCAACTCAATCACGCGTTGAGGTCGCGTTGCCGCCTCTTCCTGATAGTTTTAATGGTGTTTTCAATGGTGGTCGTGATACGGCAGGGGATAAGCGCGAGTCGGGGCTACGCCCTGGTCGCCACGAACAATCAGGCAGACCAGCTGGAATTGGAAAACGAACGGCTCCGCGTGGAAATAGCGCAACTCAAATCACCGCAACGCATTAAGCAAATCGCCGAGGACGAATTGGGCATGATAGTGCCGCGCAAGATGTATTTTTCCCACGACCGATGACGCAAATTAAAAACTCCTTCACACCGAAAGGCGCGAGGGAGTTTTTTTCTGTCCAAAATTATCAGCGGCGACGATTTTTATAGGGGATAAGCTCCTCCAGCTTCAAGACCTTGATGTTGCCCTCCATGTCAGCCAAAATAATCTCCGGAATGTTGAATTCCAACATAAATTTATGGCTCAACTCGTCGGGAATGTAAATGCCGTCGATGTCGGCGACGACCGCAATCGCGTCGAATTCGCGTTTGCCCTCGCTGATAGCCTTAGCCGTGACGACGACCTCGGCGGGCAACTTGAATTCGGGAATAACGCTGTCAATCGCGCAGCCGCTGTAGAGCGTGCCGTCCGCCGCCAAAAGACACGCGCCCGTTGCTATCGAGCCGTGTTCGACGTAGGCATTGCGCATTGCGTCAATCGCCGTGCGCACTATCGTATCAACAATATCATAATTCATTGAAAGACCTCCTAAAATTTAGCTTACGTCGACGCTTATCACGCCGTCAATCCGCTTGACCGCGTCGAGCACTATAACATTTTTCAAGGCGCGTTGATTGTAAACCTCCATCTCGATAATCAGCGTGTCCGCCGAGTCGTCGGGAGCTTTGACTTTAACGTCGCGAATCTTCAACTGCAAATCGTCAATGCACGAGCTGATATGCATGAGTTGCCCCGGCTTATCCTTGGTGCGGATAGTGATAAGCAGATTTTTTTCGTGCATGACCCATTCGTCGATACGGGAAAAAGTTCCGAGCGTCGCAAAAATAAGCGCGGTAGTGAACAATGCGCCCGAATAGTAGCCCGCGCCGACAGCCAGTCCCACGCCCGACACTACCCAAAGACTTGCCGCCGTCGTCAAGCCCGTGACGGTTAAGCCCTCCTTCATAATCGCGCCCGCGCCCAAAAAGCCTATGCCGCTGACGACTTGCGCCGCCAAACGCGCAGGGTCGGCGTTGGTGCGCCCCTCGACGTTAAAGTACAATGCCTCGCTCAAAACCATAATCAGACACGAACCGAGACACACAAGGACGTTGGTGCGCAAGCCCGCCGATTTGCGCCGACTTTGCCGTTCGTAGCCGATTATCCCGCCCAGCACGCACGCCAATGTTAATCGCAAAAATAATTCCCACTCTGAAACCAAATTGCCCACCTAAACTTTCCGACGTTCCCAATCGCTTTTGACCAGATTGGAATTGTAGTAGCGCGGATCGCCCGATACCTCCTGCGCGACCCAATCGGGCAAATCGACTTGCTCGTCGGGCGCATTAAGTTCGACCTCCGCCAAGATTAAGCCCGCGTGTCGTCCCGCGAAGAAGTCTATTTCCCAGACGTGCCCGCCGCAGGAAACTTTACGCCGATATTTCCGCAAGACTTTCCGCCCGCACAGCTTGAGGAGTTGTTCGGCGTCGGCGAAGGGGATTTCGTACTCAAACTCTTGCCGAGAGATGCCCCGCGTCAAAGATTTTATCGTCAGGAAGCCGCGTTCGCCCGCCAAACGTACCCGAACCGTCGGGTGATTCGACAGATAGCCTTGCGCGATTTGCGTTTCGCTTAAGTATTCCAAGCCGCGCAGTTTCCGTTTGTCGACCAAAAATTTTCGCTCAATCTCAATCGCCACGCTCAACACCTCCCCCGCTATCTTCGATAAGGGCGCGTTTTTCCCTGCCGTTACCAACAAAAAAGCGGCTCGCCGTTTGAGCCGCCCGAAAAATCATTTACGCCTTGACGACGCCTATACGTTGCTTGATATGATTGCCGCCCGCAATTTCGTCGACCATGGCAACGGCGAAGTCGGCATAGCTGATGACGCTTTCGCCCGCCGCGTTCAACGTCAGCTCCTCGCCGCCGACAATGTATTTGCCCGTGCGTTCGCCGTCGGCTTGGAAGTCGCAGGCAGGGCTGATAAACGTCCACTTAACGTCGTCGCGCTTACGAAGTTCGTCGAGAGCCTTGGCTTGAGCCGCCGCCAACGGTTTCCACGCGTCGGGGAAGTTCGGAGCGTCCATAACCTGCGCGGTGTGTTCGGGATTTGTATAAAGACTGCCCGCGCCGCCCACGATTAACAGCCGAGTATCCGAACCGCTCAAGGCGTCGCACAGATGTTTAAGCGTCGCGGAGTGTTGCGATAAAGTTTCGGGCTTGAACGTGCCGAAAGCGTCAACTACCGCGTCGAAACCCGCGAGGTCTTTCCGCTCCAACGCCATGATGTCCTTGACGATAACCTTAGCCGCGCCGTCGATTTCAGCCGCACGCCTCACGAACGCCGTAACTTCAAAGCCGCGAGAAGCCGCCTCCGCGCAGATTTTCCTGCCCGCCTTACCTGCCGCCGCAACCACTGCAATTTTCATGTCGATACCCCCTAAAAGTTTGACGCCATGATAAATTTTTTCGTTGCAAAAGACAAGAAGGCACCTTTTTATAATCGTTTGAGTTTTACGGGGCGGCGGATTAAAATCTCGGCGGGTGAACGCCATGATAAGCAAAAAAGATTTGCCGGATTGTCCCGTCGCCACGACTTTAAGCCTCATAAACAGCAAGTGGAAGGTGTTTATTTTTCAGAGACTGCAGGAGCGTCCGTGGCGGCATAATGAGCTGAAAAAATCAATCGCGGGGATAAGCCAAAAAGTTTTGACGGACAGCTTGCGGTCATTGGAAGCGGACGGGTTGGTTGCACGCAAAATTTTAGGCGAAAAGCCGCCGCACGTGGAGTATTCGCTGACGCCTTTGGGTTGGGAATTTAAATCGGTACTCGACACGCTTTACAATTTCGGCTTACGTTACAAGAAACTCATCGACGCATAATTTGAGCACCGGTTACTTTTGAAAAGTAACCAAACAGCTGGCGCGATTGAGTTGCCACCTTTGGAACCGCCCGCGCCGCGCCGCCTCATCTGCGCATGATTTGAGCACCGTGTTTGTCCACGTCCAGAATCAATGCCTTAGATTTGACGCCCGCCGCTTTGAACGCCTCGACCATAGCCGCCGCGATTTTTTCTTCCAAACGGCTCCGCAACGTCGTGAACGCTATCAAACACGAACCCGCGCCCGATATTGCCGCGCCCAAGGCTCCCGCCGATTTTGCCGCCTCGAAGACCGCGCTCATGCCCGGCACCAATTTTTTCCGATACGGCTGATGTAATGCGTCGTCGAACGCCAGCGGCAATAAATCTTCGCGCCCCTCCACCAACGCCGCGATTAACATTGACGCTCGGCTTACGTTAAATATCGCGTCGTGCATGGAGACGCTCCGCGGCAAAACTTTACGCGCCAGCCGCGTCGACAATTCAAAGTCGGGTACCGCCACAATCAATTTAAGTTTGACTCGCGGCAGGAAGCTGAACGTTTGCACCGCGCCCTCGTTCATGACGCTGACCGTAAAGCCGCCGAATAATGCCGGCGCAACGTTATCGGGGTGACCTTCCAGCTCCGTCGCCAAGCGTAACAGGTCGTTTCGATTGAGCGGTGAACCGAGAATGTCATTAGCCGCCACCAAGCCCGCAACTATCGCCGTCGACGAGGAGCCGAGTCCGCGTGAAATCGGAACGTTGTTTCTCATGCGGATAATCGCGCCCTTGAATTCGTCTTCGCGCTTGACCTCCTGCAATATCCGCCGCACCGCTTGCCACGTCAAATTTCGTCTGCCGCGAGGAATATTCTCCGCGCCCTCGCCCGTCGACTCCACGATAACTTTGCCGTTCCTGAGCAACGTCAAATCCAAATAGTTGTAAATCGTCGTCGCCAAGCCCAGGCAATCGAAGCCGGGACCGCAATTGGCGGAAGTACCGGGCACGCGGACGACGGCGCGATTTTTATTATTATCCATAGCTTACTCCACGCGAATCACGTTAAAAATTTCGTCGACGACCGACAACGCCTTAAGAGCCGCTTGTGCCTCGATGATGTTCCTGTGCTTGACGGCGTGCGTAATGACGACAATCTCGACGTGGTTATCAATATCGGCGTTGGTCTGGACTACGGATTTTAAGCTGACGTCGACGTTGCCGAAAGTGGTGGCGATTTTGCCGAGGACGCCCGGCTTATCCTCGACGAGCAGGCGGATATAGTAGCTGGAAACGGTTTCCTCAACGGGGCAAATCGGATGTTGATAGTAGCAGGTGCAACCGAAACGACCTGCCGAGTTGCGCGTAAGCCCGCGAGCAATTTCGATGATGTCGCTGACGACGGCGGAGGCGGTAGGCTTGCCCGCGCCGGGACCGAAGAACATAGCCTCTTCAATCGGGTAGCCGCGCACGAAAACGGCATTAAGGACGCCGCTGACCGCCGCCAACGGGTGCTCTTTGGGCAACAGCACGGGATTAACGCGGACATCAATTCCGAGTTCGGTATCGCGCCCGACAGCCAACAGCTTAACGACGTAGCCGAGCCGCGTGGCGTACAGAATATCTTCGGGCGTGATTCGGGTAATGCCCTCGACCGACACGTCCTCAAACTTGACGCGGCTGTTAAAGGCAATCGACGCGAGGATAGCGATTTTGCGGGCGGCGTCTTTGCCCTCGACGTCGGCGGCGGGATTAGCTTCCGCGTAGCCTTGAGCTTGCGCCTCCTTGAGCACGGTATCGTAATCCGCGCCCAGTTCGCTCATTTTGGTCAGCATGTAATTGGTCGTGCCGTTGACGATACCCAAAACCTCGGTGATTTTGTTGGCAGTCAACGAACGCTTGAGCGGCATGATAATGGGAATGGCTCCGCCGACAGCCGCCTCGAACAGGAAATCGATTTGGTGAGCGTCCGCCGCGTCGAAGAGTTCATGCCCGAATTGCGCCACAACGTCTTTATTGGCGGTGACGACGTGCTTGCCGTGCGCCATGGCTTGGAGGATAAAATCCTTCGCGGGCTTGACGCCGCCCATAAGTTCCACGACGATTTTAATTTCGGGGTCGTCAAGAATCTCGTCGTAGTTGTTGGTGGCGGGCAGTCCGCGTTCTTGGAGGGCGGGTATCTCGCGGGGCAAGACGAGGATTTTTTTAATGTCAACGGCAGTGCCGGCGCGTTGGGTGATTATTTCGCGATTGTTCTGCAAAACCTCAATGACGGAGCCGCCGATTGTGCCCGCGCCCAAAAGTCCGATTTTTACCACGTTGTCCATAGCGAATCATCCTTCCTGAATTTGATTATCAGCGAAATATTCTGCCGTAAAAAAAATTTTCCTTTAGGATTGAATGAGCGTAAGCAGATTTTTATAGTTGCCGGCGACCTTGATGACGTAATTGACGGTTTCGGAGTAGTTGGGAACGCCGCCGTGCTTCTCGACCGCGCCGGGACCGGCATTGTAAGCCGCAACCGCGTCGGTGACGGAGTAGACGCCCCAATCCTTGAATCGCGCCAGCTGATTTTTAATGTAAATCGTGCCGCCGACGATGTTTTCCAGCGGATTATGCGGATTGACGCCCAAGCCCGCCGCCGTCGACGGCATGAGTTGCATAAGCCCCACCGCCCCGACCGAGCTCCTCGCGTGGAAGTTGAATTCGCTTTCCGCCTCCATTATCGACGTTATCAATATCGGATCCACTTGATACTCCGACGACGCGTAAAGAATCGCCCGCGTTATCCAATCGCATTCGACCTCGTTGCCGTTGTAGCGGTTGACCGTTTGATAAATCGCGCTGTAATAGTCCGCCGCCTCAACCTCGCCGCCGAACATCAGCACGACGCTCAAAGCCATTGCCGCCAAAAACTTTTTAATCATATCGTGAACTCCTTTGTCCAAAATTTTTCAGATTATACCACACGTTTTTTGTGTTGTAAAAAATTCCGCGTTGTGGCAAAATATCTAGCACAAAATTTTTAAGGAGCGATTAAAATGTTGATTGACAACGCAGATACAAGCTTGGTCGAGAAAAGGCTTTCGAGCGAACCCGTATTCGACGGCGTATTGTTGCACGTGCGCAAGGACGAAGTCGAATTGCCAAACGGAAATAAAGCCGTTCGCGAATGGATTAAGCACCCCGGCGCGGCGGCGATTATCCCGCTCCTGCCCGATAATCAGATTATCCTCGTGCGCCAATTCCGCTACCCCGTCGGGCAAGTTACCCTTGAAGTGCCCGCCGGCAAACTCGATAAGGTCGGCGAAGACCCAATCGAATGCGCCAAACGCGAACTGTCCGAGGAGACGGGCTACACCGCCGGCAAGTTTTGGAAACTCACGACCATTGCCACCACCGTCGGCTTCAGCGACGAATATATTCACCTGTACGCCGCCGCCGATTTGACGCCCGGCAAAATCCACCCCGACTCCGACGAATTTATCAACGTCGTTAAGCTCCCGCTCACTGCCGCGCTCCAAATGGTCGAGTCGGGCAAAATCTTCGACGCCAAATCCGCAATATCAATCCTGCTCCTCGCCAAACAAGTTTTCCTTAACAAGTTGGAGGCGATTTAATGTTTGAGGACATCGGTCACCTAATCGCGGGCGTCCCCGGCATCATCATTGCCATGGTTATCCACGAATTTTCTCATGCCCGCGTTGCCTACGCGTTGGGCGACTTTACTCCGAAAATGCAAGGGCGGCTCACGCTCAACCCCGCCGCGCACATCGACCCAATCGGGCTGATTATGCTGTTCTTCGTGCACTTCGGCTGGGCTAAGCCCGTCCAAATCAATCCGCTCAATTTCAGCAACCCGCGCCGCGACGATATACTCGTCTCGCTTGCCGGTCCGCTGTCGAACCTTATAACGGCGTTCGTCTTCACGATTCTGTTGGTTTTAATGGTCAAGTTGCATATCCCGTTCTCGGAGGGGTTGCTCGTCGTCTTCCAGCTGATTATCGTCTACAATATCAACTTCGCGATTTTCAACATGTTGCCGATACCGCCGCTCGACGGCTCGCACATATTGCGCAACCTCCTGCCCTACGAATTGGCGCGGGCTTATGCTCAGCTCGAACGCTACAGCTTTGTCTTCCTGATTATAATCCTCGCCACGCCGATTCTAAGCTACGTCTTTGTGCCGTTGCAACGATTCATCTTCGGGATATTCAAGGGAATCGTCGGCATTTTACTTTAATGAAATCTGTCACCCGTGTCGAAATCGTAAAGCGACTCCGCCTCCGCGATTATCTTGTCCAGCTCCGTCCGCGAAGAGTGCTTAAGCATGTTGATATAAAACCGCTCGCGGTGCACGACGACCGACCGTATAAACGCCGCTGCGTAATCCGTGAAAAGCCCCGCCGCGTCGAACAGCCGCCAAAATCTCTGTACGCTGTCCTCCGTCGCTATGCCGTATTCGATTCGGTGCAACAGCCGTGATAAATCTGCGCGGACTTCGGGCGTGAACATCGACTTTAACAGCGCAAGCTCCGGCATCGAACGCGACGCCCTCACCAGCCAAAATTCGGTTTGTAAGTCGTCGTCAAAGTTGTCGAAGCCGCAAGTTATCAGCCGCTCCAACAATTCGGGCGGCGCATTTTTTTTCAGCGGTAACAAAAGCACTTCCTTATAAAACGACGCGTAAAGCAGCCGCTCAAACTCGGTGCGCGTGTACAGCCGCGATACTATTCCGCCGAACGCCCCGCGCATGAGCCGTTCCAAAACCTTCCAATGCCTTATGTTCCTGAAGCTCGTCAGCCAAACGCCCGTTTGCTTGAGGTATGTCGAAAAGCCCGCTGCTATGTCTTGCGGATTCGTCACGACCTCCAGCGTCAAGTCGCCGATTATCGCGTCGAAGAACTCCTCCGCGAACGGCAACCGCTCCTCCCGATAATCCAGCACGCTTACTTTTACGTCGGGGCAAGTAAATTCCTCGTCCGTCGTGACAAAAAAAATTTCGGCGGTCGGGAACCGCTCTCGCAATTCGGCAAGATACGCCTCGCTCTCGACCACCAATATCCGCTTAAAAAAGTCTTCGCCCGTTATGAATTCCGTCAGGCTCGGTTTAATTTCTTCCATGTTTACACCTCAGGATTGAGTTCGTCGCCGTATTCGCGCAGGAAAATTTTTTGGTAGCGGCGATAACGCGGGTCAAGCGGCTTTTCCTTCGGGCAGTGTATGCACCAAAAATCCGCCGACTGATTCGGCACCACCACGCGGTAACCTGCGCGGCTCATCTCCTTACAAAGCGAAGTGTCGTATAAATGCCAGCCGTCAAACAAATCCTCGCGCCACGGCAAATCGTATTGCGTCGCCAAAAACAGCCCGTCGACAGACTCGACCTCTTGATATAAGCCGTCAGGCTCGGCGCACTCGGAATCAACGACGCTCTCCGGCTCGCACGCGTGCAGTACTCGCCCGTAAGTCCTCATGCCGTCCCACCAAACGCCCGTTGCCGGCAAATTCATGCAACCAATCATGCCCACAACGCCAATCGTCGCGTCGGCGAAAATGTTCAGCAGGTCGGCGATTAAATTCTTGTTCACGACGAAAGTATCTTGGTGCAGGTAAATTTTATATTTGGCGTCGGAACGGCGCATGGCGCGATTGTAGCCCGCCGTCATCGATTCGGCGTCGCGCACGTCGATAAACTCAGCCGTCATGCCGTCGGGTATCGTCAAGTGCTCAAGATACAGGCGGCATTCGCTGTACCACCAATCGCTGTTCACGCACGTTATAAACGCAACTTTTTTATCGTCCAAGTTCAAACTCCTTTCTGCGCGTCAAGCATGGCAAGCAGATAGCTCGCGGGCACGCCGATTATCGGCTTTTCGGGCGCGAACGGGTCTGTCAAACCCTCCTCGGCACGTTGAAGAGCCTCAATCTGCGCGGACTCGTCGCAACCCTTCTGCAAAAGCCGCTCGTGTTCAAAAAGCTCCTGCTCCGCCTTTAGCCGCGCCTTCAAGCGTTTAAGCCGCCGCTCCCAATAAGTTTCCTCCTCGACGTGGTGCGAATCGTTTTTGTGAATAGCCGACATATGCCCGCGAAAATCCTCCTTACTCGCGCCGAACTGCATAACGTCATAACGCCCGTAAGTGCCGGGGTAGCCGCAAAGATAATCGGGAAAGCTCAGCTCCTCGCGCACGCTGTCCAATACCCACGCCTCGTAAGTCGAATCGTTTTGCATAGCTTCAAAGCCCGCGTCCGATATGCAAACCGTCACCACGTCGCGATAACGCGTGATGTTGCGCGGAATGTTTTGGAGCTTGCCCTCGATATACGCCTTGTACTCCTCAAGCGTCATTTCCTGCGGCGAAGGAGCTTTAAGCCCCTCACGCGCCTCAGATAAAATTTCGTCGTAAGTCTTCGGCATGTGAAAGTTTTCGACGCGCCGCTCCAAATCCTCCATAAGCATAACCGCCCCGCCGATATAGCCGTTGTCCAAGCGAATCTCGTTGCCCGCCATAAAATCGCCCCCTTTGGAAACTTTATCGGCAAGCAAAGCGTTCTTGTTTAGTCAATCGCGCCTTTACGAATCAGGAAAATGTCGCCGTTTTGTCCCAAAGGATGACGCGGATTTTCTAACGTTCGCAAAGCTTCCAGCGGATACAAGGTTGTCTTGCCTGAAGAGACGTGGACTAAGTGCGAATAACTTTCCGCCAGCAAAGACATCATTTCCTCGAAGACGCCCGTTTTTTTCCAAATTATCGGATTGCACTCCATAAAGATTGGTGCGGGATTTTCGCGCAGCAGATTCTTCGCGCCGAGCAGGACTTGCGCCTCAAAGCCCTCCGTGTCAATCCAAATGTACTTGATCTCCCGCGCAGAGATTTTGGATTCCTCAAGATAAAGGTCCAGCGGAATGATTTTGACCGTTTCGGTTGGCGTGTCACCATTGTATTTAAAAAACGTGTTCATGCCGGGGTTAAATGAAATTTTGTACATCGTCATATCGTCAGACTTGTCGCCGAGTCCCAAGTTGACGGCAATCGTCTTATCTTCCATGTCGTTGAGAATTAAATTTGTGTGCAAGAGTTTAAAGTTTTCGGCGTCGGGCTCAAAGGCAAGCACTTTAAGATTCGGCGCGATTTTCTTTGCAAAGTAAATGCACGTCGTGCCGATATTTGCTCCGAGATCGAGAAAGTAACCCGCGCCGTCGTCGACATTGTAATATTTCTGCGCCAATGCATGAAAGATATTCATCTCTTCCGTTGACCAATTAACGTTTCGGGTATACATATCGCGCATAATCGAAATATCCTCAGCCGTGCCGACATAATGCAACCCCTCAACTGTGCAGGTGACGAATTTGTTCAGCCGGCGACTGATCGCGAAATGGAGGTTGAGGATTATATTACCCCCCCTGCGACATATCTGCCAAGGCGAAGGCGGCTTTGGGGCGTTGAATCCAGCTGTTCATGTCGAGCGCGTAGACAATTTTATTGAGCGGCAACCTCAGCAGTTGAATCGTCGTGTCGAAGAATTGTCTCGCCCCCTGCTCGAAAATCAACAGCCAATCCCAGGCGTCCTGCTTAAGCAAAAGCTCCGACGCGGGTTCGGCGGGCGTCATTGTGCCGACGACTTCAATGTCCTTTTTGTCAGCGACTTGGTCGAGCCATTGCCCGCTTACTCCCACATAATCCCAAATCAAAACCTTAAACATAAATCTGCCTCCTTAAAATATTTCCTCGTCGGTCAGATAACACGCGGGGTCGGACGCCCAAAAATCGCCCGTAACTGCTTCCGCCCGCGTCCTAAAGTTCCCGTTGCAAACGTCGAGAAACTTGCACTTGGCGCAACGCCCTTTCAACAGCGGCTTGCGATTCTTAAGCCCCGCCAAAATCGGGTTGCCGGTATCAGTCCAGATGTCGCCGAATTTGCGCTCGCGAACATTGCCGAACGTGTGATGTTGCGTAAATTGGTCGGGGTGCACGTAGCCGAGCGGGTCAACCTCGCCGAACGCGATACCCGATCTGTTGCCGCCGTTCATGCCGATAAATTTCTTAACCTGCGCGGCGGTTGCGTCGTCGCCCTCGGCAAGAGCCTTCAAGTACATATAGACGCCGTCGCAGTGGTTGTCGACAGTCAAAATCTCCTTAGCCAAGCCGCGAGCCGCAAAGTCCTTGGTGCGGCGAATAATCGTGTCCATGGCTTGCCGCGATTCTTCGGGCGTAACATCCTCGTCCAACATTTGACTGCCGCGCCCCGAATAAACCAGGTGATAAAAGCACACGCGGTTAATCCGTTCAGCCTCGATGAAGTCGAAAATTTTATCCAGCTCCTCGAAGTTGTGATGATTGATTGTGAAGCGCAAGCCCACGCGTTGCCCGACAGCCACGCAATTTTCTATGCCGCGCATTGCCAAGTTGAACGCGCCCGCCACGCCGCGAAATTTATCATTGACAGCCGCCAAACCGTCAAGCGATATGCCGACGTAGCCCACGCCGATATTTTTAATCTCCTGCGCTACCTCGCGGGTTATCAGCGTGCCGTTTGTCGACAGCGTAGGGCGGATATTCCTCGCGACGGCATAAGCGGCAAGCTCAAAAAAGTCGGGACGTATCAATGGCTCGCCGCCCGAAAACAACAGCACCGGTACTTTGAACTCGGCAAGGTCATCTATGAACTTTTTAGCCTCGGCGGTCGTCAGCTCGTCTTTGTACTTGCGCGAATCCGAATCCATGTAGCAATGGCGACACTTCAAATTACAAGTGCGCGTCGAATTCCACACAACCACAGGTCCGATACCCGCCGCCGCCCCGTGGCGCATTTGATTGGCGTCTTTGGTGTAGCGCAGGGCGTCGCCGTAATAATCCGCCGCAAAAAGCAACTTCGTCACGCTTATCATAAATTCCGCTCCCTTATCCCGTCCAACAGGATTTTTATTTTCAGCCCGATATTTTCTTGAAACGATATTTCCAACTTGCTGAACGCCGTCGTCTGATAAATCGAGTGAATCATCTCCGAAATTATGTTTGACGGCACGTCCGAACGAAATTCGCCCAATCGTTGCCCGCGCAGGATTATCGCCTCGAACAGCTCGCGAAACCCCGGCGATAAACTTTGCGGGATTTGTTCGGGCTTATCGGAGTGTTCGCTCGCGCTTATGAACAGCGGCAGGATAAATCGATTTTCGTCGATTAACTTAGCCGTGCACAGGCAACACAGCTCCAACAGCTCCGCCGACGATTGATTGACCGCGACTGCCGACGACAGGCTTTGAAACACGTCCTCGCGCAAGTTCCGCGCCAACGTCAGCAAGACCTCCTCCTTGGAGCCGAAATAATTATAAAACGTGCCAACGCCCAGCCCCGCCGCTTGCATGATGCCCGCGATTGACGTGTTGGCGAAGCCGTGCCGTTCAAATTGTTGCGCGGCGGCTTTTAAGATTGTCTGCCGCGCTTGGAATTTCTTTCGTTTCCTCAAATTCTCTGCCATTGCCGCGCCTCCGAAAATTTTTAGCCATTATACAAAGTGCGCGGGTTTTTGGCAAAGAAAAACTCCCGACGCGATTATCGGGAGCTTTTTACCTTGCGGATTTGTTATTGAACGTTCATCGACAGTTCGATAAACTTGTTGGAAAGTCGAGCGCGTTGAAGGACTTCTTCCGTGACCTCCGCGCCCGCCTCCACGACGACCGTGCCGCTTTCCGCCGTGATGGTTTTGGTCGCGTGCTTGCCGAGCAATACTCTGCGGCGGCGTTCGTCCACTGCCTTTTCGACTTGCGCTTTTTGCGGCGTTCGCGGTTCGGATTTGGCTGCCGCAGATTTACTGTTGTCGCGTGCTTTTTTGAGTGCCGCCTTCAAAGCCTCCGCCTGTTGCGTCATAGTCTCAAGCTTTTTGTCCTCCTCGGACGGTTGCGGCTCGACGGCGGGCGGTTCTTCGACGGGCTTGGGCGATTCTTCAATCTGCGCGGGCGGCTCCGATACTTCAGCCGTCTCGACCGTCTCAACGGGAATGTCTAAAACTTCAGTCGCCTCGACCGTCTCAACGGGAATGTTCAAAACGTCAGCCGCCTCGACCGTCTCAACGGGCATGTCCAAAACGTCAGCCGCCGCGACGGTCTCAACGGGCGCGTCTAAAATGTCAGCCGCCTCGACCGTTTCAACGGGCATATCCAAAACTTCAGCCGCCTCGACCGTTTCAATCGGCGTGTCTGATATGTCGGGTACCGCTTCCGGCTCAACGGGCGGCTCAACCGTTTCCGTAAGCGATTCGGCGGCGGGCGTCCAAACGTCTTGCGAAGGCTCCTCTTGAACAGGTTCGTTTGCCGGTTGGAAAGCGGGCGGCGTCTCAGTTACTAAATCAGTTTTTTTTTCCCCGTCAATATCAACGACCGTCACTTGCTTGCCGAAAATGGAAACCTGCTCGGCGTTGACCTCGTTAATCTCGCCGTTGGGGGCGGTAATTTCGCATTTCTCAATCTTGCCGCCGTCGCCGATGAAAACCTCGGTGATTTTGCCCTGAATGCGCCCCGTTTTGGTTATCGCCTTGGTGCCGATGACGCGAATATTTTCGACCAGTAAGCGTTCATAATCGCCCGCCTCGTCCAAGTTCAAAATATTTTCGCTGTGCGTGATTGTGACGGCGTCCTCGCCGATTGCGATAACCGATTCATAGGGGATTAGCTTCACGCCGCGATACCAATCGTCGTCCTCTATCGTTATCGCCGCGACTTGCCCGTTTTTGGCGTCGATTAGGAGCGTCTTGCTGACGCCCAGCTCGCGCCCTTCGGTTATGCTGATAATCGGCAAGCCCAGAATTTCCACACTTTTTTTCATTCTGATACCTCCAAAGTTTCATCGTTTTATTTAAACTGCTCGGAGTGGCGTTGAGCCTTTTGAAACTCGGCGTCTATCTCCCGCAGAATTGGCTTTGTTAATTTGCCGAACGGCACCGACGACGCGTGATATTTTAACAAGACGTCGCGCACGACCCGCAGATATTCCAAATTGGTTGTGAACTCCTTTTTGATGTCCTCGTTGTGCGTGACCGCCGGCAATTCCAGAGCCTCCTCGAAGATTTTTATTGCCTTGGAGTACAAAGCCTGTTCCTTGTAGATGTTGCCCAAATCAATCGCCACAAACGGCGCGTATTCGTCATTGCGATAGCGTTCCATTGCCTTCTTGTAAAGCTCTATGGCTTGCCAGACGTGTCCTTTCGCCCGCTCGTTATACGCCTTATCTAAAATATCGTCAAGCGTATCGGGTTCCTCGGCTCCGTCTTCGGGCGCGGGTGCAACTTCCTCGACCGGCAACTCGTCCAGCTTTTCCAACTTTATTGTCGACAGCGGCTTGAAGACTTCCTGCAACGGCACGTTGTCTTCGGGCTTGGGCGGCTCCTTTGGAATTTCGACCTCCTCGGCTTTGACTTCGGACAGCGGTTGGAAGACTTCTTCCAGCGGGAATTCTTTTTCGGGTTCGGACTTAAACTCGGCGTCGTTGAGTTTTTCCAACTCTTCAGGCTTGACCTCCGCCAACGGCTCGAACACCTTTTCCAACGGGAATTCTTTTTGCGGTTTGGACACAGCGACCTTAGACGTTACGGCGTCTGCCTTGACAGGCTCGGCGACCTTAGGCGTAGCGGCGTCTGCTTTGACAGGCTCGGCGACCTTAGACGTAGCGGTATCTGCTTTGACAGGCTCGGCGACCTTAGACGTAGCGGTATCTGCTTTGACAGTTTCGGCGACCTTTTCCGCAACATTGAACTCTTTATCGAATTCGTCGGCGTCCGTCATCGTGACTTTTTTATCGGCGGAGGAGTCGACGCTCTCGTTGTATTTGGTCGGCGGAGCGTCCTCGTTCCAATCGAACTTATCGGGCGTCTCGGCTATCAGCGGCGATTCTTTTTCCGCCTCGTAAGCTGCCTTTACCTCCTCTTGGAAATTCTTTTCCTCGGCGCGTTGTTGCTTTAGCAGGAAGCGATTCGCCAGCGTTAGCAGGAACGACGCCGCCAATATCAACAAGCCCAATCGCAACAGGAATTCTCTGCCGACGTAAGGCGTCATTGTCGCCGCCGCCACGTTTACCATAAACGACAGCACCGCCGTCGCCGCCAGCGTCGTGTAGTATATCCGCAACCCCAGCCGATTTGCCAGGGCGTGCACCGCCACCACGCTGACTATCATGACGCTCGGTACTATCAAAAAAAATGCCAAACTCATCCCTCCACGAAAAACTTTCATGTGCAACTTGCTTGCCGATTTTGACTTCGACGCGCCGATTAAAATTCCTTTCAAAAATCTGCGCCGCCTGTTATAATTTTGGAAGTTAGGAATTAGAAATTAGGAAGCAGGAATTACATGCACCAATTTTTATTTTATGTCGGCGACTTCCCGATTCGCTCTTACGGCGTGATTTTGTCGCTGTCAATCTTTTTGGCGACGGGCGTCGGCTACTTTATGGCGAAGGTCGACGGGCGCGGCTATGAAAAATTCCTCGTCGACATCGGCTTGGTCGGCGGCTTATTCGGCTTGCTCGGCGCGAGGCTTTGGGACGTGTTCTTTTTCGATTGGAGCTATTACCAAAATCATCTCGACGAAATACTCAACGTTTGGCAAGGCGGCATGGCCGTTCAAGGCGGACTTATCCTCGGCGTGACGGCGGGCGGGCTTTACGCCAAAACCAAGGGTCTCGACGTGATTCACCTCGCCGATATTCTTGCCCCCGCGATTGTCCTCGGTCAAGCCCTCGGTCGATGCGCCAATCTGCTCAACGGCGACGCCTTCGGTGCTCCGACGGGCGCGGGCTTCGGCATAATCTACCCCGACACGACGCTTGCCTATCGAACTTACGGGGCGCAACCGCTTTTCCCCGCCGAGGTTTGGGAATGTCAGCTCGACGTGGTTATCTTCGCGCTGTTGCTGATTTTCCGTTGCACCGATTACGTCAAGGGGCAATGTTTCGCGCTGTACGTCATGCTGTACGCGGCGGCGCGATTCGCGTTGGAGTTTCTGCGCGGCGATTATACGGCGTTGGCGTTCGGCTTATTGAAGTCCGCGCAGGTTACGAGCGTCGTTGCGTTCACGATAGCGGCGGGGATTTTCATTTACTTGCAGTGGAGGAGGAATAAACATGGCTGATTTACCCGAAGAAATTTTGAGGACGATTGAACACCACAACAACACGTCCGGCAAATTGCGTTCGGCGCAGGAGATAACCGCCCGCTACAATCTTGTGCTGGAAAATTACAAGCGGCTCTGCTTCATGTCGGGCGACGTGCGCGAACAGAAAGCCGCCGCTCACGCCGAGATTAAGGCTTTGGGCTGGGTCTTGGGCAAGCCCGATAAGGAAGTCATCAAGGACATAGCCGCCAACTCAAATAAGCCGCTCTTCCCGGAGCAGAACGCGTAATGAACGACCTTAGGGAACTGCAAAAAGTCTTGGACGCGGAGACGGCGGAGTTTCGGAAATTCTCACGGAAATTCTACTTCGTAGCGGTGGCGGTGTTCATGACGCTGGCGTTCGCGGCGGTACTCTACCCCAAATCGAATACGCCGCCGAGTTGGCATGAGGAAATAATCCCGTCGGACGCGCTGAGCTACATAAACGACGGCAAACTTATCGCGCTTCCCGACGGCGATTATCCGTTGGCAATGCCGCCCGAAGGGACGTTCGTCGGGAAGGTCGCGCCCATGTTGCTCGTCGAAGTCGCGGGGACTTACTATCCGCTCAACATCGCCGACGATTCGATTATCCCGCGTCAAGGCAGGTTGTTGCCGCTAAAAATTCTGTTCGGCTTCACGTCACCGCACGCCGAGAATACCCTCCGCTACAAAGAAAAAACCGGCAACGATCCCGTCGCCGATTATCGGAAGAAGGCGTTCTATTATCTGCGCGTCGAAGGCGGTTTCGGTCGTGTTCAACGCGATTTTGTGATTAAGGATTAGTCTGCAGGTTTTGGGGTAACTTTTTTGGGCGGCGGTGCCGGCTTCGGATTAACGGGCTTTGGTTTTACGGGCTTGGGTCTTTCCATTTCCTTTGGCGGATTGTTATTCTGCGGCGTATCCGGGTCGGGCATCACCGTATCGCGGAACTTTCCCCAAAAATCCATATATCGAAATTCTATACAGTCCGTGTCGAGCGGACAAATTTTTTCTTGAGCGGCTTGTGCAGTCGAGAGGTCAACGAAAAATATTGCGCTGACTGCTGCCGTCGCCAATATTAAATTTTTCGCTAACCTTCTCATTGGATTCATTCCTTGCTGAAATTATTTGTGCGGAGGTTGCGGCGGTTTGAAATATTTATGTTTGCCGCCGCGAATGTCGTTGGAGGGTTTGGGCTTACTCGGCTGATAACGCGGTATCGGTCGGAACGGCTTGCGCGGCAGATAATCCTTGCGCGGTGCCCTGTGGGGCGGGAATAACGGTTCGCGCAACCTCGGCGGCAGGACGCTCCTTTGCTCAACGAAACTTTGCTCCGAATCGATTTGCAACCGTGCCGCCTCGACTTCGCCCGCCGATAAAATTATGAGTGCTGCCAAAATCACGGCGGCGTTTTTCATATGCAAGCCCCCAAACATTGAAAAACGGAAAGCGCACGCGGGCTGACTTTCCATTTGAAATATTACCACCTGTGAGGAGGAGGCGGAGGAGGTTGTCTGTGCCCGTGCGGCGGCGGCGGCGGATAATAATCGTCGTAATAATCCGGCGGAGGAGGCGGTACTCTGTGTCTGTGGCGCGGCGGCTCGTAGTCGGGCGGATGATGTCGTCCGTAACCTGGCGGCGGAGGAGGAGGCGGTCCGTACATGTCTTGATATGCCGACTTGCTCGAATCGCCGACTTCAAGCTCTGCCGCCTGCGCGTCGCTCGCAAGTCCGAAGTTCAGCGCAATGCACATTGCTCCGACCGTCAAGCCCGTCCAAAATTTTCTCATTGTGTTCACTTCCTTTGCGAAAAGTCAAGCCAGTTCCCGTATCAGAAAGATTGCCAGCAAGCCGCCGACTATCTCGTGCGGTACGTTCAGTGCCACCCCGATTAGTGCCAATATCAGCGGCATTTCAATCCCTCCTCTACATGACTTTTGTTGCGTTAATTCTACAAATTCTTTCCGCGTTTGTCATTAGGGAAGGATTAAAAGTTGCTCAAGTACCCGCCGCGAAGGTGCCCGCCGCATTGCCCATAGCCCACGCCGCTTGAAGGTTAAAGCCGCCCGTGAAGCCGTCAACGTCCGCAACCTCGCCGACGATATACAAGCCGTCGATGATTTTGGATTGCATGGTGCGCGGGTCAAGCTCCTTGGTTGAGACGCCGCCCGAAGTCACTATCGCCTCGGCTATCGGGCGCGTTCGCGTTATCGTCAGCGACATTCCGCGCAGATTTTCAATCAATCGCCGCCGCTCCGCAACCGTTATCGCGTCGACGCGCTTATCTTCGGGCAGATACGCCAGGTCGAGGATTGGCGGAATGAGTTTGGCGGGCAGGAGGTCACCCAGCGCATTTTTTATCGCCTTGCGCTTGAACTTGTCGAAGTCGCGCAGGATTCGGGCGTCGAGCTGTTCGGGCGTCAGCGCGGGCTTGAGGTTTATTTCCAGCTCCACGAATTTTTTTTCCGCCAAAAGTTTAGCGGCTTGCCGGCTCAACGTCAAGATTATAGGTCCGCTTACTCCAAAGTGCGTGAACAACATTTCCCCGAACAGCTCCGCGATTTTCTTGCCGTCAGCCAAAAGTTTCACGCGCACATTCCTAAGCGAAAGCCCCTGCAAGGCTTTGACGTCCTCCTCCGTTTCGAGCGGTACCAGCGCGGGCAAAAGCTCCGTGACCGTGTGTCCCAATCGCCGCGCAAATTTAAAGCCGTCGCCCGTGGAGCCGGTAGCGGGATACGACGCGCCGCCCGTCGCCAATATTACAACGTCCGCTTTGAATATCTGCCCGCCGACCTCGACGCCGACGATTTTTTTATTTTCGGCGAGAATGTCCGTGACGGGCGAATTCGTCCGAACGTTGACGCCAAGCTCAGCCAGTCGCCTAGTCAGCGCGTCGATAACCTCTTTGGCGTCGTCGCTTACGGGGAAAACTCTGCCGCCGCGCTCGACCTTAGCAGCCACGCCCAAGCCCTCGAAGAAGCTCACGGTATCGGCGGGCGTGAAATTCCTCAGCGCACTGTAAAGAAATTTTCCGTTGCCGGGCAAATTTTTGACGACCTCGTCAACGTCAGCCGCGTTGGTGAGGTTGCAACGCCCCTTGCCGGTAATGCCGAGCTTGCGACCGAGGCGCGGCATTTTCTCAAACAGCGTGACTTGCGCACCGCACTCCGCCGCACGAATAGCCGCCATCATGCCCGCGCAACCGCCGCCGACTACGATTATTTTTTTCAAGTCAAAGCTCCTTTAAGTGCCGCGACCTCCGCCGCCGTCAATTCACGAAATTTGCCGACCTTCAAACCGTCGAGCGTCACGCCCGCGAATTTTATCCGCCGCAACCGCGTGACTTCGCAACCAACCGCCGCCAACATTCGCCGCACTTGCCGATTGCGCCCCTCGTGTATCGTGACTTCGACGCGGTTATCGCCGAGCAAATTGACTTCGGCGGGCGCGGTCAAGCCGTCGTCAAGCTCAATGCCTGCGCGGAGCCGATTAAGCTTTTCGGCGGTGAGGGTGCCTTTTATCGTGGCAAGATAAGTTTTGGCGACCTCGTAGCGCGGATGAATCAATTTATTGGTCAAGTCGCCGTCGTTGGTAAGAATCAGCAAGCCCTCCGAATCCATATCGAGCCGCCCCACGGGATAGACGCGCTCCGAAAAATCGCCGAGCAAATCCATAACGGTCTTGCGCCCGTGTTCGTCCTTAACCGTCGTGACGTAACCGCGAGGCTTATTCATCATCAGATAAATCTTGTCGTTGTCGAAGTCCAACAGCTTGCCGTCGACGCGAATTTTATTTACGGCGGGGTCAGCCTGCGTGCCGAGGTCTTTAACGATTTTGCCGTCGAGCGTCACGCGCCCCTCCAAAATTATCATCTCAGCCTTGCGCCGCGAACAGACGCCCGCTTGAGCGATGAGCTTATGCAGTCGTTCCAAAGTTTTTCCTCCCACAGGTTTTGAAACGATTTTAGCAAAAAAAAATCGCCCGTGAAAGGCGTTTCGGAAAAATTTTCCTGCGTCAAAGATTTTTCATTCCGCATTCCTAATTCCTAATTCCTAATTGAAAAAACCCTCCGACGCTTGCCGAAGGGCTTTTTTTACTGCCGAGACTAAGTTTTAAGCATCCCAATCTCTTATTTTTGAGAAATTTGCTTTTACATGTGCAACAGCTTCGTCGTGTGTAATTTCTTTTCCATCCTTGAAATACTTATTATTACCAAAAGCAAATGTTGTAACGCAAGTAATACCTGCCTTTGCCCAACCGGCGTCAACTAATGCGCTATCAGATTTCCAATTAAAAAATGTATGAGTATTACCATGCCAGTCATCAACGAGTCCATGATCGTAAAGAAACTTACTATCAACCACTGTTTGACCGACCTTTCCGCCCGCCACGCCGTCGAGTTCCTCGTCGCTCATCACTTCGTCCGCGAATTTGTCCTCTGCCATAATATCAGCCTCCTTTCTGCCTATTATACGGCGGTTGTCAAATTTCGTTACAGCCTCCGAAAAAATTTTTTTACGGTCAAGCGCGGTTTATTATTCGGCTTTGAGCGTGAAGTAAGCGATTTCGGGCGGGCAACCGATACGCATCGGGAACCAAGAGCCGTTGCCGACGTGGACGTAGCCCAGGCTGTCGCCAATCTTGACAAGCCCGCGAGTGTACTTGAAGACGGGGAACAGCGGCACGCCGAAGATACCGAATTGCGAGCCGTGAGTGTGACCCGTCAGAGTCAAAGCGCAATGACGCTCCGCGCCGTCGTCAATAAATTCGGGGTGGTGAGCCAACAGAATCTTAACGGCGTCGTCGGGGACGTTCACCATTGCGCCCGAAACGTAACTGCGCCGCGCCTCGGCAAAAACCTTTTCGCGCTCCTTATCGCCCGTGCTCGTGACTGGTGCACGCGACGGATAGTCGACGCCGAGGATATAAAGCTTGCCCGTGACGTTCTTGGAGCGGTTGACGAGCATGTTGATATTCGTCTGCTTAAGCATTTGCTCAATCTGATAAATGCCGCGAAAGTGTTCGTGGTTGCCGTGAATGTAGTAGATGCCGAACTTGAACTTGTCGGTAAAGCTGTCGACGAGCTTAATCGCGGCGGGATTCATGGCGGTATCGTCGAAGATGTCGCCCGTTATGGCGAGGAGGTCGGGCTTGGCGTCGGCAATGCGTTGCAACAGAGCCTCCAGCCGCTCCAAAGAATAGTACGCGCCCAAATGAATATCGCTGATTTGCGCCAGACGAAAGCCCTCCAAATCGGGCGGCAAGTCTTTAATCGGCACGTCGTAGAAATTCTCCACGTCGCGATTTTTCTCAATGCGGTTGCCGTAAAGCGCGACTGCCAAACTCATCAGCGGATAAATCATGCCGTAAGCCAACATGCGTCGCCGCGCAGGGCTAAAGGGCTTGGGCGGATTGAACTTGCGCCAGATAAATCGCACGATAACCGCGCAGATTACCGCCACGCCGCAAATCAGTTGCGCCATTATAAAGACTGCCGCGACGTTGCCGAAGAGAGCGATAAATCCTTCGGGCATGAGCGGACGCGCCAACCACCCGCCGATTATCACGAGCAGGACGGTCAAGTCGGCGAGCGCGAACAGCCGATAGAATTTCTTGGCGAGGTGTTCGCTGAACAAGAATTTAATCGAGGCGAGCGCGACAGCCATAATCCCGCCCAAAATCGCCGCCGTTATCAACAGGAACATGATTAAGCCTCAAGTTGAAGGCGAGCCGCTTTGACGACGTTTTTCATGAGCATGGCGACAGTTAAAAGTCCGACACCGCCGGGCACGGGCGTTATCGCGCCGGCAACCTCGACAGCCGCGTCGAAGTCGACATCGCCGACGAGCTTTTTGGGCGCAATGCGATTGATACCCACGTCGATAACGGTTGCGCCGGGGCGAATCATGTCAGCCGTAATGAGTTTGGGCTTGCCTGACGCCGCTATCAGAATTTCGCCTTCGCGAGCAACCTCCGCCAAATTTTTCGTGTGCGTGTGGCAGACCGTAACCGTGGCATGACGCGCCATAAGCAAATGGAGCAACGGCTTGCCGACGATATTGCTGCGCCCGATAATCACGGCGCGTTTGCCGTCAATGCCAATGCCCGCCAGGTCAAGCATCTCAATGCAACCGGCAGGAGTGCACGGCACCAGCGCGGGCGAGCCGATAACCAACTTGCCGACGTTGACGGGGTGGAAGCCGTCGACATCCTTAAGCGGGTCGATGCGATTCAGTATCTCCTCCGAGTGCGCCTTAATCGCGTCGGGCAACGGCAACTGCACCAATATCCCGTGAACGTTCTTATCGGCGTTGAGTTCGTCGATTTTGGCGAGGAGCGCGTCTTTGGTCGTGTCTTCGGGCAGAGCCGCTACCTCCGAGATGATGCCCAACTCCGCGCAGGTTTTGTGCTTGTTGCGGACGTAGACTTGAGACGCCGGGTTTTCTCCGACGATTATCACCGTCAGCCCCGGCGTTACGCCGAAATCGCGTTTAAGCTCCTCCACGCCTTCCCGCGCCGATTCTTTTATTTGTGCCGCGAATTCTTTCCCGTATAAAATTCTTGCCGACATGCTTTCTGCCTCCCAAAGTTTTTCTGCAGTCTACAACACCTCAGGCATTTTCGCAACGTTAAATCCCGCCGCCCCATCAAATTAAATTTCCTAAGGCTCCTTGTCTTAGAATTTGATTGGGGTATAATTATTACAAGTTTTTAATACATTCCTTGGGAGGGATTGGAAATGAACGGATTTGTTTTCACGCTTCAAAGATTTGCCAACGTCTACGGCACGACGGGCGACGATACGCTCACCGTCGACACCGGCAACTCCACAGTCTACGGCTACGGCGGCAACGACTCCATTTACAACGGCTCAAAGGACACCGTCACAATCGACGCCGGCGACGGTAACGACTCGATTACCAACTACTACGGCTGGTACGTGTCAATCAGCGGCGGCGCAGGTGCCGACCGAATCAGCCTAAGCAACAGTCAGCGCGGCGTGACCGTAAACGGCGGCAAAAGCTCCGATACCGTCTACGGCGACAGCGGTTCTTACGGCGTCGTCTACCAATACGCTCAGGGTGACGGCAACGATTCAATCCTCAACTTCAAGGCGACCGATACCGTTTCAATCGGCGGCTCCGCGCAATACTTCCGCCATACCGTCGGCTCCGATGTCGTCGTCAGCATGATAAGCGGCGGCGGCATGACTCTCGGCGGTGCGGCTGATAAAACCGTCAACATAACGGGCGGCTCTCAAGTCTCCGTAATCGGCAACGCCAATGCAAGCGTCACCGTAAACGGCACGAGCGGCAACGACACAATCGCCAACAGCGGCAGGAACGTCACAATCCTCGCGGGCGCGGGTAACGATTCGGTCTACAGCGCAGCCAACTCCGTCAAGATATTCGCGGGCACGGGCAACGATACCGTCAGGGTTTATGCCGACGGGCAAACCGTGGACGCGAGCGACGGCAACGATACAATCATCTCCTCAGCTTGGCGGCAATCGCTGAACGGCGGCGCGGACAACGATTATATCAGCTTGAGTGCAACCAACAACTACAACACCGTCAAGGGCGGCACCGGCAACGATACAATTTTCGCCGCTACAAACGCCACCGTCGGCAACATTTACCAATACGCCTTAGGTGACGGCTACGACGTTATCCGTAACTTCAACGCCAATGATACCGTCTCAATCGCAGGCTCCGCGCAGTATGCCCTCGCTACCGTCGGCTCCGATGTTTGGGTCAGTTTGAGTAACGGTACAATCACCCTCGGCGGCGCGGCAAGTCTCGACGCGATTAACGTAACGGGCGGCACCTACGTCTCCATTAAAAGCAACTACAACACCAACAGCCTCGTCAGCGGCACCGACGGCAACGATACCATTGCCAACCACGCGGGCGGCGTCACGATTCGGGCGGGCAACGGCAATGACTCCGTTTGGAGCAGCACGAATTCCAATTACACAATCAACAGCTCCTACGGCTACGTAACGATTGACGGCGGCAACGGTAACGACACCCTCCGCAGCAATGACCCGCACGTATCAATCTACGGCGGCGCAGGCAATGATTTAATCTCAAACAGCTGGAGTTCCTCCGTCACCGTCGACGCGGGTTCGGGCAATGATACCGTCTACTCGGCGGGCGGCACTGTGCGCGGCAATACCGGCAACGACGTTATCAGCTTGGGCGGCTCCGGCAGTAAAGTCCTCCAATTCGCCGAGGGCGACGGTGCGGATACCGTTTACAACTTCGACGAGAACAGCCGAATTTCTTTGGCAAGCACCGCGCAATATACCCGCTCCACCGTCGGCAATGATGTCGTTATCAACTTGACGAGCGGCACGGGCGGCTCCATGACGCTTACCTACGCCGCAGATAAAACCGTCAGCATTACGGGCGGCACGCTCTATCAAGGCATTTTCAATTCGGATTCAAGCGTCACCGTAGAGGGCACGACCGGCAACGATACAATCACAAATACGGGCAAATCCGTCCTTGTGTATGCGAGCAACGGCGACGATTCGATTTACAACAACAACGGCGACCGCTCCGTGCTCTACGGCGGTGCGGGCAACGATACCATCACCAACTACGACGGCGATTCCGTGACCGTCAACGCGGGCGCGGGCAACGACCTTATCACCAACAACTGGAGCTATTACTCCTCAATCAGCGGCGGCGCGGGTGATGATACCGTCAGCCTGGTTTCGGGGCAAAACGGCGTGACCGTCAATGCGGGCACCGGCAACGATTATATCTTCGGCACCACGAGCAATTACGGCGTCGTCTACC
>CALFJE010000008.1 GCA_937877545.1 uncultured Selenomonadales bacterium | reverse complement strand
GGAGGCTTCGGGTTTTCCTGCCGATAAAATCTTGGAGGCGGGCTACTCAATGGAGCGGGCGGTTGCGCTTGCCAAAAAAATTGCCCGTCCGCCGCAAGTGGTGTTGCTAAGCCCTGCCTGCGCGAGCTTCGACATGTACAGCGACTTCGAGGAGCGCGGCAGAGATTTCAAGCGCATCGTTCATAATCTTTGAGGAGATAATCATAATGCAATTTAGAGAACAGCCCTTGAATTTGGGCGTGGAAATTTATCGTTTGGTAAAAAAATTGCCTGCGGAGGAGGAGCGCGTCCTCGCGGAGGAAATGATGAGAGCCGTCGCGTCGGTGGCAACGAATATCGCTTTGGCGGCGGAGTTTTCCTCCGATGACGAACGAACGCATTGCCTCGCGGAGGCTGACGGGAAACTTGCCGCGCTCGAAACGTTCATTTTGCTTTGCGTCAAGCTGAACTTTTTCGCGGACGCTGAGGCACAAGCGGCTTTGGACTTATGCGCCGAACTTAGGTCGAGGTAACGAATGGGCTACGTTTACCTTGGCTTGGCGATTGTCCTGGAGTTGTGCGGCACGACTTGCATGAAGTTATCGCACGGCTTCGAACATATCGGATACGCGGCGGGCACGCTGATTTGTTACGGCGTTTGCTTTTATTGCCTTGCACTGTCGCTCAAGACCGTCGATTTAAATGTCGTCTACGCGACGTGGGGCGGGCTGGGCATAGTCCTTGCGGCGGCGGTGTCGTATTTTTATTTCCACGAAAGCATTTCGACGCCGGGGCTTATCGGGATAATTTTAATCGTTATCGGCGTGGTGCTGTGTAATTTTTTTGGAGCGAATCACTGAATGAAAATAATCGTATCGGGCGGCGGCACGGGCGGACACATTTACCCCGCGCTCACGCTCATTGACGCAATTAAAAATAAACGCCCCGACGCCGAATTTCTCTACGTCGGCACGGAGCGCGGCTTGGAGGCTGACATCGTACCGAAAGCGGGCATAAATTTTACCGCGCTTAAACTGGAGGGCGGGCTTGAACGTCGATTCACTTTGGCGAACATAAGCCGCGCCGCCAACGCCGTTTGGAGTATCAAACGCGCCTCCGACGTTATCAAGGACTTCAAGCCAAATGCGGTCGTCGGCACGGGCGGCTACGTTTGCGGTCCGATTCTCCTCGCCGCAAGCCTTATGAAGGTTCCCACGTTGATTCAGGAGCAAAACGCGGTTGCGGGCGTCACCAATAAAATTCTGTCCAAATTCGTCGACAGGATAGCGGTCGGCACTCGCGACGCACTTAAGAATTTCCCCGCCGCAAAGACCGTTTACACCGGCAATCCGATTCGCGCCGAGGTGCTTGCGGCTGAGCGTGACGACGGGCTTAAGGAATTCGGGTTCACTGCCGACAAGCCGATTGTCTTAATATCGGGCGGCAGTCGCGGGGCGCGGAGCATTAACGACGCAATGATTGGCGTCTTGAAGACGGCGGCGATTAAAAATTCCGCGCAATTCCTGCACGTCACGGGCAAGGGCGAATTCGACGCCGTAACCAAAAAATTGGCGGGCGTGCTCGGCGCACCGAACATTAAAGTCTTCCCGTATCTGTACAACATGCCGCGAGCTATGGCTATGGCGGATTTGGCGGTCTTTCGCGCAGGCGCAACGGGTTTGGCGGAGCTGACGGCGCGAGGCGTCCCGGCAATCTTAATCCCGTATCCTTACGCGGCGGAAAATCATCAAGAGTTCAATGCGCGGGCACTGGTCGAGGCGGGCGCGGCGCGTATGATTCTCAACCGCGACTTGACGACAGAAATTTTATCGGCGACGCTGGACGAACTGCTTACCTCGCCCGAAACGCTAAAGCGCATGGCGGCGGCAAGCTTATCGCTGGGCAAACCCAACGCCGCTGACGAAATCGCCGACTTGATTTTGCAAATGACTTGAGGAGGTTGTATCAATGAAAATTACCGTGACAATCGAATTGGACGACGACTTAAAGGCGGAGGCGGAAAAGCTCTACAGCAAAATCAACTTGACGCTGGAGGAGGCAATCCCGATTCTGATAAAGTACAACGTCGAGCAACAGGACGGCGTAATTAAAGGCAGGACGCCCAAGGCGGAAAAAGTTTCTGCCTTCGGCGCATTGTCTAAGTATGCAAACCCCGCCTTGATTCCCTTTGAGGACGGCGCATGGGAAAGAGCTATGGTGAAAAAATATGTCGAAAATTTGGATTGATACGAACGTCGTCCTGCGCTACCTTTTGCGCGACAACGAGGCACAGGCACAAATCGCCAAAGATTTAATCGAGGGCGGCGCGTTCCTGTTGCCCGAAGTGCTGATGGAGACTTCGCATGTCTTGCGCACTTTTTATGAAGTCGACAGGCAAAATATCGCGGCGCAACTTTTAATCGTCTTGGATTGGGTCGAGATGGAACGTAAAGCCGTCATGATTCGCGCCGTAGAAATTTTTGCCGCGACAAAGCTTGACTTCGTGGATTGCATACTTGCCGCGCATCACGACTTGGAAGGGGCGGAGGTATTCACCTTCGACAAAAAACTTAACAACGTGCTCAAGGGGGTAAACAGAATTTGAAACTTGACGGCTTGAAGAAATTTCATTTCATAGGAATAGGCGGCGCGGGCATGAGTGCGCTTGCCAAGATTTTGATTGAGAGCGGCTTTGAAGTCAGCGGCTCCGACGCCAAAGACTCGACAACGCTTGACATGCTTAAACGGCTCGGCGCGAGGATTTTCGTCGGGCATAAGGCTGAAAATATTCTCGACGCCGGCGGCAACCCCGTCGAGGCGATTGTTTGTTCGTCGGCTATCCCGAATGATAATCCCGAAATCGCGGCGGCGGGCAAGTTCAAAATCCCCAAGCTCCACCGCTCCGATATAAACGCCTGGCTACTCAACGCCAAACGCGGCATTGCGGTAGCCGGCTCGCACGGCAAGACGACTACGACCTCGATGATTGGTTACGTCCTGCACAGCGCGAACGTCGACCCGACGATTATCATAGGCGGCGAATCGACCGACCTGGGCACGGGCGCGATTCTGGGCAAGAGTGATTGGCTTGTCTCCGAGGCTGACGAATCCGACGGCTCGTTCGTGACGCTTAAGCCCCGGATAGCCGTCGTCACCAACATTGAGGACGACCACCTTGACCATTACGGCACCGTGGAGCGGATTCGCGCCGCCTTTAAGATTTTTATCGAAAACGTCGACCGCAAGGAGGGCGCGGCTGTCCTCTGCTTCGACAATGAAAATCTGCGCGAGTTGGCTCCGACCGTTGACCGCAGGATTATCAGCTACGCGATAGACCACGCGGCGGATTATACGGCACGCAACCTGCGCACGACGACTAAGGGTATCGGCTTCGAGGCTGTGCGCGGCTCCGAGACTTTGGGCAAAGTTCAGTTGGCAATTCACGGGCGGCATAACGTCCTGAACGCTTTGGCGACTATCGCGACGGCTATGGAGGTCGGCGTGAGCTTCGAGCGCATTGCCGAGGGCTTGAGCTGCTTCCACGGCGCGAAACGTCGTTTCCAAGTCAAGGGGCGCGTGCGCAATGTTATGGTCGTCGACGACTACGCGCACCACCCGACCGAAATTGCCGCCACGCTCAAAGCCGCCCGCGAGACTAAGCCCAATAAAATCGTCTGCATTTTCCAGCCGCACCGCTACAGCCGCACGCAACTTTTGCTTAAGGAATTCGGCGGCGCGTTCAAGGGGGCGGATATGCTTATCCTGACGGACGTTTACTCTGCCGGCGAGGAGAAAATTGCGGGCGTAAGCGGCGAATCGATTCTGCACGAAGTTTTGAGCCAAACAAATCAAGCGGTGTCGTATATCCCGAAGCGCGAGGACATAGCCGCTACGATTAAGGACAGCTTGACGGCGGGCGATTTGGTTATCACCATGGGCGCGGGCGACATCTACAAGACGGGCGAGGAGCTGTTGGAATTACTTAAGGATTGGAGTCGGAAAAAAATCGTCGTGGTATGCGGCGGCACGTCGACGGAGGCTGAAGTATCGCGGCGCACGGGCAAGGCTGTTGCCGACGCGCTTAAGTCCAAAAATTACAACGTCGAGTTGCTTGAGCTTAATCCGCAGACCTTTGCCGCCACGATTCGCGATAAGGATTGCGCCATAGTTTTTAACGCGGTGCACGGTCGCTACGGCGAGGACGGGCTGATTCAAGGGACGCTTGACATGCTCAAAATTCCCTACACGGGGTCGGGCGTGCTTGCCGCTGCGCTGACTATGGATAAGGTCGCCACGAAGCATTTCCTAAACTCCGCCAATCTTTCCACGCCCAAGTTTGCCGTCTACCGCGAAGTTGACAGGAGCGATGACCTTGCCATTGCCATTGAACGGAAGTTCGGTGTGCCCGTGGTGATTAAGGCGGCGGCGCAAGGTTCAAGTATCGGCGTGAGTATCGTGGAGCGTGTCGAGGATTTGGACGCGGCGATTGACGAAGCGTTTTCTTTGGGCGATGAGATTTTGGTCGAGGAGTTCATAGCGGGGCGCGAGCTGACGGTTGCGGTCATGGGCAACGAGGACGACGCCGAGGCTCTGCCCGTCATTGAGATAACCACGACGACGGGACGCTATGACTACACGTCCAAATACACCAAGGGCTTGTCGACGCACATTGTACCCGCGCAGATTCCCGACGAGGTTACCTCCGAGGTTCAAGCGTTGGCGGTGGCGGCGTTCAAGCTGTGCAAGTGCGCGGGGGTGGCTCGCGTCGATATGATGCTTTCGGCGGAAAATGTGCCCTACGTGTTGGAAATAAATTCGGTGCCCGGCATGACGGAAACCTCGTTGGTGCCCGACGCGGCGCGGGCAGCAGGTATCGAGTTCCCGGAGCTGTGCGAAAAGATTTTAAGTCTTGCCGATTTCTGAAAAAATTAACCTCTGCGCTCAACGGTGCAGGGGTTTTTAATTTCTGACTCGCAAGCCGCCTTAAAAATATTTCTGTTCCCCAGTCCCTTGTTACCAATCCCTGAACTTGATATAATCCCCGCGATTAACCATAGAAAATTCAGCTACTCGGAGGTAAGAGCATGTGCGGAATAGTCGGATACATTGGCGATAAAAAGGCGGCTCCCATTCTTTTGGACGGGCTGACGAAGTTGGAATATCGGGGCTACGACTCGGCGGGCATAGCTGTCGATTGCGGCGATAACGTCTTTATCGAAAAGGCGGTCGGGCGGCTCGACGCGCTCAAGGACAAGCTCAAGAATCGTCTGCCCGCCGGCACGGTCGGCATAGGTCATACGCGTTGGGCGACGCACGGGCGTCCCTCCGACAGCAACGCTCACCCTCACACCGATTGCCGCAGCGATTTTGTCGTCGTCCATAACGGCATTATCGAAAACTATCTGCCGCTCAAGGAGGACTTGCTCACTCGCGGGCACAAATTCACCTCCGAGACCGATACCGAGGTCATAGCGCATTTGGTCGAGGAGGCTTATCGCGGCGACTTCGTTGAGGCTGTCCGCACCGTCTTGAACAAAATCGAAGGCTCCTATTCGTTGGCGTTCATGGCTAAGGCTCACCCCGACATTCTGATTTGCGCCAAGCAGGACAATCCGCTTATCGTGGGCTTGGGCAAGGGTGAAAACTTCATAGCCTCCGACATCCCCGCCATTATCAATCACACGCGGCAGACTTATATCCTCAACGACGGCGAACTTGCGCTTGTGCGGAAAGACGGCGTGCAGATTCTCAATCGTCGCGGCGAGGTCGTCAACAAGAAAATCTTCCACGTGACCTGGAACGCGGAAGCGGCGGAAAAGGGCGGCTACGAACACTTTATGCTTAAGGAGATTAACGAACAGCCCAAAGCCGTCCGCGACACCATGAGCAAACGCATTGCCAAGGACGGCGGCTCAATCGTCCTCGACGAGCTGAATTGGGATAAAGCCTTCCTTGACGGCATTGACAAAATTTATATCGTGGCGTGCGGCACGGCTTATCACGCGGGGCTTGTCGGTAAGTTTTATATCGAGAAGTTGGCGCGTAAGTTGGTCGAAGTCGATTTGGCGAGCGAATACCGCTACCGTGACCCGATTGTCGACGATAAGACTCTTGTTATCGTGGTAAGTCAATCGGGCGAAACGTCGGACACGCTTGCCGCGCTGAAAGAATCCAAACGGCTGGGCGCGAAGACTTTGGCGATAACGAACGTGGTCGGCTCGTCGATAGCCCGCGAGGCGCACCAAGTGATTCACACGTGGGCGGGTCCGGAGATAGCCGTCGCGTCGACGAAGGCCTACACCACGCAGTTAATCCTGATGTTCATGCTGGCGTTGTACATGGCGCAGATAAGCGCGACGTTGCCGGCGGAGAAAATCCGCGAGCTGATAGCCCTGCTCAAAAAGATACCCGCGCAGATTTCCGAGACGCTTTCGGACGTGGAGCCGATTAAAACTTTCGCGAGGCAATACGGCTTCAACGAGGACGTGTTTTATATCGGGCGTTCGCTGGACTACGACGTTGCCTTGGAGGGCGCACTCAAGCTCAAGGAAATTTCCTACATACACGCGGAGGCTTATGCTTCGGGCGAACTCAAACACGGGACGCTTGCTTTAATCGTGGAGGGCGTGCCGGTTATCGCGCTTGCCACTCAAAAGAGCGTCTACGAAAAAACCCTGTCAAACATCAAGGAGGTAAAGGCTCGTGACGCGGTGGTTATCGGCATAGCGGCTCAAGGTGATTCGGAGCTGGAAAAATACCTAGACCACGTGATTTTTGTGCCCGAAACCGACGAGCTGTTGATACCGCTCCTTACGGTCGTGCCGTTGCAACTGCTTGCCTACTACGCGGCGATAACGCGGGGTTGCGACGTGGATAAGCCGCGCAACCTCGCCAAATCGGTAACTGTCGAATGAAAGAAATTAAAGGCACGCCGCGCAATTTGATGGGGCTGTTGCAAAATATCAAGTACACGTTGCATTACTATCAGCGCGAATATCGTTGGCAACGGCGGCAGATTGAAGAATTGCTTGACGACCTGACAACGGAATTTTTAAGGAACTATAAGCCGGGGCATACACGCGACGACGCGGCGAATTACGATATTTATTTCATGGGTTCGATAATTTTGGCGGGGCGCGAAAATGCAATCGTCGACGGGCAACAACGCTTCTCCTCGTTGACGTTGCTCCTCATGTATTTGCGCAATCGTCTAAGCAAACGCAAAGAACTTCATCCGACCGTTGAGCAAATCATCTATTCCGAAGTTCGCGGAAAAAAGTCTTTCAATATAAATGTCGCCGAACGCCAAGCTTGCATGGAGGCGATTTTTAAAGACAATCTCGACAATTTCGACGCGAGCAACTCAATCGAATCCGTCAAGAATCTCTGCGAACGCTACAACGATATTATCGCCCTCTTTCCTGATGAAATAACAGACGACATGCTGTTGAACTTCTGCGATTGGCTGATTGAAAAAGTTTATTTTATCGAGATTGTGGCGCAAGACGAACAGGACGCAAGTAAAATTTTTATCACGATGAACGATCGCGGGCTTAATCTTACGCCGTCGGAAATGCTTAAAAGTTATCTGCTGTCCGAGATTAAAAGCAACGACAGGCGCGAAAAGCTCAATAAGCGTTGGAAAGAGCAAATCGACCGTTTGAAAAGAGACGACGACAAGGGCGACGAAATTTTTATTCGGACGTGGCTCCGTGCTCAATATGCCGAGGTTCAACTTGTCAAAGAAGAAACCGCGCCGCTACAAATAAGTCTTTTTGAAGACGAGCCGACGGAAAATTTCAGAGAGGATTTTTCGGACTTCGCCCAAATCGGCAGAGAGTTTCATAAGTGGGTGCGCGACGAGCATAAGCGGCTTACCCTCAACATTACGACGGATTATGAGCGATTCATTGAGGCATTTGATTACTTTGTCGAGATTTATCTGCGGATACGCGACGCTGAAGAAACTTTTTCCGAAGATACAAAGTATGTCTATTACAATGCGCAAGTGAATTTCACTCTGCAACCGCTGTTTTTGATGGCTCCGATTCGTTACAATGACGAGGCGGCGACCGTCACGCAGAAAATCAATTTGGCGGCACGCTTTATCGATTTGTGGGTTAATATGCGAGTCATGAATCGTAAATCGCTCAGCTACAACACCATTCAAGATTATATTTTCAGAATCGCTAAAGACATTCGCGGCTGTTCGATTGACGCGCTCAAAGCCAAGCTGAAAGCGCATTATGACGCCTTAGATTATCATCCCGAAACGACAGTTCCTGCATTTAGTTTGAACAAGTCCAATAAAAAATACGTCAAAAATATTTTGGCGCGAATCACGAGCTTTATCGAAGAGCAAACGAGCGGAACGTCACATTATAACGAATATATGACGACGACGGCGGATCCTTTCGAGATTGAGCATATTATCGGCAATAAATTTTTCAACAGTGAAGAGTTCGACAACTATCGAAATAAAATCGGCGCGTTGCTCCTCTTGCGAAAAAGCATTAACGCCGGCCTTAACGACAGCGATTATCCTCAAAAGCTCGAAAAGTATTGTTCGACAAGCGGAAACACCTATGCGGCGTCGCTCGGTAAGCAAACCTATCAAAATACGCCCTTTGACAGATTTATTAACGAGAATAAATTGTCGTTCGATTCGTTTGATAAATTCGGCAAGGCGGAGATTGAAAAGCGTACACAGCTGGTTGTGCAATTGGTGAATTTAATTTGGAACACAGAGGAGTTTAATGATTGACGCATTTTTTAGGGACGCCGATTCCGCGCTTTACCTCGCCGATTCGCTTAAGCTGTTGAAGAATTTCCCTGCCGAGAGCGTCGACGTTATCTTTGCCGACCCGCCCTATTTCCTGTCGAACGGCGGCAGAACGTGCAAGGGCGGCAAGGCGGCTCCCGTCGACAAGGGCGATTGGGATAAAGCCGCTACGCCGGACGCCAAGCACGCCTTTAATCGACGCTGGCTGAAACTTTGCAGGAAAATCCTCAAGCCCAACGGCACGATTTGGGTCAGCGGCACGTTGCACAATATTTATTCCGTCGGCATGGCTGTGGAGCAGGCGGGCTTCAAAATCATGAACAACATCACGTGGCAAAAGACCAATCCGCCGCCGAATTTGAGTTGCCGATACTTCACGCACAGCACCGAGACGCTCCTTTGGGCAAAGAAAGACGCCAAGGCTAAGCATTATTTCAACTACGCGCTCATGAAGGAGCTTAACGGCGGCAAGCAAATGAAGGACGTTTGGACGGGAGCTTTGACGCCGCAACGCGAAAAGACTTTCGGCAAACACCCGACTCAAAAGCCGCTGTACCTGTTGGAAAGAATTTTGTCGGCGTCGACGCAGGAGGGCGATTTGGTTTTGGATCCGTTTTGCGGTTCGGGCACGACGGGCGTCGCCTGCAAGATTCTGGGAAGGAAATTTATCGGTATCGACAACGACGCCGCATTTATCGCGCTTGCCAAGGAGAGATTGATTCATGCCCGCGAACAGAAACTTTGAGGCGTGGCTCGCGACCTTCCGCGCCTCAATCAACGGCTACGACTACTACACCGATTTTGCCAAGGTCTACGCCAACGCCGAACGCTTGAGGGTCGAGATTCACATTTTGAATTCGCTTGTCGGCTCAAAGAATATCGAGGCGGATTTTGAAAACCTCTTGACGCGTTACCCCGAATGCTTGAAGGCGATACCGATTCTGTTGGCTGTCCGCGCAGAGGAAATCTTTTGCCGCGACACAAATTATCGCTTCGACGCGCCGAATCAATCTGTCGAGCAATATAAATACTTCATGCGGCAGACGGGGTTGTTTGATTTGCTGGCGAATCACGTTATCGGCAACCTGTATGACTACGTGACGGGCGTGGAGGTCGGGCTGGATTCAAACGGGCGGAAAAATCGCGGTGGACATCAAATGGAGCGGCTCGTCGAACACTTTCTGCGCGAGGCGGGCGTCGCTTATCGTAAGGAGATGTACCTTGACGACGCGGAAAAGACGTTCGGGCTTGACTTGTCGGCAATATCGGCGGCGGGGACTTCGACCAAACGCTTTGACTTCGTGGTTGAGACTTCAAGCAAGATTTTTGGTATCGAAACAAATTTTTACGCGAGCGGCGGCTCCAAACTCAACGAGACTGCGCGGAGCTATAAGACAATCGCTCTGGAGGCGCGGGGCGTCGACGGCTTTGCGTTCGTTTGGATAACCGACGGCGGCGGTTGGCACTCTGCGCGGAAAAATTTAAAGGAGACTTTCCTCGTCCTTGATACGTTGTATAATATTCGTGATTTGGAGGACGGGATTTTTACGGAGCTTTTCAATGGATAAACGAGTGAAAATTTTGGGCGTGCAAGTCGACGCGGTGACAATGGCTCAAGCGGTCGAGCGGGTGGAAAGTTTAATCGCGGCGGGCGAGCCGTCAATGGTGGCGACGGCGAACGCCGAAATGCTTTTGAACGCCACGCACGACGACGAGCTTAAACGGATATTGAACGCGGCAAGCTTGGTGGTACCTGACGGCGCGGGGACGGTCTGGGCGGCGCGACACCTCGGCAAGTCAATGCCCGAACGCGTCGCGGGCTTCGATTTGGTTCAGGAACTCATGAAAGTCGCGCCAAGTAAAGGTTGGCGATTTTTCCTGTTCGGAGCCGCGCCCGGTATCGCCGATAAAGCCAAAGCTAAAGCCGAGGTACTTTACCCCGGCATACAAATCGCGGGCACGCGCAACGGCTACTTTAAGCCCGCCGACGAGCCTGACATCATTGCGCAAATTAAAGCCTCCCGCGCAGATATTTTACTGGCGGCTCTGGGCGTCCCGAAGCAGGAGAAATGGCTCGCCAAGTACAAAGACGAATTGAACATACCGGTATCAATCGGGGTGGGCGGCACGTTCGACGTTATGGCGGGCGTCGTCAAGCGTGCGCCGCTTTGGATGCAACGCGCAAGGTTGGAATGGCTTTTCCGCGCAATGTTGCAACCTTCCCGCGCAGGAAGATTGCTTGCCCTGCCGAAATTCGTCCTCAAAGTCCACAAGCAAAAAACAGAGCCTAATTCCTAATTCCTAATTCCTAGAAGGAGCGTGATAGTTTTGAGCATTATCAGAGAAGGTTATTATTTCGCGGGCGTCGCGCTCCTTATCGCGCTTTTTCTCGGCGTGCTGATAAATCCCTACGCCGCGATTCTGCCCGCCGTTATAGCCTGCTACTGCATTTATTTTTTCCGCAACCCGACGCGAATTATCCCCGCCGACCCGAATTTAATCGTGTCGCCCGCCGACGGCACCGTTCAAGACGTGGTGGAAGTCGAGAGCGATGACTTTATCAAATCGCCGTGTCGCAAGGTGATAATTTTCCTGTCGGTGTTCGACGTGCATGTTAATCGCAGTCCGATAGCCGGCGAAATTAAAATTCAAAAATACGTTTGCGGACGTTTTCGCCCCGCCTATAAAGATTCGGTCGGCTTCGAGAACGAGCGGCATTTAATCGGCATAGAAAACGACAAGCTCCGCGTGACGGTTACGCAAGTGGCGGGGATATTGGCGCGGCGGATTGTCAGTTGGGTCACGCTGGACGATAAGCTCGAAAAGGGCGAACTCTACGGCTTGATTCGTTTCGGCTCGTGCACGGAGTTGGTCGTCCCCGATAATGTCGAGGTCTTGGTCAAAAAGGGCGATAAGGTTCGCGGCGGCGAAACTATTATCGGTCGGATAGAGTGAGGTGGCTCAAATGAAGTGGTTGCTCCCAAACGCCTGCACGGCGGCGAATTTGTTATTCGGAATGCTTTCGATACTTGCGACCTACGAAGGCAATTTTTTTTATGCGTCGGTGTTCATCCTGCTGGCGTTGATAGCGGACGGGCTGGACGGACGAGTAGCGCGGGCGTTAAATGCGGCGTCGGAGCTGGGCAAGGAAATGGATTCTCTGTGCGACCTCGGCTCGTTCGGCGTTGCGCCGGCGTTTTTGGCGTATTCGTTTTGTATGCACAATTACGGAATGCTCGGCAAGGCGGCGGCGATAATCTTTGCCCTGTGCGGCATGTGGCGGCTTGCGCGGTTCAACGTCAACACGAACGTGGTACACGGATTTTTTATGGGCTTGGCTATCCCGGCGGGCGGTTGCATAATCGCGACGACGACGCTGTTATTCCTCGACACGGGCATAGATCCCGCAAATTTCGGGCTTGTCTACCCGATAACGGTTATAATCGTGGCGTATTTAATGGTTTCGCACGTGCATTATCCCGACTTCAAGGGCGGCGGCGAAAAAATATTTTTTGCGTCAAAAATCTCTGCGGCGTTAATTTTCGCTGGAATAATGTATTTAACGCAGTCGATTCAAGGATTTTTAACGGCGATATTCGCGACTTATGCGATATTCGGGATAATAAATTCGCTGATAGCGTTAATGACGCGGGATAAATTATAAAAAATACGGCTTCGTCAAGTGGCGGAGCCGATTTTTTTTGCAATATCTTGAGCGGCGAGCGGTTTGGCGATACTTTTGGCGGCACGTGACATCTTGTCGAGCCGCGCAGGTTCGCTTAATAAATCCTCTATGACGGCGGAAATTTTTTGCTTGCCGACGGAAACAGCCGCGCCGTGAGTTACCGCGTAAGCCGCATTTAACGCCTCCGGTCCGGGGATTGGCGCGTGCAGGATAAGCGGCACTCCGACGGCGAAAGCCTCCGTCATTGTCAACGCGCCCGGCTTGGTTATCAGCAAGTCCGCCGCCGCCATGAGCCTGTGCACGTCCGCGACGTAGCCGAAAATTATCAACTCGTGCTTTGAGCGGAATTTTTTTAGCCGCGTCAAGAGTTTTTCGTTTTGCCCCGCGACGACCACAACCTTAAGCGGTTTGGAAATTTTATCCAGCTCAAGGAGTGTGTCCTCAATCGAGCCGAGTCCCAAGCCGCCGCCCATGATTAAAATCGTCGTGACGGCGTGCGGACACCTCTTAACGGCGGCAAACTTTTGGTTGATTGGTATGCCCGTAGCGAAGATTTTCTGTCCCGGACGGCAATGCGCGGCGAGGTTCCGTTTCATATCGGGCGTGGCGACAAAGTACGCGTCGACTTCGCCGTAAATCCAAATCTCGTGGAGCGAGTAATCCGTCAGCACCGTCGCCAATAAAAAATTCCGCGCAGATTTGGCGTGGAGGAACTTCCACAGCGACGCGGCGGCTTCGGGGAACGGGTGCGTGCAAATCACCACGTCGGGGCGGAATTCGTTCAGCAGGCGGGCGAACGGCAAATACATCAGCGCGGAGCTTAGAAACCTTGCCGAGACGCCAACCTTCCGCCCGTCCGCGAATTTGTAAATCCTGTCGTAGAGGTCGGGGATAAATCGCAATGTCGCGAGGTAAATTTTTTTCGTCAGCCAATTCAGCGTCGATACCTCCCGCGCCATGAAGTCTACAACCCGAACATCAATTCCTATTTCCTCATTCCTAATTCCTAATTGAATTGCCTCCGCCGCCTTGGTGTGCCCCGCGCCGATTGACGCCGATAAAATTAAAATCTTCACGCCGTCAGCCCGCCGTCGACGCTCAAAATCGCGCCCGTGATGAAATTCGCCGTTGCCAAAAAGTAAATCGCCTCCGCTGCCTCGTCGGGTGTGCCGATTCTGCCCAACGGATAAACTCGCGCCAAATCCTCAACGGTGTCTCCCGACGCTTTGAGCTGATTCAACGTCAGCGGCGTCAAGATGTCGCCCGGCGCAACGCAATTAACGCGCACGGTGAAACTTGCCAGCTCCAACGCCAAGGAACGCGTCAACGCCACGACCGCGCCCTTACTTGCCGAATACGCCGCGCAGAAATAATTGCCTTTAAGCCCCGCGTCGCTCGCCACGTTGACAATCGCGCCCCGACGCTTAATCAGCTCGCCGACCGCCGCCCGCGTCACGAAAAACGTACCTTTAACGTTCGTGCTAAAAATGTCGTCGAAAGTCGCCGCGTCGGTGTCGACAATCGCGCCCTCGCGATAAATGCCCGCGCTGTTTACAAGCACGTCGACGCCGCCGAAATGTTCAACCGTCCGCGAAATGATTTTGTCGCAGTCCTCGACGCGCCGCACGTCCGCCGATATAAATTCGACGTTCCCGCCGAGTTCGGGCTTAATCTGCTCAAAACGCGCACGGCTCCTGCCGACAACCGCGCAGTTATAACCGTGTGTAAGGAAAATTTTAGCCGCCGCAAGCCCTATGCCCGACGTGCCGCCCGTGATTATCGCCGTCTTCATATCCTTAGCCCGCGCAAAAAGGTTTTCTGCTCCGCCGCGATTCGCCGACTTTCCAACGCCTTTCGTATCGTCCGATTGTGGAGGCGCGGCGTCAATTTGCGTCCCGTCAAAAAGGGTATCGTCGCGTCGAAGTGTTTGACGAGTGCCGTCGCGAAAAGCCATGCCGCCATCATTTCGACGTAATAATCCCGCGCTTCAACCGCCGCTACCCGTTCGAGATATTTCACGTCAAAGTTTTCATCGAGATAAAATGTTCGCAACATATTCAAGCCGAATCGGACGGTGTAGACGTGTTCGGACGCCAACCACGTCGAAATTTCTGCGTACAACTCCGTCACGTGCCGCTTAAAGATTTTCGGCGTGATTGAATCGCACGTTGCCCAATTGTCGACGTAAGGCAGGAAATTTTTCGTCGCGTTCAAGCAGTCGCCAAAATCCTTGAGCGCGGAGATTAACAGCGCATGAATCGAATTTTCCTCAAAATATTTATGCGGCAAGTCGTTCAGAAAACTTTCCGCGTCGGCGGCTTGAAAGTACTCCTTCACGAAGCGATTAAGGTTAGGCGTCCGAATGCCCATAAAATTTTCCTTGGTGACGTTCGGGACGATTTTGGCTTGAAAAGCTCGATAATCCTCGTCGCTCAGCTTGAAAAGTTCCCGTCGTAAATTTTCCGCGTCAAACATTTTTCCCTCCGCTAACAAAAACAGAGCCGAGCACTTTGCCCGACCCTGCGAAAAGTCCTTAGGGATTGACCGCTTCTTTCAAACTCTTGCCCGCTTTGAAGGACGGCAGATTCGACGCCTTGATTTCGATTTCCTCGCCCGTACGAGGGTTGCGCCCTTTGCGTGACTTGCGTACGCGATTCTCAAATGTGCCGAAGCCCAAGACTTGTACTTTGTCGCCTTCGACCAGCGCGAGTTTAATCGCCTCAAAAGTCGCCGCAACCGCACGCTCCGCCGCCTTGCGGTCGAGGTTAGCCTTTTCGGCAACGTTCACTATCAATTCAGCTCTCGTCATAAAATGATTTCCTCCTTTGGAAAAATTACCTGCAGAATTTAGCAGAATAGCGTTGAAAAATCAAGCCCTTTATTACGCCGTCACGTCAAGATTGTTTCCGAGGTTGGGATCGAGGCTCTCGACGACCTCCAAAGCCTCCTCGACACCCGAAGTTTCTGCCGCCATTGCCATTTTCAAGACCGACACACCCAGCTCCTGTTGAAGGCGCGCTTGGTTCATATCGACCGACATCGCCGCGATTGCCATATCCATTGCCGCCAACTCCTTTCCTTAGATGCCCGTATCTTAGCACAGGAATTTTATCAGCGCAATAAGTAATTCATTTGGTGATAATTATCAGCGCGATAAAGATTAAATCGTCGTCGCCGATATTTTCAATGCCGTGGGTGTCGCCGTCCGCGCAATAGGTCGTATCGCCCGCTTTGACGGTGTACGTCGCGCCGTTGTCGGTGTAAGTCGCCGTGCCCTGCAAGATATGATACGTCTCGTTGGTGCCGACGTGTTGGTGAACGCCCAGCGACGCGCCCGCAGGTATCCTTACCTTCGCGAACATGCCGCACTTGCCGACAAGCTCCGCAGGCGTCAACAGGTGCGTGATAAAAATTTCGCCCTTGCCGCCCGCCTTATTTTTTGCCGAAACCGTATTCTGTTCAATAATCGGCATGTCAAAAACCTCCCGTCAGATTAAACGTTGCCCTCCACGATGGCTTTAACTTTTTCCTGCCGCTTTGTACGCAATCGCTTCAGCCGCTCGACCGTGTGGATGATTTGCTCTCTGGTATAGGGCTTGTTGATGAAGTCTATCGCGCCCATTTTGAGGCATTGCATTAACTTTTGCGGCGTGCCCATGGAACTCAACATGACGACGGGAACGTCGGGAGCTACTTCGCGAATGACTTGCAACGCCGCTATTCCGCCGACCACCGGCATGACTATATCCAAGATGATGCCGTCAAGCTCGTGTTCCAATACGAACGTTATTGCCTCTTTGCCGTTTACCGCCTCGATGACTTCGCAGTTGAGCCGTTCGAGTTCCTCTCGCAATTTCTTGCGCAGGAGTCGCGAGTCGTCGGTTATCATTATTCGCAACTTTTGTTGCTCGGCATTCTCCATGAGTGTCGCCGCCTTCCCTAAAAATAATCGCCCGAAGGCGAAAATATATTTGCTTAACGTTACGTGTCGCGGTTGTGGCGGAGAGGGTGGGATTCGAACCCACGGTGCCTTTCGACATCACCGGTTTTCAAGACCGGCTCCTTAAACCGCTCGGACACCTCTCCAAACGCGCCGATAATAACAAAAACCTTACGCAATGTCAATGTTTATTAGGGATTAGGGATTAGTAAAACCTGCTCCCTGATTCCCGATTCCTAATTCCTAAGTAAAAAGACAGCCCCGAAAGTTCGAGACTGCCTTGGGTGATTCTGACTTAGAGTTTATTTCTTGTCGTTGCCGTAAGTGACGAGCGTGCTCTGTTTGGTGAGCGTGGTGAGGTCGGAGTTCGGGAAGGCTTGCGTATCTGCCAGGTCGCCGAGCAAGTCGCCCGTGCCCGTTATCGCGCCGAGGTCGTCCTCCGCCGTCATGAAGTTATCCGACTCCATCAAGTCCGCAACAGCAGACAACGCAACGGGATTGTCGTTCTTGTCGTAGTAGACGAACGAGCTCAAGGTTTGGTCTTTGAGCGTAATGGTGCCTTTGTCGACCTTGATAATCGTATCTTCGCCGTCATTGGTGAGCGTGATAGACTTGCCCGACGTGATCTTGACTCTGTCGCTGTTTACCGTGAAGTCCGCGATAACGTCATTGCCCTCGCCCGTAGCGTAGACGAACGTGTTGCCGCTGTTGGCGAAGTCGACATAATCGTTGCCCTTGCCGGTGTTGAGCGTCAAGCCCGTGCCTTCGACCGTAATGCTGTCCGCGCCCGTGCTGCCGACTATCGTCGAGTTCGTGTAGTCGCTGGCAAAGTTATAGTCGTAATAGCCCTTCGTGTCGCTGACTGTGACCTTGCTGGTGAGCTGGTTACTCTTGAGGTTGATTGTCGTATCATCCTCATCGACGATGTCCAATTTCGCGCCGCTGGCAACACCCGAAACCGTTACGAGCGTCTGATACGTATAAACCTTTTCCTCGTCAACCGTCTTGTACGTGGTTTCCTTGGTATAGGCAATGTTGTTGCTGTCCGTGAGCTTGTAGCCTTCCGAAACGGCTCCTTTCAACGTTGCCGTGCCGTTCTTGACAGCCCACGTCGAAGTTACTCCCGTTTCTCCGGTTTCCTCGTCGGTAACGGTAGCCGTCGGCATGATTTCTGTTACCTTGGATTCGGTGACTCCGCTGTCCAGCGCGAGCGTGTAGGTGCTGCCATTAGAATTGGTGAGCTTGACAGCCTTGCCATTGAGTTGATCGTAGCTCAACGTGATGACGCCGTCCTCGTCGGCCTCGGGAACGACAGTCGCATCATTTTTAAGACCCGTGACGGTTGCGAAGGTCTGATTAGTTTTATCCTTGCTCAAATAGGTAATGGATTTGCCGTTAGCCGCGAGAGTGTAGCCCGCCGTCAAAGTTCCTTTAAGCGTCGCGGTGCCTTTGCTGTTAGTCCACTCTGCGCCGGATTGTTCGGTTTTGGTAACACTGCTGCTGAGCCTGAGGGTATAATCTTTGTCTTCGCCGTCTTTCAAGGTGACAGTGGAAGTGCCGAGTTGCGAGTCTTTCAGCGTGATAACTTTGTTCTTAACGTCGCTTGAGCTTATAGTTGCGCCCTTCTTGAGCCCGCTGATTGTTACGTAGGTGTGCGCGGGTTTGGATTCGGCGGTATAGTCGATTGCGCCCGTGGTAAGATTCTTCTTGTAATAAGCAGGCGTGTATTCCTTATAGGTCGCCGTCGTGCCGCTGGTTACCCATTCGGTCACGGCTTCCGCCGCCAACGGGACATCATCGCCGAGTTCAAGCGTATAGCCGCTGTTCTTCTCTTTGATAGCGACTTTCTTGTTGGTGAGGGCGTCCGCGCCGAGCAGGATTGTGTTGGTGCTTTCGTCCCAGGTGAGTGCGCTTTGATTGACGGTGTAGTCATAGGAGGGGTTGAGCCCCGTAACTGTCACGAGGGTTGCGTTCGACTTCGCGGGCGTGTAGGTGAGGAGCTTGTTGTTGTTGGAAGGCGTGAAACCTGCCGTGACATTCTGCTTGAGCGTAGCCGTACCCTTGCTGACCGTCCATTGCGGCTCGTCGGGCGCAGGCGTGGGCAGATCCTCGGTATCGAAGCTGTATTCGCTTTCGGCGTCGAGTGAAACGTCCGTCGTTCCCAAAACTTTGCTTGAAACCGCAATCGTCTTCAACGACGGGTAAACTGAAATACCGTCAATCTTGCCGTCGACTACCTTGTTGCCCTTTTTGAGACCCGTGATAATCGCAATGGTATCGTCCGCCGTAGCCGCCGTGTACGTCACTGTCTTGCCGTCTTCCGAAGCCGTGTAGCCGGCGGTCGTGCCTTCCCTAAGCGTGGCTTTCGTGCCGCTGACTGACCATGTCGGGCTGCTAAGGACTGTAGGCTCAAGACCGCTGTCAACTACCAAGCTGTAATCGTCGCTCGTGAGCTTAACCGTCTTGGTGACGCCTGCAAGCGCGTCCTCTTTCAGCGTGATTGTCTTCTTGGTGTTGTCAATTACAATCAAGTCGCTCTCGCTGCTTACGTCAACGGTGTTATCTGCGTCTTGCCCGCTTTGTTTCTTGAGGTTGGTGGAGGAAAGCCCCGTGATCTTCGCGAGCGTCGTCGTGCCTTCGGGTGAGTAGGTGAGAGTTTTGTCACCGTTGGAGAACACATAGCCTGCACTCATGTCGACAGTATATTCCACAGTGCCGTTAGCGGTTTTGGTCGCCGTGTAATTAGGCGTATCGCCTGCACCGGGGCTGTCGGGAGAATCTTCGGTATCGAATGCAAAGACGTAATCGTCCTTGGTGCCAATCGTAAGCTTCTTGACACCCTTTACAGCGTCCCCTGCGCCTTTACTTGTCTCTTTGACGAGAATATCAGACTCCACGTCGAGCAGAGCTTTCGATACATTGATGGTTCCGGCTTTCCTCAGGTTGCCGTTGGAATCGTAAGTGGCTTCGGTGAAGGTAAGAACAGGCTCGGAACTGCCTTCAGCAAGCTCAGGAATTTTGTTGCCGTCGTCGTCGTAAAGGAAATTGCCGTCTTCGTCTGTTTGGTAAATGATTTTGCCTTTTTCGTCCGTTGCGGCTATGTAAAGTTCGCCGTTCCATACCGCCAGATTTTTGGGCAACCCGGTAACCGTCGCAACATTGGTGAGCTTGGCGGTTTGATAGGTCAAAGTCTTGCTGTTGGTGACGAGCCAGCCGCCCGACGTGCCGTCTTTGAGGACAGCTTTGCCGTTGCTGAAAGTCCATTTCGGATTTTCGTATTCCGTCGGAACAACGTCGCTGGTCTTGTTGATTGTCAGCGTGTAGCTCTTGGACGTGCCGTCTTTGAGCGTAATTTTCTTTGCCCCGTCGAGTTCGTCTTTGCCCAAAGTTATCACGCCGGTTGAATAATCGACGTTGCTGTCGCTAATCGTGGAGGTTTTCGGCAAGCCGCTAATCGTCGCCACAGTCGAAAGCTTTTCCTTGGTGTAAGTAATCGTCTTGGGTGCGGTGAGCGTCCAACCTTCGGACGTGCCTTCCTTAATCGTCGCCGTGCCGCTGCTGCTTAAAGTCAGTGTCGGGGAGACGGTATCGGGGGCGCAGTCCGTCGCGTTTATCGCCAAGCTGTAGTTGTCGTTTTTGCCGAGCGTTACGTTGTTTGCGCCGAGTATCGCCCTGTCCAGCGTGAGAATCGGTTCACCGTTGGCGTTCGTGCCGACCGTTATGCCGTCGCCGACTATGGTGGTCGTGGTCGTCGTTTCGCCGGTTTCTTCATCTGTTGTCGTGGTAGTATTGATAATCTTGCCGGTTTCGGGGTCAATCTCGACGTCTTTCTTCAAGCCGCTGATAGTGGCAACGGCGGTGGGCTTGGCTTCGTTGGAGTAGTTGATAGATTTTGCGTTCGCCGCGAGAGTATAGCCGCTGTCCACGCGATTGTAAGTCGCCTTGGTTGCGTTCTTTGCCTTGGAAAATGCGTAGGTGCTGCTGATGTTATCGGGGTCAGCAAGCGCGAGCGTGTAGCCGCTCTTGGTAGTAAGCACGGCATTCTTGCCCTCGACAATACCATAGGAGTTAATCGTAAACACGCCGTCAGCAAAGTAAGGATCTTCCGTCAGGTTGCTAATCGTCGTCTTGGTTGTGCCGGCTTTCCTGTAGATGATATTGCCGCCCGCGTCTTCGCCGGCATCGTAGCCCGTGCTTGCAACTTTTTCCTCGTAAGTGTAGACGTGCGAGGTTTCGTTAAGACCACTGCCCGTAGTGTCCACGCTGGAGGTAAGCGTAACGTCTTCGCTCAGACCAAGCGTGATTGACGCTGTCATTTTATCGGTATCTTCGGGCGTTATTATTACGTCGGTTTTATTAAGGACTTTGTTGGACAACGTAATACTGCCGCTGTAGGTTACTTTGCCGGTTTCTTCGTTCGTCTCGGCGGTGACACCGCTGGCATCGATACCGTCAATCTGCCCCGTGGAATTATCGAGCGTAAGAGCCTTGCTGTTGAGCCCGGTGAGCGTCGCGATAGTTTCACCTTTAACAGCCGCCGCGTACTTAATGCTGAAGACCGCATCGCTTACCGAAACGTTGTTGATAGTTGACTTTTTGCCTGTATCTATAACTTCAGTCCAGCTCTCTGCGGTGTAGGGGACGAGAATCGCGGTGCTGCCGTTAGTCTTCCAAGAAGTCGTGTTTTCACTGGCGGGCGAGAGAACAGTTTTTTTGGTCGTTTCGTCAGCTGAAATTTGGTTGCCTTCTTCGTCTGCGAGGGTAAGCTGATAGTCGCCCGTGCTTACGGTAACGTCTCTGTTGTCGAGGACGTCGGATGTCAAGATGAGCGCGGGATTTTCCGGTGCTTCAACTTTGTTGCTTTTAGGCGTATTGGTTACCGTGCCGACCGTGAGCCCCTCGGTGACGTAAGTGTAGGTGTATTCTTTACCGTCATCGTCTGTTGCCGTCCCCGTTGCCGTAACGCCTATGTGGTTGGTATACAACACGTTACCTTCGGCATCTTCTGTCTTTTCCAAATCGCTAACTTTGAGACCGCTCTTGAGACCCGTGACGGTCGCGACAATCGTGCCTTCATCTCCCGCCGTGAATGTCAGAGCCTTATTGTTGGTGGAAAGCTTATAACCTTTGATTTTGCCCGACCTGAGTTTGGCGGTCGTGCCCTCGAAACTGAACTGCAAGAAATCTGCGGGTTCAGTAATTTCATCCGCGTCTTCCTCGTCGAGTGCCAGTGTATAGCTGTAGCCTGTCGCGCTGTCTACCTCAATGTCTTGATCAGCGAGGGCTTCTTTCGACAACGTAATAACGCCGCTTTTATCACCGTCTTCAATGGTGACATAATTATCCCAAACAGTCTCGTTTTTCTTGGTTTCTTCGTTGTACTTTTTGACGTAAGCACCGAGAGATTTTCCGTCATCGCTGACTGTGAGATTAGTGGCAAGACCCGTGACGGTGGCGAGCGTCTTTGTAGCCGCGCCTTCGGTATAGGCGATAGAATTGCCGTTGGCATCAAGAGTGTAGTATTCGGGCGTATACTGGCTGTAGGTCGCGGTGCCGGTCGTCTTGTCAAAGCTCCAAATCCAATTATCATTTTTTCTGGAAGCCGCTTTTGCCGACGCAGCATTATCGACGCCGTCAACAGCGAGAATGTAGCCGTAATCGCCTGCAATCAAGACGTTGGAGGAACCGAGTGCGTAATCATTCAGCGTGATAGCAGTCTTGCCGGTTTCGGAGTCTGCCTCGCCGATTGCTGCGCCCGCGTTGAAAGTGGTAGTCGTGCCTTCTTTGACATCGACGCCGAGGCTTGATACGCCGTCGACTTTTTTGGCAACAACGCTTTTGTCAAGTCCGCTGATCGTCGCCAAGGTCGTTGCCGTCGTCGCCTTAGAGTAGGTGATAGATTTGCCTGTGCTTGCCACCTTCCAGCCTTCGGTCAACGCGCCTTTGAGCGTCGCAGTCTTAGTCGTCTTGCCGCTTGCAGACCAGGCATAGTTTGGAGTGTCGCTAAGCGCAGGCGAATAGTCTTCGGCGAGGGCGAGCGTGTAATTCGATTCGGTCTTCTTGGTGTCGAAGGTGACGCTACCGTTAGTGAGTGCGCCGGTGTATACTGTTTTGTTGTTATCGTCGGTGTCGGTGCCGCCCGTCAGAGTGATAACCTTGGTGTCCGTGTTGAGCGAAACAACAGTAATGTCGTCGCTGTTGACGATAGCGTTGCTGTTTGTATCGTTAACAGCCAAATTGCCTGCGAGACCTTTGACGACGGCATAGGTTGCAACGTCGGCTTGCTTGTGGTAGACGATAGCGTTTTTGCTTTCGTCGTAGCTGTAATGGGCAGGCGTATACTTCTTGTAGGTCGCCGTCGAAGCCTTGGCGGTGCTGCTGACATCCCAACCGATTATGCCGTTCGTGACCTGCGTATCCGCGTCGTCGTAAACCTTACTTCTGTCGAAATCGAGCGTGTAAGACGCGCCGTTGGAATTCGTGATCGTTACATTCGTGGTACCAAGAACGGTGCTCTTTCCGGTGTCTTCGTTGTAGCCGCGCAAAGTAATCTTGTTGTTCGCCTGGTCGAAGTAGATAGCCGATTCGTCATCGTCGTAAACGTATACCGTATTTCCGTCGTCATCTTCCGTTGCGGTGCCGTATGTGCCGTTCTCGAAAGTAGTTTTCTTGGTGTCCTTGAGCAAGCCGCTGACCGTAGCGATAGTTTGACTCTTTTTAGCCGCCGTGTAGGTGATTTTGGTTTCACTTGTGAGCGCGTAGCCTTCCGTTAAGTTAGCCTTGACGGTAGCCGTTCCCTTTGTAACGTCGGAAGACATCACAGCCGTTGACGTATCGATTGAAACGCCGCTGACATCGTTGCCGAGTTCGAGTTTGCAGGGGTAAGTATTCTTGGCTTTTTGCGTGAGCGTTACGTTTTTGCCCGTGAACGCAGACGAGTAAAGCTTGAACGTCAATTTGCCGTCGGTGTCGGTATAGACCTCAACGCTGCCGTCGGTGATGGAACCAATACCGTCGGCGTCCTTGCTGATGGCGATGGTGTTCGACACACCCCCTATTGTCGCTACAGTCGCCCCGTCGATTTTGTACGTTAAAGTATTGCCACTGAGCTCCCAACTCCTTTGTGATGTAGCCATGAAATATCCTCTCCTTTCCGTAGTTCCAAAAAATCCTAAAAACTTCCATGTACCGATTTGTATTATAAGATTCGCGGTTAAGTATTGCAAGACTTTAAACGGAATTTTTATCTAAGGTACATTAGAAATTTGCGGCGTTGCCAAGCGGCGCGGCGGCGTCTATAATGCCCGGAGGCGTCCCCCCTTCAAGCAAGCGTGGACTCGCGGAACCGTTTGCCGTTGCCGAAGGTCGGTCACTTCGATTGGCGTTTCAAATATCTTTTACGTTTAGGATCAACTTTCTTTTGACTGCCCAAAAGAAAGTTGCAAAGAAAAAGCACCACTGCGCGTGGGGCGGATACTAACCACCGTTCCAAGGTTGCAATTACCCGAATCGTATTGTGCCGCTATCGACGCGTCCTGCGTCGAAGTCGCGGCGGCGCACGTCCTGTGCGCCTCTACTTTTCAGCCTTCTGCTTCAATTCGTCTGACCCTCATTTCTAAGCTTATATTTGGGTGTAACGTCACAATGCTCCTTGACGCCTTCAAGTTTCGCGATTATATTCGCCTTATATTAAAATTCTATTGGAGGAACCTTATGATTGAAATTTTTGATGGGGCTATGGGTACCATGCTCCAAGCCGGCGGACTCAAGGCGGGCGCGTGCCCCGAACTCATGAACGTCGACGCTCCCCACGTCGTCAAACGCATTCACCGCGCCTATATCGACGCCGGCTCAACCATTATAACGACCAATACTTTCGGCGCGTCGCGGCTCAAGCTCGCTCATTACGGGCTTGCCGACCGCGTTCGCGAACTCAACTTTGCCGCCGTGAAAATCGCCAAGGAAGTTGCGGGCAGTCACGTTAAAGTTGCGGGCGACCTCGGTCCGACGGGCAAGTTTATCGCTCCGCTCGGCGATTTGACTTTCGACGAAGCCTGTAACGTTTTCCGCGAACAAGCCGCCGCTCTTGCCGAAGCGGGCGCAGACTTCCTGATTATCGAAACGTGCATTGACATTCAAGAAATGCGTGCCACTCTCCTCGCGGCGAAGGACGTTTGCAACTTGCCGATTATCTGCCAGCTCAGCTACAGCGAGGACGGGCGCACCGTCACGGGCACCGACCCTCAGTCCGCCGCCGTTATCCTCGACGCCATGGGCGCAAGCGTTATCGGCGTCAACTGTTCCCTCGGTCCGGAGCAACTCGTTCCCGTCGTCAAGACTTTGGCGGATAATTGCCGCGTCCCGATTAGCGTCCAACCAAATGCCGGTATGCCCTACCTTGAGGACGGCGTGACCAAATTTCCCATGGACGCCAAAACTTTCGGCTCGTGGGGTAAGGCTCTCGTCGAGGCGGGCGCGACTTATCTGGGCGGCTGTTGCGGCACCACGCCCGACCATATCCGCGAACTTGCCGCCGTCGTCAAAAATCTTACTCCGACTCCGCGCAGATTCAATCGCCCGCTCATGCTTGCAAGCCGCAGTAAAACCGTAACCATTGATAAGGCTTTGCCGACCGTTTTAATCGGTGAACGTATCAATCCCACGGGCAGAAAGAAACTTGCCGCCGAGATTCGCGAAGGCTCCCTGCTCGGCGTAAAAAAAGACGCGCTTAATCAAGTCAAGGCGGGCGCACAAGTCCTCGATGTCAATATGGGCGTCGGCGGCATAAATCAGGCGGAGATGATGGCTAAGGCTGTCCGCGAAGTTGCCCGCATTGTCGACGCGCCGCTTTCAATCGATACGAGTGACGCCGAGGCTTTGGAGGCGGGCTTGAAAGCCTTTCCCGGTCGTGCGCTGATTAACTCCGTAAGTGCGGAACCCGACCGTCTGGAAAAATTCCTGCCGCTTGCCAAACGTTACGGCGCGGCGATTTTAATCCTCCCGCTTACCGAGCACGGCGTGCCCAAAACTTCCGCCGAACGCTTTGCCGTCGCCAAACAGATTATCGACGCCGCCAAAGCTCACGGGCTTTCCAATGGCGATTTCCTCCTCGACGCGCTTGTCATGACCATTTCCGCCGATAAGGACGCGTGCCTCGAAGTCTTGAACACGCTCAAGCTTTACCGCGAACGCTTCGACCTCCCGACGACCATGGGCTTGAGCAATATCTCGTTCGGCTTGCCCAATCGCCCGCTGATTAACAGCACGTTTTTCGCCATGAGCCTCGCCGCCGGTCTCGACGCTCCGATTATGAATCCCTACGATGATTCTATGCAAAACGTCTTGAAGTCAGCCGCCGCGCTCCTCGGCAAAGACCCCAACGGCTTGAACTTTAGTAAAATTGGGAATGTGGAAGTGGGAATGCGGAATGAAAAAATTGCCCCCGATACGTTGAGTGCGATTAAGTTGGCAATTCAAGAGGGCGATAAGGACGCGGTGCCCGTGCTGATTAAAAAAGCCGTCGACGAAAACCTTTCCGCCGATGAAATTACCGAACGCGCCCTGACCGCCGCCATGAACGACCTCGGCGACGATTTCGGTTCGGGCAAGATTTTCCTCCCGCAAGTGTTGCTTGCCGCCGAAACCATGCGCCTCGCCTTCGACGAGCTGAAAAAAAATTTCCCCGCGCAACAGACCGCTACGCAGGGAACGTTCGTTATCGCCACCGTCAAGGGCGACGTGCACGACCTCGGTAAAAATATCGTCGGCGCGTTGATTGCCAACAGCGGCTTTAAACTCGTCGACCTCGGCAAGGACGTTGACGCCGCAGAGATTGTTCGTGCCGCTCTGAAGCATGACGCCGATATTGTCGGACTGTGCGCCCTCATGACTACCACGATGATTCAAATCGACAAGGTTATCGCCGAGCTGCACGCCGCCGGTTGCAATGCCAAGGTCATGGTCGGCGGCGCGGCTCTTACGCAGGAGTATGCCGATTCGGCGGGCGCGGACGCTTATGCTCGCGACGGCGTGGAGGCTGTCCGATTAGCCAAGAGTTTGCTTAAGAAATAAACTTAGCGAAACTGCCCGTTTTGGTCTTGAATACTTCGAGGCGGACGGGCATTTGATTTTTAAGCTCCTCGACGTGCGAAATTATCCCGACGAGCCGCCCGCCGCTCTGCAAGTCAATCAGCGTCTTCATGGCGAAATCAAGCGTCTCGGCGTCGAGCGTGCCGAAGCCCTCGTCGATAAAAATCGTGTCGAGCTTGATACCGCCCGCGTTATTCTGAACGACTGCCGCCAAGCCCAATGCCAAACTCAACGACGCCAAGAAACTTTCGCCGCCGCTTAGCGTTTCGACGGGACGAGCCGTGCCGCTGTAGTCGTCGACAATCTCCAAATCCAAGCCGCCCGAATATCGCCGGTCGGTGACGGTCTCCTTGTTTTGGAAGCGATAACGCCCGCCGCTCATCTTTTCCAGCCGATTGTTCGCCTCCCAAATGACCTCCTTAAACATCGTCGCCAAGTAGTAGCGTTGAAACGATATGCGCGAGGTCTTGCCGCTTGCCGCGTCGCTGAGCGTCTTCCACATCAAGAAATTTTTATCCGCCGTCGCCAAGTCGACGTTAAGCGCGGCGATTTTTTTTGCGTTATCCTTGAGTTTGTTCAGCCGCGTTGTTGAATCGGATGCGGAATTGATTGCCGCCTTCCACGTTGCCTGCGCGTAGTCGAGGGTTTTCTTCAGCGCGGGCATATCGGGCGCGGTTTTGCCCTCAACCTGCGCGGTGACCTCGGTTTTGATTTTCTGCGCGGATTCGACAGTCGCCCGTTGAGCCGCCGTCTTTTTGCCAAGCAGATTGAAATTGTCCTGCGCCTTTTGAAACGCCGTGTTGAGGGCGTCGCGTTCCTTAAGCGTCGAGGCGATTTCCGCGTCGAGGAGGGCGGGGTTCGCCGAATATTTATCCTCGACCTCCCGCGTCATGTTATCGACGACTCCGCGCAGATTGTTCGCCGACTTCAAAGCGGTTTTCTCCGCCGCGTCCGCCTCGCGGGTTTTGACTTCGCCGACCTTGATTCGTTCGCGGCAACGCGCCAATTCCTTATCGGCGGCTGAAAGCTTATCGAACGACGCTTGAGCCGCCGCCACCGTCAAAGTCTGTGCGCTTTCCGCCAATGCCGCCTCCTTGAGCTTGAACTCCGTCGCCAAACGGTTAAGGATTTGTTCGGCGTAGGTCTTTTTGTCGGCGAGCGAATTCAATTTTGATTCGGCGGCTTTAATCTGCGCGTCGGTTGGGATTGACGAATCGGCTTTGGCGGGCGCAGGGTGATGAATCGCGCCGCACACGGGGCAAGGCTTACCGTCTTGGAGCGTCGCCGCAAGCAATGCCGCTCTGCCCGTCGTTTGAGCCTCGCGCAAATCGGCAAGCAATTTTTCCTCCGCCGCGTGCGCTTGCGTTGCCGACGCCGAATCTTTTTCCGCCGCCGACAGCCGCCCGCGCAGGTCTGCAACCTCCGCCGCAAGTTTCGCTTTTTCTTGAGCTGCCTTGAGCTTTTGTTTGGCGTCCTCAAGTTTGGCGGGCGTGTCGCGAAGAAGCTCCTCACGTTTCTTGAGCGCGGTCAATGTTTCGTCGCAACGCGCCTTGAACTGTTCGCGCTCCTTTAATTCCGCCTCCGCCGTCTGCAATTCCTTACGTTTGGCTTGCAAGTTTTGCAGGGCGGCTTTCTTTTTGCCGAGGTCGTCCGCCAGCCGCTCCAGCTCTTTGCGCCGAGGTTCTTCCGCGTTGCGTTTATCGAATTCAATCTGCGCGGCGTCCAATTCAGCCGTCAGCTTGCCGAGGATACTTTGCGCCTCCGTCAATGCCTGCGCTTTGGCTTCCGCGTCTTGAAACAGTTTGGCGAGGTTATCGGCGTCGGCGAATTGCTTTTGCGCTTCCAAAGCCCGCGCCTCCAACGACTTGATTTGAATCTGCGCGGCGTCCAATTCTGCCGTCAGCTTTTGAATCTGCGCGGGCAATTCGGCTTCGGCGCAACCGCTGTCCTCCACGTAATGCTTTTTGTTTTCGGTCAGGTTGTCGAAATGTTGTTTGGCGTTGGCGGCTTTGAGCTTGAGTTCCTCCTCCACGCGCTTAAAAAAATCGGCGTTGAAGAGCATATTCAAGACGACTTGGCGGGCGTCGGACTTTGCCGTAAGAAATTTTTGGAACGCGCCTTGCGGCAACACCACCACTTGACGGAATTGATCGCTGTCGAAGCCCAAAAGATTTTTCACGTATTCGGAAACGTCTTTGGTATCGATTGGCTTGCCGTTCTCGCGAATCTCCGCCGAAGCTTTTTCCTCGGTCAAGCCGCCGCCGCGTATCCGCGCACGCATATATTTTGGGTTGCGGCGAATCAGATAAGTGTTGCCGCGCAGGGCGAATTCAAATTCAACCTCGGTCTTGTCGGTGGGGAAGGCTTGTTCGGAGCGCATCATCTTGCCGGTGCGCCCGCCGCCCGAACTTTCGCCGTAAAGCGCGTAACAAATCGCGTCGAGGATTGTCGTCTTGCCGGAGCCGGTCGCGCCGTGTATCAGGAAAAAATTCGCGCCGTGTAAGCCCGTCTCAAAGTTCAGCTCCAGCGGCTTAACGTAGGCTCCGAACGCCGACATTTTTAATTTTAGCGGTCGCATAAGTTCACGCCTCCCTGTCCGATGCGGCAAGGTCGCTTAAAAATTCAACCATAGCCTCGCGGTAATCGTCGCTCAAAGTTTCGCCCGTCTGCGCCTTGAAAAAGTCGGCAAAATAATCCGCTATCGAGCCGCCCGCGTCGAAAGTTGCCGCGTCGCCCGCCGAAACGTCTTGCGGCAAGTCAAACTCCACGCTTAGCAGATTCGGGAAGATAAAGCTCAACTTGTCCGCCGCGTTAATCTCGCGCTTGGTGATTCGGGCGCAAATGTAATCTTCCGTCCTGTCGTTGCGCAACAAGTCCTCAAGCGTGCCCGTCAGGAGCCGAACGTCTCGGCGCGGCGTCAAATCGATTTTATCAGCCTTAGCCGTGCCTTTGCCGTCCAGTTCGACAAGCGTCACGGATTTTTTATGATTCGCCTCGTCGAAGGAATACTTAAGCGGCGAACCGGCGTAGCGGATATGGTCGGCGGTGATTCGTTGCGGGCGGTGCAAGTGCCCCAGCGCGACGTAGTTATAGCCCGTGAAAATCTGCGCGTCGACGTTGGCGGTGCCGCCGACAAATTTGCGCTCGGATTCGGTCTCGACGCCGCCCGTCAAAAAGACGTGAGCCATTGCGACGCTCCGCTTGCCCTCAGGAATGCCAATCCGCGCAGAGTCGACGTAAAATTTATTCGCCGCGTTGTAGGTCAGCCGCTCCGAATCCTTATCAAAAAATTTCCAATGAATTTCGCCCGGCTCAAAGTAGGGTATCAGCGTAAAGTACACCTCGCCGAAGTCGTCCGTAAGCACAACCTGCGCGGGTTTGTCGACCTTAGACGCAATGTGAATGCCTCGCGCCTCGAACAGCTTGCTACCGAAGCTTAAACGCGTCGCGCTGTCGTGGTTGCCCGCGATTATCAGCACGGGGATTTTGCGCTCGGCAAGTTTGGTAAGCGTCTCGTCGAACAGCTCCACGGCGTCGACGGGCGGAACTCCCCGATCATACACGTCGCCCGCAATTAAAACGGCGTCAACGTCTTTGGCAATTTCCAAAATTTGCTTGAGGATATGTCTTTGGTCTTCGATAAGCGGTTGACCCTTAAGCGTCTTGCCGAGGTGCCAATCCGCTGTGTGAAGAAGTTTCATAAAAAAATCGCCTCCAAAATTTTTTGAGACGATTATATCATATAAAATAAAAAAGTTGGTCGCTTTGAAAGTGACATGATAATTTAAAGCCGTTTGCGAATCGCCGCCGCGTGAGCCTGCAAGCCCTCCGCCTCAGCCAAGCGTATCACGTCGCCCGCCGCGCAGAGTAAGTCGCCCCGCGTGTAGGAAATTAAACTCGTGCGCTTGAGGAACGTCTCGACGTTGAGCACGGAATAGAATTTGGCGGTGCCGCCCGTCGGCAAAACGTGATTCGGTCCGGCAAGATAATCGCCCAGCGGTTCCGGCGAATACGCGCCCAGGAATATCGCGCCCGCGTTCCTAATCTTCGGCAACAGCGCGAACGGCTCCCGCGTCAAAAGCTCCAAATGTTCGGGCGCAGAGCAGTTGGCAAAGTCAATCGCCTCGTTCAAATCCTCGGCGACGACTATCAGCCCGTTGCGCTCAATCGACGCCGAAGCAATTTCCCTGCGCGGAAGACTTTCAAGTTGCTCCTCAACCTGCGAGGAAATTTTCTCGGCAAGCTCCGCGCTCGTGGTGATGACGATACTGCAGGCAAGCGGGTCGTGCTCGGCTTGGCTCAGCATATCGGCGGCGGCGTAAACGGGATTTGCGGTCTCGTCGGCGACAATCAAAATCTCGCTCGGACCGGCAAGCATATCAATATCGCAGTGCCCGTAAACTTCCTTTTTGGCAAGCGTGACGAAAATATTGCCGGGACCGATGATTTTGTTGACGCGGGGAATTTGCTCGGTGCCGAACGCCATAGCCGCTACAGCCTGCGCCCCGCCGATTTTAAAAATCCTGTCGACGCCCGCAAGCCGCGCCGCCGCCAACACCGCAGGGTTGGCATTGGGCGTGCACATGATAATTTCGCCGACGCCCGCGACCTTGGCGGGAATAATGTTCATCAAGACGCTCGACGGATAAGCCGCCGTGCCGCCCGGTACATAGACGCCCACGCGCTCCAACGGGATAATCGCTTGCCCCAACAAAGAATTTTCGCCGCGATAAGTTATCCACGATTTGGGAAGCTGTTCGATATGAAAGCGACGAATGTTCTCCGCCGCCACCTTCAGCGACGCCATAACCGCCGAATCGATTTGAACGTCCGCCGCGTCGACGGCAAAGTTATCAAGCTCCGCGCCGTCAATCTTGCGCGTCCAATCGATAACAGCCGCGTCGCCGCGCTCGCGAACATCGCCGACAATCCGCCGCACAATTTCTATCGCGCTCAAGTCCTCGCCGAATATTTTCTTGTTAGCCTCGCGGATTCGGGGCGACAGCTCCACCTCGTCAAAGGCTTTCTTGGTCAGAAGACGTTCGACAGCCTCGCGCCCGACCTCCGCGCTTTTGATAATTTTCATAAGCCCTCCTACGCAATGAGCAACGCTTTGAGTATCGGCAATTCCGCCGTCAAGAAATGTTCCGTCAAGTTTTTAAGTTGCGCCAAATTTTCTGCGGGCGTGTCGAGCCGCTTGCCGTTGTGAACCAGCATTTGCCCCTGCCGCGATATAATTTTCCAAATCGCCTCAGCCATGCGGTCGGAGGTCTTTTCGCCCTTTTTGTATTGCGCAAGAAACATCTGCCTGAAACGGTCGACGCCGGCACCGCAACCCGTCAGCGGACTCGCCAAAAAGCCGATTGAATTATCGAAGACGGCACGCTCGCACAGGTAGGCGTTGAGGCGGTCGCAAGACTTCTTGACCAATTTGACAGCCGCCTCGCTTTGGCAGGGCATGACGTGTTGGGCGTGCACCATAACCGTAATCGCCTCGACAATCGCTCGCGGATCCGACTTGGAGCGCATAACGTATTCCGTCAAATCCTTCGGGCGGAAGCCGTCCTCCTGCAAGTATTCAAGCAGCGGGCGATATACGGCGTCCGACAAAATTATTTCGCCCATTGAAACGGCGGCTCGCATGGGCACTTCGGCGGCGGGTTTCGTCAATACGTAGCGCGTCGACAAAAGCTTATCGTTGACCTCGGTCGGCGTCAGGCGGCGTACTCCGCGAACAAACAAATCCATGCGGAATTGCCGATTGATAAAGTAGTCGCGCAACTGCTCGCGCATAATCGGGTTTTCCACCTTGAGGAGGAACTCCCGCGTCTTGGGCGGCAAGTACATGGGATTAGCCTCGGTCGGCAGGGCGGTCGCCGCAAAGTCCAACTTTGCCTCCTGACACTGCTCAGCCACGTCGACGAAGTACATCAAATCCCAATCCAGATTCAAGTACTCGTGCGCAATGTAGTGCGCATTTTGCGTCTTGATTTGGTCGAACATAGGCTTGAAGCGCGGCGCAATCTTGAGGTAGGCAGGCTCGGCGGCTATCATCTCCTCAACGAATTTCATCGTCTGCGCCACGCGTTTATCGGTGTTGCCTTCTGGCAGTTGCTTAAAGTACAGCGTCAACAGCTCGCGCAACGGCGCATTGGGTGCCCAGCCCGGCAAGCAGTTATAGCTGTTGTAGACCATGCCGCCCGACTTCAAGTGTTGACGCGCAACCTCCAACATGTGCCGGCGATTTTCCGCGCTTATCCATGTCCAAATGCCGTGGAAGCCGATTGAATCGAATTGCGGCAAGTCGTCGCGCTTGGAGAATTCCTCGAAGCTGTCCTCGAAAAATTTGGCGTCCGCGCCCGAAGCTTTGACAAGTTCGTTGGCGTGGGCGGCGTGCGCGGGATTAAAATCCGTGCCGAAATATTTACCGGGCGTAGCCGCCGCGTGAATGTTCGCCGAGACGCCCTGCCCGTAGCCCAGCTCGCAATGGCAACTTTCCGCAGTAAGCTCCGGCGCGGCTATCCCGTTGACCAGCAAGCACCACCGCATATAATTCGGCGACAGCTCGCGATAGTAGCCGTAAGTGTAAGTCGAATCGGTAAAGTATCCTTCGTTCCAAGCGTTCATGTTTGACCTCCAAAAAAATTTTTAAAAGTTTACGCCAAAAATTCCCCGCTGTCTATATTCGAGCCGACTGCAACCTATAAATTTTTCTTGACACTGCCGCCGCGTTGAATTACGATTTAAAAAAATTTACGGGAGGCATCGGGGCTTGAAGTCGCTGAGCAAATTTTTGAGCCTGATACTGCGTCACCAATCGCAGAAGGTCGGCATTGAGCTGGACGAGCACGGCTGGGCAGACGTCGAGGAGCTTTGTCGACGCGTGAGGGGGCTTGACCGTGCGACGCTTGAGCAGATAGTCGCGCAGGACGAAAAGCAACGCTACTCCTTCAGCGCGGACGGCAAATTGATTCGCGCCAACCAGGGGCATTCGATACCCGTCGACGTGGAACCAGCCGAGCTTGAGCCGCCCGAAATTTTATATCACGGCACGGGCGAAAAGTTTGCGGCGTCGATACGGGCGCAAGGCTTGATTCGCAAATCGCGGCTGTACGTGCACTTATCGGGCGACACGGAGACTGCGCGGAAGGTCGGGCAACGTCACGGCAAGCCGCTGATATTCCTCGTCGAGAGCGGCAAGATGTTCGCCGACGGCTTCAAGTTCTATCGTTCGGTAAACGGCGTATGGCTTACCGAACACGTCCCCGCGAAATACTTAAAGGAGAGATTTTAATGGATAGCTACAGCTTCACCCCGCAACGCGTTTGCTCCAAGCAGATTGATTTTGCTTTGGACGAGGCGGGACGCTTGCACGACGTGAAATTTACGGGCGGCTGCCCCGGCAATCTTCCCGCGATAGGCAGGCTTGTCGAGGGTAAAGACGCCAAGGAAATCGCCGACATTCTGCGCGGCAACCCTTGCGGCGGGCGAGGCACCAGTTGCGCCGACCAGCTGTCGATAGCGATTGACGAGGCTTTAAAGTCGCGCACGGCTTAAATTTTTGGGAGGAATTATCATGGATAAGCAGGCACTGATTGAAAAAATTAAGGCAATGGCGGCGGCACCGAGCTGTTGCGCGGAGTTGAAGGCGGCGGTTCAAGCCTATTTCGACGCGGCGGGCACGGCACAGGAAAAAGTTGCGGCGCAGAATCTCATCGCCGAGATTGAGGAGGACATCACCACGGTTGATAATCTGGTTCCGTTCGCGCATTCGGAGTTGGCGGTTAAAATCTTCGGAGCCGAGGGCGCAAAAAAATTCGCCGCTCATGCCGACGAGCTTAAGGCTGGCGGCGCAAAGTACTGCGATTGCGGCGCGTGCACTCCCGCGCTTGAGATTCTTAAGCATAAAGACGCGCTCCTCGCCTGAAATTGGAGGTTGCATATTGGATAAACAGGAACTGATTAAAAGGATTAAGGCAATGTCGGCGGCGAAGACTTGTTGCCCCGACCTCAAGCGGGCGGTTCAAAATTATTTAATCGCGCTCGGCAAGCCCGGTGAAAAAATCGCGGCTAAGAATTTAATCGCCGAAATTGAGGAAGACATCATGCCGATTGAGGAGCTTGCGACTTTTGCGCGGTCGGCTCGTGCGATTCAAATCCTCGGCAAGGAAGGCGCAAAGAAACTTTTGGCTCACGTCGACGAACTGGAGAAAATCGGCGCAAAGTATTGCGATTGTCCGGCTTGCACGCACGCCGCAGAGATTCTTAAACACAAAGAAATTCTGCTCGACGTAAAAAAGCCCGCAGAAAATTTGCCCGATAAAAAAACTCTGCTCGAAAAGCTTAAGACTATGGCAGCGTCGCCCAGTTGCTACCCCGACTTGCGAAAGGCTGTTCAAAGTTACTTCGACGCGCTCGGCACCGATAAAGAAAAAATCGCCGCCGAAAATCTTATCGACGAGCTTGAGGACGACGTTGAGCCGATTGACTTGCTGGTTATCTTCGCGCACTCGAACAGGGCTATCGAAATGTTGGGCGCGGAGCGGGCAAAGATATTCGCCGCCAATGCCGACGCGCTCAAGGCAAGCGGCGCGAAGTATTGCAACTGCCTCGCCTGCACGCTCGGACTTGAAGTCCTAAAGTACAAAAAAGTTCTTCTCGTTTAGGAGGTTGCAATGGACAAACAGACGCTGATTGAAAAGCTTAAGGCGATAGAGGCGTCGCCGAGCTGCTGTGCGGAGCTTAGGGTTGTCATTAAAGATTACCTCAAGGCATTGGGCACGCCCGGCGAAAACGCCGCCGCCGAAAAGCTCATCGACGAACTCAAAGCGGACGTCGTTCTGGTTGACCACATGGTTATCTTTGCACGCTCCAAAAATGCCGTGGAGATGTTCGGGGAGGCGGGCGCGAAAAAGTTTGCCGCTCATGCCGACGCCCTTAGGAAACGCGGCGATAAATATTGCAACTGCCTGGCTTGCCAATACGGGCTTGAAGTCCTTAAGTACAAAGACGCACTGCTCAGCTAAAAAAATTATCCCCCGTCAAAACGGCGAGGGGATTTTTTTATTCGGTAAAGCAAAGGTAAACGGCAAGCGTCCCGCTCCTCAAGCCGACGGAAATGT
>CALFJE010000007.1 GCA_937877545.1 uncultured Selenomonadales bacterium | reverse complement strand
AGGATCTACTTTTTCTTTGAGGTGCCAAAGAAAAAGTAGCAAAAAGAAAGGCACTCAGACCGGCAAAGAAACATCCTGTTTCTGTTGCCGGCGGCGCACGTCCATGTGCGCCGGGTTGCAACTATCTTCAACTTGTAGCGGCTCCAAATTACGCGACAACAAACTTTCGCACCGCGCCTATCAAGTACAGCGACCCCGCGATTATCTTCACGTCACCGCCCGAAGCCATTAAGCGTTCGACTGCCGCCGCGTTGTCTTTTATCGCCGAACATTCTATGCCGCGCTCGTGCAGTTTATCGCAAATCATTTCCGCCGAGGCGGCGCGTTCCGATACAGGCTCCGTCACGATTACAACGTCACCTGCGCGGAACAATATTTTTATCATCGCGTCGAAGTCTTTATCGCGCAGGACGCCGAACAGCCAAATCCTCTGCCCGCTCGGAAAAGTCTTGTCCAAGCTTTCGCGCAATGCCGCCGCTCCGTGAGGATTGTGCGCTCCGTCAATTACTGCCACGCCCGACGACGTTTCAACGACCTCGAATCGTCCCGCCCATTCGACGTTCGACAAGCCTGCCGCTATTGCCGATTTGTCTAAGCCCAAAACTTCCGCCGCCCGTATCGCCAATGCCGCGTTGAACTTTTGATATTCCCCGCGCAGATTGACTTCGACCTCGGCGGGCGTTGTCACTTCGTAAAGCGGAGAATGTTTTTCTTCGGCGACGGCGCGGATTATCTCAAGCGGCTTGCCCGTCGCGCCCGTGACCGTCGGCACGTTCGGCTTGATTATCCCCGCCTTGTTGACGGCTATGCTTTCCAAATCGCCCAAAATATTTTCGTGGTCAAGTGCGACGTTCGTGATTATCGACAATTCGGGCGTGATTATGTTCGTCGAATCGTACAGCCCGCCCAAACCGACCTCGATAATCGCCGCGTCCACCGCACGCATTTTAAAATACTCGAAGGCGGCGGCAGTCAAAACCTCAAAATGTGTTGCCGCGACGTTGCACGCCTTGACGCGGAAAATCATCTCGGCGAAGTCGGATTCGGGAATGTTCGCGCCGTTAATCTTGATTCGTTCGCAATAGCTTTCCAAATGCGGCGACGTGAACAGCCCGACCTTCAAACCCGACGCTTTAAGCATTTCGGCGAGCATGGCGCAAACGGAGCCTTTGCCGTTGGTGCCCGCCACGTGTATTGTCCGATAAAAATTTTGCGGCTGTCCCAAGGCGTCGGCGAGGGCGCGGATTCGCTCCAGTCCCTCCTTGACGCCGAACACGCACA
>CALFJE010000006.1 GCA_937877545.1 uncultured Selenomonadales bacterium | reverse complement strand
CGCGTCATTACTCTGGTACCCGACATGTGAGCGGCGTCGAGGATCAGCGTCAAGTTGTGTTCGCGGCAAAGGTCGACAATCTCGTAATAGTGCCCGATATTTCCGCCGATACCGACGAACATGACGGCGCGAGTATGTTCCGAAATGCGTTCGCGAACAGAGGCGGGATTCAAACACATGGTATCATCAATATCGGCGAAGACCACCTTTAAGCCTGCCTTTAAAATTGCGTGATTCGTCGAGACAAAAGTTATCGGCGTGGAAATAATTTCGTCACCGTCATTCCAGCCGTGTTTTTCCTTAAGAATTTCGACCGCCAAATTCAAACCCGCCGTCGCAGAGTTCACGTAGTAGGCAAACGGCAAATCGGTATAATTCTTCCAGGCATTTTCAAATTCTACGGTCTTGAAGCCGAGCCCTGTCCAGCCCTTATCCAAACATTCCCGAATTTCCGCGAGGCATTCTTCGACCGCGAACTTTGGCTTAAAAATTTGAATAGACACGTAAGCATTCCTCCCTATGAATTAAGCAAGGACTCCAAAAAGCTCACCAGGCGCAATGGCGAATATTCGTTTCGATAATTACTCGACAGCTCCGAGGCGTTCATAAACTTCTTTTTATCTATCGCAAGACTTCTGTCAATCAGGAAGAGTTTGGGCGACGCAAATCGCTCTTGGCGATAAAAAGCATTGTTCGTGATGAAATTTTTATTATAAGCCAACGATTCAAAGTAGCGCAGGGTCAAGCCGTAATTTCCCGTATGAGCTATGTCCATAATTCCCTTTGAACGCATGACACGCCCTAAAACCTCCAAATAAGACAATTTGTTAAAATGCAAACCTTCAGCCTGAATTGAGGATGGATTGGGAACACCGGCGATGTGAAAGTCGCAAACAAAACCTGCCGCTTTAAAACTTTCATACGCTCGGAGAATTTTTTCCAATCTCCTTTTTGCATAGCCTACGAAAAATATATCAATGTCTTCTTTCGGATGTTCAAAAGGCAAAACGGAATACGGACCTTCAACATACGTAAGGGAATAATCCATGGCATCTGTTATGTTGTAAGTCAGCACACAATCAAACGTGGCGAGGAACTCTTTTGTCGTTGCTTTGTCGGTAAAAAGCTTGTAATAATCCCGATAATGATGAATCGGGTTGGTAATCCAGCAAACCAATTTACAGCCCGCATAATTGCTTTTGAGATATTGAAAAAAATTGAAAGCGCGAAAGTGATTATAAAAATTTGCCCAGAAAAAAAACACTATCGGATTCTTTACGGGAAAGTCTTCGGCAAAGGCTTGCGGCGAGTTTACATTGAACGCTTGAAGATTTCGGAAAGCCGCAGGATTGTTGGCAGGTCGATATGGCACGAAGTTAAGAGACAGCTTGTTATTCACATTCGCGAAATTTATATCTAAAACTCGAACGTTGCTGAGAGCGAAGGCGTCATAAAACATGATTTTATAATACAAAGCATCTGTCGCATTTAAGAAGAATACGAAATTGTATTTGCTGTAACTCAAGGTTTAAGCCTCCTTTGCCGGGTGACGTAACGTGAATAGGTTGAATTGTACACGACATTTTTATTTTGTTCAAGCCGCCCGCGAAAAAAAATAAGCCCCCAACGGGGGTTTGAAACGTAAATTTTCGAGCGATTTATTTCTTGTCGATTTCGTCAGCCTTGGCGTCGACGGGCTTAACCTCTTCGGCTTGAATGTCCATGGTTTTAACGTCGTCGGCTTTGGCGGCGGGCTTCTCCTCGGCGGGCTTGCCCAACAGCCTGTCCAATTCGTCTTTCTTGTACTCCTCCAGATTCTTGTCCTTTTGAAGGACTTCGCCGCCGGCTTTGGGCTTTTCAATCGGGAACGTGATAATCTTCAAAGCCTTAATCGTCTTCCACGCGCCCTCCTCCAAAAGCGTAGCGTCGCGCTCGTCGCTCTCGTTGGCGCATTTATGCCACTTGCCCTCGATGTCCTGAAAATACATCTCGAAATCCAACTTGAAATGCTTTTCGTCGGCATACTTGACGCTGAATTTGCCCGCGCTGTAGGTCAGCCCGTTGCGCTCGTACTTTTTAATCGTATCGTCCAGGCGCGGCGACACGACCTCCGCTATTTTCTCCAGCGTCATGTTCGGGCGGAGCAAATCCACAAAAAAATTCTTAGCCGCCTCGACCAAATCGGCGACCATTTCAATCTTGCTTTCCAATGCCACTTCAATTCACCTCGCTCAAACGCTAAGCTCAAGTTCTTTCTCGTAGCGGGCGGTAACGTCGCTCTCTCTGGCGGTCAAGCCTTCCTTAGCCCAAGCCGGAACCTCGGACTCGTCAATCTCGCGGACGGTGGTCTTCTCGACCCATTTGCCGTTTTCTTTGTAGTAGAGCTTGTGAACGAGGCGCATAACGTTGCCCTCCACGCTGGAAAAAAGCTTCGCCGCATAGTCGACAATGCCAACGTCCTTGAGCGCGGTCTGGAGCTTCGGCAGGAATTCTTTAAGCCAATTTTCAATCTCCTGCCAATTCGCCACTGCCAACGCGCCGCCGACCAGTGCTCCCAAAACCAAAAGCGGTACCATTTTTTACCAACCTCCCAATTTAAAACTTCGCTAATTCTAAACGAAAAGCCCAAGACAGGCAAGCTTAATTTTCGGACGCCTCGCCGTATTTGTTCGCGCCGACTTGCCCCGCCGCTCCGAACAGATATACCGCCAACAACACGCCGACACCCGGAATCAGCAACGCCAACGCAAACCGCCCGTCCCAACCCAAATCGTGCAGGCGTCGCGCCGAAACCATGAGTGCCCCGATTAGCCAAATGTAAAACAAAATGCCCGCTATCGTATAGCCCAAATCGTTGGTACCCGTCAGGAATGCCGCAAAGAATGAACTCGTGAAGCCCGCCAACATGTTCAGCACCAGCCACAGCGAATGATACTTTGCGTGAAGCCCGCGACTCAGCCGCCCCCGCGTCGAAAATATTTTCGCGAACACGTCCACGGTAAACACCTCCCCAATCGTCAAGCGTCAAACTGCTTCGTGTTTGTATTCGTCAAGAGGATCCGCGCCGTATTCGTTCCAACCGACTTGCCCCGGCAAACAAAACAGCGCGATTGAGAAAATGACGCCTATCGCGGGAACGAAGGCTATCAGCGCGAAGTAGCCGCTCTTGCCCAAATCGTGGACGCGCCGAATCATCAGCATGATATTGCCCGCGCCCGCCACGATTGCCCAAATTCCCGTTATCATCATGACCAAAGCCCCGTTCGGGTCGCCCGTGAGGAACGTCCCCATTGAAGACGTTACGAACGTAGCTACGCCCGCTATCACCGCCAACGCCAACATGTATTTTAAATAGCGCAGGCGATTGAGCCGCCCCTCCGTCGAATAAATTTCTCTAAGTATGCTCATTAAAATTCCTCCCGTGCAAGTTTTCCCGATTATACCATACTTTGCCGGTGTCATTCATTGCCCTAATTTTAAAATTTTTTTGCAGTAAGACGCCGCCACGCGCAGGATAAATATATCCATTGCAGAAAAACTCAGTCAAACATGGAGGCGGGTTATTATGGCTATGACAGTCTGTTACAACGCAGGGCTCAAATATCGTTAAGGGAGCTCAATCGGAGCGCGGTGTCGACCAAATCATTACGAACTTACGCACCATGAAGGAAAAGGCTATCGACGCCGCCAACGACTCCAATACCGACGACGACCGCAAGACGATTCAAAAGGAGCACGACCAACGCAAGCACATTATCAACGACATTACTATAGGCACGCAGTACAACGGTAAAATCCTCCTCGACGGCAGATATACGATAAAATCTTCGGAGGGGACAATGATTCCTCGCGGCGATTACACTATCAGTGCGGACGGAGTTTATGTCCTTGCCGCTAAGAAATGTTTTCATAGTCGGGAGCAAAAATTTTATCAAATTTCAAGGCGAAGGAAACAGGCTCAACATCATAGGCAAGAACAAATTCAACGACGAAGGTCGGGGGACGCGAAGAACGGCAGTTATAAATATCGGCGGCGGCTTGACCGTAGCGGCGAATAGCGACCCGAAAGCTCAAATCGATTTCACCGCGAATTATGAAAATCACTATTATCACGGCGCATTGATAGGCTCCGACGAAGACGAAGACCTTTCCTCTTCCAATATCACGATTTACGGCGGGACTTTTACGTCCGATATAACGCGTGACGTTGCGGGAATGATAGGCGGCGGCGGTAATGTCGGCGATATAACGATACAAAATGATAGAAATGAAATACACCACGGGGACAAATGAGCCCGCTATCGGTGCGAGCAATTACGGGAAGGTAGGAAATATATCGATAACCGAATCAACGATAACTTACAGGGGCAAAGGCGGCGCGGCTATAGGCACGATACGGCAAAGTCGGAAGTGTCAACAGCGACATTCTTTCAAGCAACACGATAATCACTGCGCCGAACAACTTGATAAACCGCTCGGAGGACGTCGGTACTCGCCGGGAAGGTTTAACCGATATGGAGCCCGTTGAGCCTCTGCCCTGCGATTTTTTATCGGATTCTTGGACGACTTACAATCCGCTGCGGATTCAGCACGGCACTCAGGCGGGGCAATTTATATTGCGGACATGCGCTCGAACGCCTTGGGGATTGACGGCGTGGAGGTTTTCACGATAAAAAAGGCAAATGAGGCTATAGGCACCATCGAAGACGCGATAGAAATTGCCTTGGACGCGGCAACGGATTTGGGCGCGTACCTCCAACGATTTGAATATACCGGCACCAATATATTGACCGTGAACGAAAACACTCAAGCTTCCGAATCGACGATACGCGACGCCGATATGGCTAAGGAGATGGCGACTTACATGAAGTATAACATTTTGACGCAATCGGCACAGAGTATGCTCGCGCAGGCTAATCAAAACGCGTCGTCGGTCTTGGGCTTCCTGCAATGAATCATTATTCCTCCTCTGTAAAATATCTTGATTAAACTATACCATATCGCGCAGGATTGTGCTATAATAACCGCGACTAATTGCCGGCAAAAAATTTGTAGGAGATGACTTAATGACAATGACACAAACTATCGGCATCAAAGACATGCGTGCGTTCTTCGCGATTGTGGAGGAGGGGAACATAAGCCACGCGGCGCAACGGCTCGGCATAGCGCAACCCGCGCTCAGTCGACAGATGAAACACCTCGAAGAAAATCTGAACGTAAAGCTTTTTGAACGCGGCTCGCGCCGAATCCGCTTGACGGAGGCGGGTCAAGTCCTCTACAACCGCGTCGAAGGTATCTTGGGCATGGTCGACGGCACCGTCCGCGAAATTACGGAGATTGGCTCCGGCACCAAGGGCACCATTCGTATCGGTACAATCACCACGTCGGGCGCGATGATTCTGCCCGATTTAATTGCCGAATTCCGCAAGATTTATCCCGACGTCACGTTTGAGATTTGGGAGGCGGAAGGCGCAAGGATTATCGAATTGCTCGACAGCCGCCTGATTGAAATCGCCATAACCCGCACGCAAGTCGACAATCTGAATTACGAACTGCTTGTCCTGCCCAATGAGCCGCTCGTCGTCGTCATGAACGCGAACAATCCTTGCGGCAAAAACGCCAAAACGATTCGTCTGGAAGAGCTCCGTGAACAACCGCTGATTATCCCCCTGCGCTGGAAATCGAACTTCATAGCGGCGTGCAAAAAGCTCGACTTCGACCCGAATATCATCTGCGTATCGGACAGCATCGTTCAAGATTTGCTTATGGTAAAAATGAATCTGGGCGTGGCAATGACGCCGGTATCGGGCAAGCGGCTCCTCACCGACGGCGACTTGATTTATAAGCGAATCGTCGAACCCGAAATGACGACGCACACGGTGGTTGCGTGGCGCAAGAATCAAACGTTGTCGACCTCGTGTATAAATTTTATCGAGCTGTTCAAGAAAATGTTCCTCAAAGATTAAACTCTTATCGCAACAAAAAATCCCCGACGTTCAATCGGGGATAATTTTTTTACTTAATCTCATTTAAACGGTCGGCAATGACCTGCGCGGACTCGTCGCCCGCCAACGGCTCAATAATCGGCTGGTTGCCCAACATCACTACGCCGTTTTGAACGGTCGCCTCGTACTTGTTCTGCCCGTTGTGATAAGCCGCCGCCAAATTGCCCAATACGAAATACGAACGCTCGGCGGACGACATATCGGCAGAGGCGGCAACCTTCAGGAGCGTTTTCTTGTTGACGGTAACGACGCCGTCCTTAGCCGTGACGTGCTTGCCGCTGTACTCGAACAGCTTCTTGACGTAAGTGTCGCGGCGCGTGGCACTGTCGGGGTGGTCGGAGGGATTGAAGATACTCGAATTATTCTTGCCAATCTCCATTTCAACGAATTTCTGCATGACAGCCGCGCAGGCTCCGGGATTGTAATCGGTGTGGAGTATGTAGTCGAAACCCAGCAGGTCGGCTTCGGACTCCAACTTTCTGTCGCCGTGCGCAATGGAATTATTCAGCACAACGTCCGCAACAATCGAAGTCAAAGCTCCGCCGCCGACTGCCGCCCCCGCCAAACTCGCAACGACCAGCTTGTTGAGATGTTTCTTTTGCCCTTTGGCGACGTGATCCTTTTGCCCGTGCCCCATCTCGTGTCCGACTATCGCCGCCAGCTCGTCCTCGTTGGTAATTTTGCGGAAAGTGCCGACGTTAACCATCATGACGTGCCCCATGGAACAGGCGGCATTAACGGTCTCCTGATTGGAAATAAAGTAGAGGTAGGGCTTTTTACTAATCGTGGGGTCGACGGCTCCGACGCCGCGAGTCAGATTCGTCATAATCCTATCAAGCGCGGTGTTGTATTCGTAATCTTCGCAGACGCCGTACTTTTCGCGGAATTTCTGATAAAGCTCCTGCCGCCCCTCCTCCGTGTCGTTGAAGTGTTTGAGGTTCGCGTCTATCTGCTTGTTGAGTGCCCAGCCTTGAGCAAGAATTATGGCGGCATCGCCGACACCGGCAGCCTCGGTAACGGCAGGCGTGCCCAAGGTCAGCGATAAGCCCACTGCCGTCGCCGTCACGGTCGATAAAACTTTTTTCTTCCAGTTCATAACAATTTCCTCCGTGAATGATTTTCCACATGATAGCAAAAAACGCGCCGCCCTGCAAAAATTTTTTCGACAGCTTGAATATCTGAAATTTATCTGGTAAGATACGCGCAGAAAACGGAGGAGGCGGATGATATGGGAACGTGGCGGGCGCGGGCACCGGCTCAAAGGAATTTATAATTTGCAAAGGGCGAAAGGCTCTGATATAATCGGCGGCATTATCAAGGCAACCGACCTAAGGAGAGTATGCATAATGATAAAATTGGAAAAGAAACAAGTGCGGTTCGTGAGCATCCTAATCGCGGTAATTTTTATCGGGAGCGTGGTGGCGATAGCGTTGACGCAGACGGGTAACATCGCGTCGGCGGCAAGCTCGTCGAACGTCGGCGTCGTGGAATACGACCAAATCCTCGTGCAACATCCCGATATGCAAACCCTCGACGACCAACTCAAAGCAACTGTCGAAGAGGTCAAGAAAGAATTCGACGAAAAATCTGCAGGCATGAACGACCAGGAAAAGGCGGACTACTATCGCCAATGCCAAGAACGAATCCTGCAAAAGCGCGAGGAACTTTTGGAGCCGGTCGTTAAGTCAATCGAAACGGCAATCAAGGCGGTCGCCGACAAAAAAGGCTTGAGCGTCGTGCTGGCAAAGGCGGCAGTCGTCTACGGCGGGCAGGACATCACCAACGACGTTATCGCGCAACTCGGCAAGAAGAAATAATTTTTAGGGACTAGGAACTGGGGACTAGGGACTAAGGGCGGAGGACCGGTTCCTAATCCTTTTTTGTTAGGAGGCGGGCGCGTTGAACTACGGAATACTTGCGGCTTTGGCGACGCTGTTGCTGATAGGCGGCGGACTTTATTTCTACGGAATGCCCGAACGCTCCGACCAACCCGTCGCGGATAAAAAAGTCGAACAGCCCGCGCCCAAACCGACACGCGGCTTCGGCATTATCGACATAGAAAAAATCCAAGCGGCGCACCCCGACGGCGAACAGCTGGCGCAACTGCAGGCAACCGAATTGCGCTTGCGGCTTGAACTCAACGAGGCAATGCGCCTTACGCAACTGCCCAAGCCGCCGCCGCCCGAAACCAATACCGAGGTCTTTGACGAGGCGGAGTGGCAAAAAAATGCGCAAGCCGTCATCAGTCAGCTTGCCGAGTTGGAAAGTCGCAAGAAGGCGGCTCTGGAGGATTATCGCAAAAAGACCGAGCCGCGCTATTTGGAGGAACGCGATAAAATAATCGGCGAGTTCCTTAACGAAAACTTGAATATTCAACTTAAGTTGAAGAACGCCGACAATCTCCGCCTTACCGACGAGCAAATCAATGAACTGCTTAAACGATTGGACGAGGTGGAGTTTGAACGCAATCGAATGCAAAAGGAATTGCTTGATAAGTGGACGGCGGAAATCGAACAGTACGCGGAGGATTTGGTAGCCGAAGACGAAAAGCGACTTCGCGCCGAGGCTGAAAGAATGCGTGCCGAGGTCGAAGCTCAAACGCGGCAAAAAGAATCCGACGTGACCGAGCGCAATCGACGGATTATGGAGGACGCCGTGCGGGCAATGGAAAATCGGCAAAATCGGCGACGCGAACTCCTCGACGAATTGCAAGCCGTCGGCAAAGAACGCGCCGCTCTTGAGAAAAAAATCCTGGCGTCGATAGCCGATAAGGCAACCATGCTGGCGGCGGTCAATCGGCTGGAAATGGTCTTGATTAAGCGCAAGCCCGTCCCCGGCAACAGAATCTTATCGCGGGGCGTGGAGCAGAATTTTGAACTCAAACCGCCCGAAGGCGTCGGAGTCGCGGTCTTCGCCGGCAAAGATGCCAAGGACTTAACCGACGACTTAATCAGGGAAATGAAACGACTTTGATTGGAGTGATTATAAATGAACGTGGCAAAAAGATTGGCGGCGACGGCATTGCTGGCGGCGTCGCTGATAATGGCGGGTTGCGGACAAGGGCAAATCGGCTCGGTGGACGTGGAAAAAATTATGGCGGAAGCCCCCCGCGTCAAAACGTTGATGACGGAGGCGGAGACCAAAATCAAAGAGGCGCAGGAAAAATATCAGCAAGACTACGGCGACAAGGAATTGACCGAGGAGGAAGCCGCCAAAGCTCAAATGGAATTTCAACGCAAGCTCGAAGGCATCAATCAAGCCTACGCCACGCAGATTAAAAGCCGCATGGACGTTGTAATCGAGGAAATTTCCCGCGAGAAAAATATCGACGTGGTTGTAAACAATTCTGAGGACGAGAAGTTAATTTTCCACGGCGCAATCGACGTGACCGACGAAGTTATTAAAAAAATGCAATAGGCGGGCGGTGACTATGGAAAAAAATTTAAATGAGATAGCCGAACTTACGGGCGGCACCCTGAGCGGCGACGGCGCGATAAAAATCAGCGGGCTGTCGAATATCACAATGGCGCGGGCAGGCGATTTGACGTTCGCGGTCCCGCCGCACCTCGACGAGGCAAAAACCTGCGCGGCGTCGGCAGTGCTAATCCCGCTCGAAACGCAAGACTTCCCGAAGCCCGCCGTCCGCGTGCGCGACCCGCGAGCCGCCTTCGCCATGTTGCTGGAGCTTTTCACGCCAAAGTTGGATTTGCCCGTCGGCATAAGCCCCAAGGCGCACATAGGCAAGGACGTTAAAATCGGCGGCGACGTTACGATTATGCCGTTCGCGGCCGTCGACGATTATGCGGAGATTCAACGCGGCGCGATTATCTATCCGCACGTTTATATCGGGCAACACGCGGCTATCGGCGAGGATACGATTGTTTACTCAAGCGCGACCGTCCGCGAATTCTGCAAGGTCGGCAAGCGGTGCGTGATTCACAGCTCGGCGGTTATCGGCTCCGACGGCTTCGGCTTCACGACTTCAAACGGCGTGCACACCAAGGTTCCGCAGGTCGGCAACGTGGTTATCGAGGACGACGTGGAAATCGGCGCACACGTCGGCATAGACCGGGCGGCTATGGGTTCGACGATTATCGGGCACGGCACAAAGATTGATAACCTCGTCCACATTGCGCACAACTGCAAAATCGGCGCGAATTGCTTAATCGTGGCGCAGACGGGAATCAGCGGCTCGACGACCGTCGGCGATAATGTCACGTTCGGCGGGCAAGTCGGCACGGTCGGGCATATAACCATCGGCTCCAATTCCGTTTACGCGGCGCGGTCGGGCATCAGCAAAAGTATGCCGGAAGGATTTTTCGGTTGCGGCTTCCCCATTCAGAGCCACAACGATTGGCTAAAGCACCAGGCGGCGTTGAAGAAGGTTCCCGACCTCCTCGAAAAAGTCCGCAAGCTCGAACAGATAATCGAAACTCTAACCAAAACTTAAAGCAATTTTAATTTTGTCTCCTTAAACTTAAGGAAACTTTTGGCAAAGGAGATGAGCGTCATGAAGAAATTTTTGATAGCGGCGGCGGCAAGTCTGTTGCTTATGGGCGGGCAAGTCGAGGCGTCGGGTGTAGAGCCTTTGGATTCGCAAAACGTTGAATCGCAAGATATGGACAGCAGGTGGGCGCATTTCAGAGATAAATACATTTTGGAGCGCGAAACCGCAAACGAGCGTCGCGACCGTGAACGTCGTGAACGTGAGCGTTATGAGCGCGACCGTGAGCGTTATGAGCGCGACCGTGAGCGTTATGAGCGCGAGCGTCGTGACCGTGAGCGTTATGAACGTGAGCGTCGTGACCGTGAGCGTCGTGACCGTGAGCGTCGTGAACGCGACCGCTACAGAAATCCTCCTCCGCCGCCTCCTCCGTCGTCTAGAGGTCATTATCCGCCGCCCCCGCCTCCGTTGCACAGATAATCACAAGCAGAATAAAAATCCCTTCGTTACGGCGAGGGGATTTTGCTTTGCAGGAAAAAATTTTCGTCGACAGAATAAACGCTTCCGAAGGACGGTGAATTTCAATCGAGTACAGAATCTTAAAATGGCTTAGTGCGTTGGTCTGCCTGTTGCCGCTGAAATTCTGCTTAAAATTCGGGCGCGGGCTGGCAAGTTTGATATGGCTATTCCTGCCCGCCAAACGCAAACGGCTTGCCGAGGAAAATATCCGCCGTTGCCTGCACGTGTCGACGGCTGAATCTGCGCGGATAGCCCGTGAAAGTACCGTTCAGTTCGGCGCGATGTTCATGGAGGTTTTGTCCTTCCCGAAGCTCAAGGGCAACATGGGCAGTCACGTCAAAGTTGCGGGACTTGAACACTTGACGGCTTATAAAAATTCCGGCAAACGCGGCGCGGTGATTATGACTTGCCACAGCGACAACTGGGAGCTTATGGGCGGAGCCTTCGCGCAAAACGGTATCCCGCTGGTCGGCGTCGCCAAAAAACAACGCTCCGAGGGCGCGGATAAATTCATCAACGAATACCGCACGCTGATTGGTATGCACATCACGTATCGCAGCGGCGTGCGCGAAATGTACAAAATGCTCGACGAGGGGCATTTTATCGGGCTGATTATGGATCAAGACGTGGGGCGCGTCGACGGCGTTGTCGTGAAGTTTTTTAATCAGGCAACCAATTTCGTGACGGGCGCGGCGAGTATGTCGCGCTTCCGCAAGGTGCCGATATTCCCCGCGTTCATGCACAAGAATCCCGACGGAACGCACACGCTTGAAATTTCGCCGCCGCTTACGGTCGAGCGCACGCAGGATAAGCACGCCGATATAAAAAAAATGACTCAACAGTTGGCGACGCTGATTGAGGAGCACGTGCGCAAGTATCCCGATGAATGGTTTTGGCTCCACGACCGCTGGAAGTCAATGCACGTCGAATACACGTTGGAGGAGGTTGCAGAGTTTGAAAAAAATTTGGGCATTGGTGCTGATGATTCTGATTCTGCCCGCGAGCGCAAGGGCGATTGAATTCCCCGTGACAAGTCCGTTCGGTTGGCGGATTCATCCCATTTCGGGCGAGTGGAAATTTCATTCGGGCGTTGACCTCGGCTACGAATACGGCGCGTATATCGGCAGTCTCTTCGACGGGCAAGTCGTAATCGCGAACAATCTCGGCGACGGCTACGGCAACCAGGTGCTGATTTATCACCCCGCCATTGACGCCTATACCCGCTACGCTCATTGCAGTACTTTGCACGTGGCGGCGGGGCAAGTCGTCGGCGCGGGGCAGGTTATCGCTCAAATCGGCTCAACCGGCTACTCCACAGGTCCGCATTTGCATTTGGAGTATATCGTCAAAGTCAACGGCGTCTATCAGTATGCCGACCCGCTCAGCTTATGGCAAGCAACGTGACGTTGCATCCAACGGTCGCGCCGCTACTCGTCATGATTCCAACATGGTCGCCGCGTTCATACGCAACGTTGTGCATTGCCGGCTCAGTAAAAATTTTGTCTGCAATGTCGCCGACCGCGCCGGGAATGCCCAGGCTTTGACCGTCCTTAAAGAATTCGACCGCCCCCGCATTGCCCGGGCGGAAGCTGATATTGTCCTTGCCGCCTCAAATTTGGAGTGTTCAGCTTGTGGCAATAGAAAATCCCCGCCGATTGTGACGGGGACTTTTTTATCCGCGAGTAAAAGTTTTGTCTGCAATGTCGCCGACCGCGCCGGGAATGCCCAGGCTTTGACCGTCCTT
>CALFJE010000005.1 GCA_937877545.1 uncultured Selenomonadales bacterium | reverse complement strand
AACTCCAATCGTCCCGAACCGCCCAAGGATAAAGACGGTAAACCTATGGCTCCGCCCAGCCAAAATAAATAAAATCAACGCGGAAACTTTTAATCCCCGTCAATGTGGCGGGGATTTTTTGTTAAATTTTCGCGGCTGGGAATTGAAAAAAAAATGCAACTATAATAACGCCTAGGGAAACACTCAAAAATTTTTAGGCAAGGAGAGGGATTCTTATGGCGTTATATGAAAATGACGCGTCCAACACTTTACCGGCGTTCGGCGAGGCGGGGGATTCAATCGTCAACATCGGCTTTATTGTCACGGGGGACAGCGAGGGCGACCTCGTAACGCTCTACACGGGCGCGAACGTCACTATCGACGCGGGCGAGGGTGACAACACCATCACCAACGGCGGCAAAAACGTTTCGATTGTCGGCGGCGAGGACGATGATTTAATCGTGAACAGTTCGCTCGGCACCGGCTCCAAACTCGACGGCGGCGCGGGAAATGATTACGTCAGCAACACAGCCGCCAGCGTCAACGCCATTCTCGGCAACGGCGACGATACCGTTTACAACAGCGGCGAGAGCACCACGATTATCGGCGGGCTGGGCGATGATTCTATTACCAACTCAGCCACAGAGGTAACCATTGACAGCGGCGACGGTAAAGATAAAGTTAGCAATTGGGGTTCAAACACGTCAATCAATGGCGGCGAGGGTGACGATACCATTTACAACGCAAGTTCAAACGTAACGATAATCAGCGCGGCTGATAACGACTCCATAAACAATATCGGAGCCGGTACTGCCATAGACGCGGGCGAAGGAGCGGATTACATTAGAAACGGCAACACTAATAGCTCTAACGGCGGTACAAATGTCACAATCAACGGCGGAGCCGGCAATGATACCATTTATAATTATGTTAATATAAATTACTATGATTACCCCTCTGATTCCTATGTTTCAATCAACGGTGGCGCAGGCAACGATTCCATCTGGAATTATGACAGCGGCAATGCTACGATAAACGCGGGCGACGGTGACGACACAATATTAGTCAGTCAAAATATCAGAAAATCTTACAGCGTCACGATAGACGGCGGGTCGGGCAATGATTTTATCAGTGTAACGGGTGTTGATAGAGCCGCCGCTTCAATCAACGCAGGTAAAGGCGACGACACTATTATCAATAGCGGCGCGACCGTGACAGTGGACGGCGGCGACGATAACGATACTATCACAAACAGCGGCACCTACGTTAAGATTTACGGCAGGGACGGCGACGACTCCATAGGCAACACCGCCCAAACCGTGACGATTAACGGCGGCAGGGGCGCGGACATCATAGCCAACACCGCCGCGACCGTGACGATAGAGGCGGGCTACGGCAACGATACAATCAGCCTGGACTCCGACGCCGCTAACAATGTTATTCTCTACTACACGGACGAGGGCAACGACTTGATTCAAGGCTTCAATGCCACTACGACGCTTAGGATTGACGACGGCGAGGGCGAATTCACCCCCCTTAAGAGCGGCGATGATGTGATTGTCAAAGTCGGCAGCAACTTGCTGACGTTATCGGGTGCGGCGAATTTGTCCGCAATAAACATTGAGGGCGAAGATAGCGGCGAAATCATTTCAACTACAATGACGTTAACGAACGGCTCTGCCGCGCAGGTCACGTTAGATTCGTTTGTGCAAGTAGCCACTGCTTCCAAGCGCACGACCTCTATCGCGATCACAGGCAACGCTCTGGACAACTCAATCGTCGGCGGGACAAAGGCGGATACTTTGGATGGCGGCGCGGGCAACGATACGCTCAAAGGCGGTTGGGGCGCGGATACCTTTGTTTACACGGGCGGGCAAGACGTGATAACCGATTACGCCGCCAACTTCGACAAGATTCAGCTCAACGGCAACGGCGCAAAGTGGCTCAGCCATATCAAAAACGTGGCTGTCGACGCCAATAAAAACGTGACGCTCACCTTCAGCAACGACGCCAATAAAACCTTGACGCTGAAAGGTTCGGCGGGCAAGAAAGTTATCGTCAACAATACGACACTCATCTTTGAAGACGGCATAATCTACAACTACAACAAGAGCAAGTCAACGATAGCCGGCGGTTCTGCTGATGTCTATTGGTTCGACGAAAGTAACTTCGACGCTCCCGGGCTGGATTCAATCATGCAAAGCCCCGCAACGGATTACTCCGTCGGCAAGATTGAAACTCTCGACAACTTAACCAAGCTCAGCAAAGACGAATTCACATTGACTTTTGGCAACGATAAATAAACCTGCGCGGAAAAGTTTAATCCCGTCGACGCGGCGGGATTTTTTTTGTGCTATAATCGGCGTGTATATCAAGAATCTTTTCGCCGATACTTTTCATGTTGCTGACAAAACGGAGAGGACTTGCCGTTGGGGTGATGTTTTTCATATCGGTAACTCGACCAATCCGCCTGACCTCATGTTGCGCGGCGGTGACGCAATAGAGATAAAGAACATTTACATTCCCAAAAGATATTCTCGTCCCGGACTAAATGACCCTCTGATACTCAATACAGTTTATCCGCGTCAAAAACTTTTTGTTGATGACCCGTTGGTTACCAACTCTTGTCGCAAGGCTGAGAGATGGACGGAGAAAGATATAATTTACGCTGTCGGCGTGTCGAAGGGCAAACAGCTCACGCACCTTTGCATGGTTTATGGCATTGATTACTGCGCGTCGGCGAAGCATTACAAAAATATTCTTCTTGAAATGCGTTCGAAACTTAAAGATATTCCGAACATTCGTTTTGGCGACGAACGCGAACCGGGCAGAGTCAATGCGATTGACCCGACGGGCGCGACGCGTCTTGACCTTCGCAACATGTGGCATATCGAAAACCCGTGGAGCTTCTTCAGATACGTTTACAGACCGAATCCAAACGCTAGGTTTAATTTCATGTGCATCATAAGGAACGAGAAACTTTCACGTTTTAGGAATGGCGACAACCTTTTTGCTTGGCGAGAGATTTGCCCGAGCTTAATTATTGAACAGGTTAGGATTAAAGACCCTGACGCTTCTGGTCAATTAAACGATGCCTTGTTGATTCGTTACGAAATTTAAAATTACCAATGTCATTTCCGCGCAGAAATGTTATAATCGGCGTGTATACAAAATTTTTTTCGGAGGATTTAATGATGACGACAGAAAATCACGCGGAAACATTTCATACGCCTAAAACATTCCCGTTGCCGGAAACCGCCCTGCGCGGAGTGATAAAGCAATTCCCGACGCCGTTTCACATCTACGACGAGCGAACGATACGCGAGAACTTCAGGAAATTACGGGAGGCGTTCGCATGGGCACCCGATTTCCGCGAACATTTTGCGGTAAAGGCGACGCCGAATCCGTATCTGGTGGAAGTAATGGCGCGAGACGGCGCGGGCACCGATTGCAGTTCGATAGCCGAGCTGTACATAAGCGAGGCGGCAGGCGTCACGGGCGAACGAATTATGTTGACTTCAAACGACACGCCCGCCGAAGAATTCCGTAAAGCTCTAGACTTGGGCGCGATTATAAATCTGGACGACATAACGCACATTGACTATTTGGAGCGCAACGCCCGCTTGCCCGAAATAATTTCGTTCCGCTACAATCCCGCCGACATCATGAACGACGGCAACGATATAATCGGACGCCCCGCCGAGGCGAAATACGGCTTGACGCGTGAGCAAATCTTTGAGGCATATAAAATTTGTCTGGATAAGGGCATTAAGCGATTCGGCTTGCATACGATGATAGCGTCGAACGAGCGCAAATCGTCAACGTTCATATACACGGCGCGGATTATGTTCGAGCTTGCCGCTAAGATTAAAAATCGGCTGGGGATAACGTTCGAGTTCGTGAACTTGGGCGGCGGCTTGGGAATACCGTATCGCCCCGACGAGTTACCGGTCGATTTAAAGATGATAGGCGACGGCATAAAGAAACTTTTCTTCGAGATAATGGTACCGAACGGGCTGGGCAACGTGCGCTTGGCAATGGAAAGCGGGCGCGCCATGACGGGACCGGCAGGTTGGCTGGTGTCGACGGTCTTGCACAAAAAAAATACGTATAAAAGCTACGTCGGGCTGGATGCTTGCATGTCGGATTTGATGCGCCCCGCGCTTTACGACGCCTATCACCACATAACGGTTTTGGGTAAGGAGGAGGCGGATTGCACGGAGCTTTACGACGTGACGGGTTCGCTCTGCGAAAATAACGATAAGTTTGCCGTCGACCGCCGCCTTCCGCCGATTGAGGTCGGTGACGTGCTGATAATTCACGATACGGGTGCGCACGGTCACGCCATGGGCTTTAATTATAACGGCAAGTTGCGCAGTGCCGAGCTGTTGATTCGGGAAAGCGGCGCGGTTGAGATGATTCGCCGCGCAGAGACCCTCGACGATTATTTTGCGACGTTGAACTTCCCGAACGCCCGACTTAAACTCAAATAAAAGCTCCAATACGGGTGCGGATAAAATCCTTAGCAGCCGCGTGCACTACGACTTGATTGATAAAATCGGCTAAGTAATCGTCGAAGATACCCTCGCGGTTGCAAAGCTCCATAAGGCGTCGGAAATTCTCTTCGGCGTCAATGTCGTATTCGATGCGGTGAAGAAGCCTCGACAAATCTGCGCGGACTTCGGGCGTGAAAACCTCTTTTAGCGCGGCAACCTCGGCGGTACACTTGCAAGCTTTAACCAGCCAAATTTTGGTCGTCAAATCGTCGCTGAAGTTGTCGAAGCCGAACGTGAGCCAGGGATTAGGAATTAGGGAGTAGGGAGTAGGGTCTTCGCCGGGCATGAAGTGTATTTCCTTATAAATCGCGTCGTCGAGGAGCTTGACCACGTCCGCCTTAGCCCAAAGCCGCCGCTCGTTATTGCAGAACCGTCCGCGCCGCAGAGCCTCTAATACGCCTATAAATCGCACGTTATAAAAGCGCGTCAGCAGGAAGCCCGAATCCGTCAGCAAATGATTGAACTCCAGCAACGTCGAATAAAAATTTTCGCCGACCGTCAAGACTTCCTCGGCGATTATCAGCTCGAAGACTTTGGGCGCGGCGGGCAATTCGTCAATCAAATCTGCGCGGAACTCGTTGCACAGTCGCTTTATCTTGGGCGTCGGCTCGGTCGTCATGAGGGCGATTCGTGCGGCGGGTAAAATTTTTCGCAAGCCCGCCAACAGCTCCGCCGAATCAATCACCAAGACTTTTATCGGCAAAAAATTTGGCGGCACAAATTGTAAAATTCTCAACGTATCGTCGCCTCCAATCGCCCGTAAAAATCTTCGACGAACCGTTTCGTATCGACGAGCTTGTCGATTGTGATTGCGCCCGTCAACGCCGCCAGATGCGCTCTGTGTTCGGCAAGGTCGACGGCTTTGCTTGCGTAGGTGTCGGCGTCGGTGACAATCAGCTCGTCGAGGTCGGCGATACGCAAAATATCCGCGCCCGTCCTCGTGAACGCCAAATCTCCGCGCAGATTCAAGACGGGAACGCCCATATACAACGCCAAGGCGGTCATCATGCCGCCGGGGTATGGGAAGGTGTCCAAAATCAAATCGACCGCGCTGTAGTCCGTGAAGAAATTATCGGAGCCGCGCCGAATTTCCGCCCGCTCAATCCCGAAAGCTTTAAGACGCTCCGCCAAGGCGTCTTGCCGACTTTTGAGCGGCGTGGTATCGCGGAAGATAATCTGCGCGGAAGGCACGGCGTCGAGGATTTTTTTCACGGCGCGGAGGTAATCGTCGCTCAGCTTCATGAAATTATTCAAACTGCCGAACGTGAAATTTTTATGCGGGAAGGGGCGGCGGGCTTGACGAGCGCGAATCATCTTATCGTTGGGGCGGAAGGCAAAGGCATTGGCAAGCGGGAAAATCTTTTCGGTAAAGGAGGCGTCTTGAGCCGTTAGAAATTCGTCGCCAATGAAATAATCGATAAAATCTGCGCCCGTCGAATCGAAGTAGCCGATACCCGTCATTTGAATCCGCGCAGGTCTGTACGCCGCGATTTGCAAAGTCGTGCCGCCCTCGGTGTGTCCGCCCAAGTCAATCAGAATATCCGCGCCCGCGTCGCGAATTTTAATCGCCGCCTCCATTAAATTTTCCGCCGCAAGCTTAAAATAATTATCGACATTGCGGCGAAATTTTTTTGTGAATGCGTCCTCCTCCGCAGATAAGTTCCACGCCGTTACCGTAAATTTTTCGCGATTATAATCCGTCAATAACGCCTCGTAAAATCGTGCCGCCGATGAATCACAGAAATTCGGAGATATGAAAGCCACCGAAATTTTATCGGCGGGCTTGCGTTCGATTGGCGGCAACGGCTCCACGTCGCGATACAGCGATTTGTAAACGGCAAGCTCTTGAATCAGCGCGGGAGCGTCGAGTTGCGGCAGATAGTGCAGGGCGAATAAATAATTCGAGAAATGCGCCCGTTGCCCGCGCAAATATTTATCGGTGCACGCCGCGTTGAAGTAAGCCTGCGCGGCTCCTTCGGCGTCGCATAAATCGTGGAACGCCGCGCCTATCAGCTCGTGAACCCGCCACGCCTCCGAACTCGGCAAAATCGTCTTCAATCGCTCCAATGCCTCAGTCGGCTTGTTTTCGTCCAATAATTTTCGTGCCGTTTCCATTTTTATCAACCTCCGCGCCGATTGTACCATTACCGCGATTAAAACACAAAAAACCCTCGACACTCGCCGAAGGGCTTTTTTAACGAAATGAATTTTAAATTATCAATGTAGCATTTCCAACGTTTTTTTTGGGATATGCCGCGTCGCTCTCGATTCTTGCCTTAAATTCCTTCATACTTGCCATTTTATCAATCTCCTTTCGCAATTTCGAGTTAAGGCATTAAAAAAAAAAAACGGACTGTCAAGATTTTTTGAAAATATTTTCCGCAATCGATTATGCAAAAAATCCTGCATAGCGGATTTTGTATTTTGAACCGAAAATCGCCGCCAAAATCATTTTCGACGCTCAAAATCATTTTAAATCGCCGAATTTCCTTTCAAGCAACAAAAAACCTCCCAAACTTCCGCTTGAGAGGCTTTTTTTATATTTTCGCTACCAAATCGCGATTGGCAACGTCGCTGACGAGTTCAAAGCTCAACTGCCGCAGTTTTATGTTCGCCGCCGTTAATTTTACGCGGACGCTGTCGCCGATTTTAAAACTTTTGCCCGTCCCGCGCCCGATTAACGCAAAGTCCCGCTCAACATAATCGTAATAATCACGCTTTAAATCAGCCGCTCGCACCAAGCCCTCCGTGCCGTTGTCCAGCTCCACGAAGAAGCCAAAACTCGTCACGCTGTCTATCACTCCGTCAAAATTCTGCCCGACGAATTGTTGCATATATTCGACCGCCTTCAAGTCCAATGCCTCGCGCTCGATGTCTACCGCCCGCCGTTCCCGCGCCGAACTTTGCGCCGATATTTCCGCCAAATTTTTTTCCGATATTTTTTTGCCGAAAAAACTCGCCCGCAACTGCCGATGCACCATTAAATCGGGGTATCGGCGTATCGGCGACGTGAAATGCGTATAAAATTCTGCCGCCAATCCGAAATGCCCCAGATTTTCGGGCGAATATCGCGCCTGTTGCATTGTCCGCAATGCGTAACTCGTTATTATTTTTTCGGCGGATAATCCTTTGACTTTGGCTAAAATTGCTTGAAATGCTCGCGGTTTTTTCGCGTCCGATATGTGCAAATTAAAATGCGCCAACAAATTATTCAGCGTCAAGACTTTTTCCGCCGTCGGCAACTCGTGCACCCGATAAAGGCTCGGAATTTTATTTTTTAGCGTGTGTTCGGCGACCGTTTCATTCGCCAATAACATACATTCTTCGATTATCGATTCGGCTACGGTCTGAATTCTTTTCGTTATTTCGAGCGGTTTGCCCGCAGAATTCAGGATAATTTTCATTTCGGGCAGATTAAAATCAATCGCGCCGCGTTCGGAGCGTATTTTTTTCCGTAATCCGTGGATTTTTTTCAGTGCATTAAGATTTTCCGCGCACGCCGCCAATTCTTTATCGCCGCCGAGAAAATTATTAACTTGCGTGTAACTGAGCCGCTTAAAGACGTGAATCACGGTCGGAAAAATTTTATAATCGACGACTTTGCCCGAATTATCGAGCGTCATTTCACACGCCATAGCCAAACGGTCGACGCCCGCATTCAAGCTGCAAATGCCGTTGGAAAGTTCGGGCGGCAACATCGGAACAACGCGATCAACGGGATAAATACTGGTGCCGCGCTCGAAAGCCTCGCGATCCAAGGCGGTATTCGGGCGAACGTACCAACTCACGTCGGCGATATACACGCCCAAAAAAAATCCGCCGTCGCGTTCCTCGGCGAATACTCCGTCGTCCAAATCTTTGGCGTCCTCGCCGTCTATCGTCACGATTTTTAAATTTCGGCGGTCGATTCGCTTTGAAATTTCATTTTTATTCGGCTCCGATTCGATTTTTTCAGCCTCGGCTTGCACATCGGGCGGAAATTCTTCCGCGACGCCGTGACTGCGTAAAATCCCGCGAATTTCTACACCGGGCGCATTTTCCTTGCCCAAAACCTCAATTATTTGTCCGTGCAACGGATTCCACGAAATAATTTTTACCACGACTTTGGTATTGGAAATATATTTTTGATTCTGGACGATAATTTTTTGGTTGAAACGTTTATCGTCGGGCGTGACGGCGATTTTTTTCCCGATTTTAGTCAGCGTTCCGACAAAAATATCTCCGGCGCGTTCCGAAATTTCGATAATAATTCCCTCGCGACGACCGCGAAAATTATCCGTAATTTTGACCTTAACTTTGTCGCCGTTCAAGGCTCCGCGCAGATTTTCGGGCGCAATAAAAATATCGTTGCCGCCGTTTTCGGGCGCGACGAAGCCGAATCCCTTTAAATTCACGCTCAATTTTCCGCCAATCGCCTTCACGCCGGTGCCACGACCGCGAATAATGCCGTCGCCTCCGCCGTTATCACGCCGTCTGCCGTTTCCACCGTCGAGCGCATTGTTATTATATTTTTTCGCTGATTTTCTTGCCACGCTGTGATTTTCACCTCCTGATTTATCGGCGTCGGATATTTAAATCGCACTTCCAGCCGCCCCGTCAACGCTTTTTCGTGATATTTTGCGTCAATAAATTTGCACATAATTTCATCGAGCATTGTCGAAATAATTCCGCCGTGAACCGTATTTTCGTAGCCTTCATACTCCCGCGACAGAATTTTATTCGCAAAAATACGTTCACCGTCGAATTTAAACGTTAAATGCAAGCCTATCGGATTATTTTTTCCGCAAGCAAAACAATATTCGTCGCTCATTTAATCACTCCTTAAAAAATTCAGCGTCTGCTCAAAAACAAACTCGCGATTTTCGGCGAACGGCAATAAATGCCCCGAATTCGGCACGGTAATTATTTTTTTCGACTTTGAGCCGACATTATCCATAATAAATCGTGCGGAGCGCGGTTGAGCGGTGTGATCCTCCTCGCCGTGCATGATTAAAATCGGCTTTTTCACGCTCGGCAAAAGATTTTTCACGTCATCAATTAAATCAATCAGCTCGTGAACGGAAATTAGCGGCGTTTTTTCGTAAACATTATTGACGGCGGGCGGAACGTCGTCGAGCTTTTTACGCGGCGTAAATGTGCACGCATTGCCGCAAAGTTCGCGGGGCGGCAAATTCTTCAAGCCGCGTCCGTCATCAATAAAAATCGGCGCGGCAAGCGTAACTATCTTGGAAATTTCGTATTGAGTGGCAAATTTTAACGCCAAAAGTCCGCCCATTGAGTGCCCGACGACAAAAATATTATCGCAGACGCCGCGCAGAATAAAAAATCCGTCCAAAACGGAATTAAACCAATCGGCGCGAGTGGTGCGCATTAAATCATTTTCGTCGGTGCCGTGCCCCGCCAGACGCGGACAGAGCACGCTGAAACCCGCACGGTTAAGGGCTTCGCCCAACAAAAGCATACCGGCGGGCAAGCCCGTAAAGCCGTGAATCAGCAAAACGCCGCTTGAGCCGCCACGCATAAAAAAAGGTTCTCCACCGTCAATCAAAATAAATTCCTCCTACATGCTCATTTTGGCGATAATCAGCGTAATAATCGCAAAAAAAATGCCGAGAATTACGGTCAAACGCGCCAATAATGCGTCCATGCCGCGAGCTTTGCCCGAAAAAACAGCGTCGGAGCCGCCGTCCATGCCGCCCATTCCGCCCGACTTTGCCTCTTGACCCAATATTACCAATATCAGTGCGACCGAAATTATCGCGTCCAAAATCATTAAAAATGTCATCATTTTTATTCTCTACCCCTTAATTTTGCGACATATGATAGCTTAAAGCACTCAAACCGACCGATAAATCCTCATTTACCAGCGGAATTTTCGACGGAACCGTCAATTTAATGGGCGCAAAATTCCAAATCCCCTTGACGCCCGCCGCAATCAACTGCTCCGCAACACTCTGCGCCTCGCCGGCAGGTACCGTAATAACGCCAATGTCAACCGCATTCGCCGAAATAATTTCGTTCATATCCGCCGAATCGTTAATTTTTATGCCGTTTACCTCGGTGCCGACGATTTTTTTGTTAATATCGAGCAAGGCGACGACCGAAAATCCCAACGAAGCAAAATTAACGTAGTTGGCAAGCGCGCCGCCCAAATGCCCGATGCCGACAATCGCAAGCCGCCAATTATTCTGCAAGCCGAGAATATTTGCGATTTTATTTTTGAGTTCGCGCACGTCGTAGCCAATACCTTTGCGCCCGAATTGCCCGAACGTCGCCAAATCCTTGCGTATCTGCTCCGGCGTGATGTCCAGCCGCCTGCCGAGTTCTTCCGAGGAAATTATTTGCATTTCCTCATCCTCAACCAGCCGCAACGTCCGAAAATACAGCGGCAAACGGTCAATCGTCGCCTGCGAAATTGTCTTTTTCATGTGAGCCGCCTCCTTGTAGTTGAATCGCCGCGCCCAATGCCCCCAGTTGCCACATCAGCATTGAGCTTGGGATATTGAACAGCAAATCGTCCGTGAATCCGTTTAATGCCATTGACAGAAACGCCAGCCCTATGCCCAGCTTGAAGCCGTCGAGGAATTTTTGTTCGTCAAGCTCCGCTGCCTCGCTCAAATCGACCGGCGGCGGCTCCTCCTCGGCGGACTCTTCGGGCGGCTTTATCTGCACGCTCTTGACCGAAATTTTTTCGCCGCCTATCGTAATTTTTTCCTCGGTAGTAATTTTCTCCGCATCGGTAATTTTTTCCTCGGCAGGAACTTCCGCCTCGGCGAATTTTTTGCGCGTGCGTTCGCTGAAATTCATATCCTCATTGTGAACCACTTCGCGATAATGCTTGCGACTTTTCTTGAGCTTGGGCGGCGGCTTGTTCTTACCGAACGGCAACAGATTTATAAACTCGTTGGAAAAGGCGGAAAGCCGCGCCGCAATCACAGCCTTAAGCTCGGTCAGGTAGCGGAAAAAATCACTGTCGGCAAGCAACTTATCAATATAATCGCTAAGGGCGGTCGTGCCCTTCACGTAGCGTTCGTTGGAGTTAAGCGCGAGCGTCATAAACATTGTACCGAAAAAGTACCAGAAAAACGCCAGCGCACCGACGATACCAATCTCCGCCGCGCAGTTCAGATAAATGTTGTGGGCGTGGTAAATTGTGATGTCGGGGTCGGCGACGTAGTAATTATATTGCGGGTAAACGAATTGATACGCGCCCCAACCTATGCCGGCAAACGGGTGGTCGGCAATCATCGCGCTGGTACTAACCCAAATGCCCACGCGCACGCCCTCCGACGAATCGCTGAAGCTGAACGTCGACATAATCCGATTGATAAAAGTCGAATCGTTGCAGGCTATCACGCCCATTACCGCCGCGAACAACGCCACGATTCGCCAATCTTGCAACACGCCGTAAATCGCCAGGACGATTAGTAACGTCAGGAACGCGCCGCGTGAATACGTCATTATCAGGCAGGCGGCGAACATGATTATCGCGACGATTAGGATAATTTTTTGCGAGCGGCTTTCGGCTTTGGCGAGCATGCCCAGTGCCAGGCAGATGAATACGTCCAGATAACCCGCCAACACGTTGGGATTTTCCAGCGTCGAGAAGACGCGCTTTTTTAGTTCGGGGAAGGCTTCGGGGTCAGTCCACTTTATGTCCGCCGCGTCCACGCCGAATAAAAATTGGAAGTAGCCCCAAAGCACGACCAATATCGCCGCCGCGAACAGAGCTTGCGCCACTTGCCGCACTTGCGAGGGCGTGCGTATCGATTGCCCCACGATTAAATACGTCAGTCCGAAGATGCCGACCATGGTGCAGTAATTGTATATCAGCTCGAAACTCCGCGCCGACGACAGCAGGACGCTTATCGCGCCGATTAGCAGGAACAGCGCGACCGGCACGTCGAACGGCAGGCTCCGCAATTTGTAGCGCGTATCGATTTGTTTGCGCAGGAACCACGTTATCACGCCGAACATTACTGCCGCCGCCGCTATTTGGGGCGACAGCGCGAGGAAAAACGCCTCGACCAAGATGGCGTACAGCGTCCAATGCTCCAGATTTTTGATTCGTTGGCGTCGTGCGAAGACGCTCACCCTGTCCAAGGCTGTCCCCCCTTTTTATCAAGCGTGGGCACGCGGAAAATTGGTCATGCTTGCGGCTCGTCGCGCTGATTTTAC
>CALFJE010000004.1 GCA_937877545.1 uncultured Selenomonadales bacterium | reverse complement strand
ATTTTGTACAGTTCCCTGCAACGGCAATCAAAAAGCCTCCTTAAAGGTCGTACAAATTTTGATACTTTTCGACAAGCGCGTCGAGTTTTTTATGAATACTCCTGTAATATTTCTTGCCCGCGTCGGAGCGAAAGCCCCACCTGTGCAGATTATTGACGGCGTGATTCAATCTGCTCAACAGAACGTCTTCGATAAAAGAATCGCGCCTGTTCGAGATTATTGCCCAATCAAATTTTGTACAGTTCCCTGCAACGGCAATCAAAAAGCCTCCTTAAAGGTCGTACAAATTTTGATACTTTTCGACAAGCGCGTCGAGTTTTTTATGAATACTCCTGTAATATTTCTTGCCCGCGTCGGAGCGAAAGCCCCACCTGTGCAGATTATTGACGGCGTGATTCAATCTGCTCAACAGGACGTCTTCGATAAACAAATCGCGCCTGTTCGAGACGATGTTGGCAAAAATGTCGCGGCTTTTGCAATCGTGACTGCGCATTTCGTCTAGGAGGTCGCAGAAAATCTCTTCGGTACCAATCATGGGGAAGAGTGCGGTCAAATCGTCGTAAATGACGGTCGAGCCTGCCCAATCGTTATCGTCTTCGAGATATTCTACACTTTCCCCGAATTTGAGCGTCATATTTTGCAAGTCACAGATTAGTTTGCGACGTTGCTCCAAGGTATCGAGTTTCACGGCGCAACCTCCTCAAAGGTCGTAAAGCTTTTGGTAGTATTCAATCAGCGCGTCGATTTTCTTGTTAACGTTGCGGTGAAATTTTTTGCCGCGTTCGGTCTTGAATTGCCACCGACACAAGGCGACCGCCATATTTTCAAACAGGGGGAGCAAAACCGTTTCGACGAAATCACGGAGCTTGTTATGTGCGATATTCAAGGCGGGAATTTTATCGGCGGCGTTATCGACGTTGACGCTTTGCAGGTCGGCGAGGACATCGCAGAAAATCTTTTCCGAACGAAGCATCTCCTCCAACAAAGTCAAGTCAGTCATAATCCTGATGTTTGAGAGCCACTCGTAATAATTTTCCTCGCCTTGAATGAAAATCTCATCGTTCTTGAAAGCTTGTTGAATCAAATCGTCGATAATTTTATGGCGTTGCTCCACGTCATCGAGTTTCATACCGAATCACCCCGATTGAAATTCTAACATGCAGGTCGGGTTCAAGCAAGGATAATAACTTGTCATGGTTTGGCAAAGTCGGTATAATGGCTGAAAAAATTGCGGAGGCTTCGGGCAATGCGACGGTGTACGATTTGGTTTTTGACAGCGTTTCTGTTGGTCGTGGCGGCAGTGGCGGGCTTCATGTTGCCGGTCGACGCGGACAAAAAAATCACGGGCGTGCCGACGGCGCAGTTGACGGCATACACAACCCTGCCGGCTGAAACGGCGGCGATATTATCGGAGGTGTACGAGCGGGAAAACAAAGTGCGCGTGAATTTCATACCGATGAGTTCGCAGGAAATTTTGCAGAACATGATGGACGACGCAGTAAGCGACCCGACGGTTGTGCGCACGGTCGACATAGTTTTAGCCGACAGCAACGTTTTGCGCGAGGCGGCGGCGTTGGACTTGCTAAAGCCCTACACCTCCGAAACCAATGACGCGGTTAAAGACATCTTCAAGGACGAGCAAGACCGTTGGACGGGCATTTGGTACGACCCGATAGTCTTTTGCGCGAACAGGGATTATCTGCGGACGACGGTCGATTTGCCCGATACGTGGGAAAAACTTTCGCAAGGCGGGCGCATTCGAGTCGGGATAACGGATTTCTTGGCGGCGGAGGCGTCGGCAAATTTAATGCTCCAAATGATAGGGCAATTCGGCGACGCGAAGACCTACGAGATATTGAGCGGCTTGCACCCCAAAGTTGTACAGTACGCGAAATTTTTATCCAACCCCGTGCGGCAGGCGGGCATGGGCGAGGTCGATATATCGGTGGCGGTGGCGAGCGAGACCTTCCGCTACTTGCAGAACGGCTATCCGCTCAAGATAATTTATCCCGCCGACGGCACGAGCTACTTGCTGACGGGCTTCGGGATAACGACGACAGACGCGGCTAAAAATCAGGTGGCGGCTAAGTTTGCGGATTGGCTCCTCGGCGACGAGGCGCAACTTTACTTGCAGACGAACGGCTTTTATTTTATCCCGACGAATCCGCAGACGTTGGCTTATAAGTCGTTCG
>CALFJE010000003.1 GCA_937877545.1 uncultured Selenomonadales bacterium | reverse complement strand
GCGTCGGCGAGGGCGCGGATTCGCTCCAGTCCCTCCTTGACGCCGAACACGCACAGCCAATCCAAATACCTTAGCGCGTCCTCATATGTTTTCAAGTTGCCGTATCCTCTGCTCCAACAAGAAATTTTTTGCGGCGAGTGTTTTTGCCGTTGGTGCCCGCCACGTGTATCGTCCGATAAAAATTCTGCGGCTGTCCCAGCGCGTCGGCGAGGGCGCGGATTCGCTCCAGTCCCTCCTTGACGCCGAACACGCACAGCCAATCCAAATACCTTAGCGCGTCCTCATATGTTTTCAAGTTGCCGTATCCTCTGCTCCAACGACGAAATTTTTTCCTCGGCGGCGGCAAGTTTATCGCGCTCTGCCTGTATAACCTCGGCGGGTGCCTTGCTCAAAAAGCGTTCGTTGTTCAGCTTGCCCGATGTCGAAGCCGCGCCCTTGCGCAATTTTTCCAGCTCCTTAGTCAGGCGGGCGATTTCCTTTTCCGTGTCGATTAAGCCTTCCAGCGGCAGGAATATTTCCGCGCCCTCGATTACGCCGCTCATTGCGTGAGCGGGTTTTGAATCGGCGAACGTTATCGGCTCCGCGAACGCCAACGTCGTTACGTAGCCGGCATTTTCCCGCAAAATCTGCGCGGATTCGGCGTGCGTCACCTTGAACACGACCGCCGCCTTTTTCCGCGAATCCAAGCCCAATTCCGCCTTCAAATTTCGTATCGTCTTTACCGCGTCCAAAATTAAATTCATGCTTTCCTCGACGTCCGCGTTTTCCGCGCCGATTAAGTCGCTCAGCTCCTCGCGTGTCGGGTACGCCGCCAACATGATTGAACCTTGCGCGTTGGGCAGCTGTTGACGTATTACTTCCGTCAAAAACGGCATGAACGGATGCAACAGCCGCAACGCCGCCTCCAATACCCGCGCCAATACGTAAAGTGCCGTCGCCTTTGCGCGTGCGTCCGTGCCGTAAAGTCGCGCCTTCGTCAGCTCTATGTAGTAGTCGCAGAATTCAAACCAAATGAACTCGTAAAGTTGACGCGCCGCCTCGCCCAGCTCGAAGCGTTCAAGATTATCCGTCACCGCCCCGATTCGATAACTCAGCCGCGACAGTATCCAGCGGTCGGCAAGCTCCAAATCACTCCGCGCAGGTTTAAACGTCGTGTCGACGCCCTCCAAGTTCATCAGCAAAAAGCGTGACGCGTTCCAAATCTTATTGGCGAAATTCCGCGCAGATTCAACCCTCGAACGATAAAAGCGCAAATCGTTGCCGGGGGTGTTGCCCGTCACCAACATGAATCGCAAGCTGTCCGCGCCGTAAGTCTCGATAATCTCTACGGGGTCGACGCCGTTGCCGAGGGATTTGCTCATCTTGCGTCCAAGCTCGTCGCGAACCAAACCGTGAATGAAAACTTTGCGGAACGGCACTTCGCTGCGGAACTTCAAGCCCATCATGACCATGCGCACGACCCAGAAGAAAATTATATCGTAGCCCGTGACCAGGACGCTCGTCGGGTAGAAGGTCTTAAGTTCGGGCGTGTCTTTGGGGTAGCCCAGCGTGCTGAAAGGCCACAGCGCGGAGCTGAACCACGTATCCAAAACGTCCTCCTCGCGGCGCAAGTGCTTGCCGTGACAATGCGGGCACTCCTCAACGTCGACCTCGGAAACCGTCATCTCGCCGCAATCGTCGCAATACCACGCGGGGATTTGGTGTCCCCACCACAGCTGCCGGCTTATGCACCAGTCGCGGATATTCTCCAGCCAGTTAATGTAGGTCTTCGTGAAGCGTTCGGGAACAAATTGCAATTCGCCCGACTTAACCGCCTCAATCGCGGGCGCGGCAAGCGTCTCCATTTTAACAAACCACTGCTTGCTGATAAGCGGCTCAATCGTCGTGTGGCAACGTTGGCAATGCCCGACGGCGTGCTCGTGATTCTCAACCTTGACGAGGAAGCCGCCCGCCTCCAAATCAGCGACAATCGCCTTGCGGCAGGCGTAACGGTCAAGCCCGCTGTATTTGCCGAGTCCGTCAGCCATGGTGCCGTCGTTGTTGATAACCTTGACTTGCTCCAAATCGTGACGAAGCCCCATCTCAAAATCGTTGGGGTCGTGAGCCGGCGTGACTTTAACCGCGCCGGTGCCGAATTCTTTATCGACGTAGCTGTCGGCGAACAGGGGAATTTCGCGCCCGACGAGCGGCAGGATAATCGTTTTGCCGACAAGATTTTTATAGCGTTCGTCGTCTGGGTGAACCGCAACGCCCGTATCGCCGAGCATGGTTTCGGGGCGCGTGGTGGCGACTTCGACATAGCCGGAGCCGTCCTTGAAGGGGTAGCGCAAATGCCAAAGGTGCCCTTGTTCGGTTTCGTGTTCGACCTCGATGTCGCTGAGCGCGGTGTTGCACTTCGGACACCAGTTGGTTATGCGCCGCCCGCGATAGATTAAGCCCTCGTTGTAGAGTTGGACGAAAACCTTGCGCACAGCCGCCGAGCAACCCGCGTCCATGGTGAAGCGTTCGCGCTCCCAATCGCAGGCGGAGCCGAGCGTCCGCAATTGGTAGGAAATGCGGTTGCCGTAAGTCTCCTTCCATTGCCAAACGCGCTCCAGGAATTTTTCTCTGCCGAGTTCGTAGCGATTGGTACCTTCGGCGCGAAGTTGCTCCTCAACCTTTGCTTGCGTAGCAATGCCGGCGTGGTCGGTACCGGGCATCCAGAGGGTATTGTCGCCCTTCATGCGGTGCCAGCGAATCAAAATGTCTTGTAGGGTTTCGTCGAGGGCGTGCCCCATGTGGAGTTGCCCCGTGACGTTGGGCGGCGGTATCACTATGCAAAACGGTTTGCCGGGCGCGTCCGCCGTCGTGTGGAAATTGTTATCGCGTTCCCACGCCGCATAGGTTTCTTGCTCAAACTTCTGCGGCTCGTAAGTCTTAGGTATATTGCTCAATGTTTTTGCCTCCGCTTAGTGAAATTATTTGCAATGATAACCTGCCGCCGCGTCAAAGTCAAACAGGAATAAAAAGGAGCCGCCAAGGACGGCGGCTCCGCCGCCGGCGCATTTGCGTGATGCAAATTCCGCCGGCGTCACTACTTGAAAATTATCAATCGGTGCGGGTAACGGACAATACGCCCCCGCGAGGCGGGCTTTCTTTTGCTACTTTTCTTTGCCCGTTCAAAGAAAAGTAGTTTACAAATATGATTCTTTGATTCCTTTTTTGCGCGGGAAGAAAGGAAAAGAGCCTCGACGTTGCCGCCGAGACTCCGAAGAGGTTACTTGTTGCCGATTATGCTTTCCTGACCCATTGCCCCGTGCTGTGGTCGGCAGTGTAGGTGCCGTCCGCCAATCTGTATTCTATGTTCGCGTTGCTCTGGACTTCAAGCTTGGAGCCGTCCTTCAACGTGATGCCCGCGCCGTTGGCGGTTATCGTCGAGCTTGCCAGGTGGTCAACCCAAAGCGTCGTCAAATCGATAACGTCGCCGTCGTGTGCGCCGCGTACCGTATCGACGCCGTTCTCCCAGCCGAAGTAGAAGGAATTCTGCCCGCCGTTGCCGCCAATCATCAAGTCGTTGTTGTAGCCGAAGCCGCCCCAGATGCTGTTTGCGCCCGTGCCGCCCATGACGGTGTTGTCCAAATCGTTGCCCGTCAAAATGTTCGAGCCGGTTGCCTTGGTCGCGTCGAGGACTCTGATGTCGCCGAGGTAATACGTGCCGTGCAAGCCGTTATTCTTGTCGTTGAGCCAGACTTGAGCGTCGCCCTTATCCGCGCCGACCGACATCGTGGCGTTGGAGGCGTCAGCCACGTAGCAATTTGCAAAGCCGTCGTAGTCAACATTCTTGTCGACCTTCGCGATAAGGTTGTTGAGCTTGAAGTCTTTGCCCGCGCCCTGCGCCAAGGTCAGATAATCGCTTGTGCTGTTGTTAATCGCCATGACAACATTGGAGCCGCTCAAGCTCACGCCCGTGACTTCGTTGGCGGTGGTTATGTCAATCAAGTCGGAAGCCGTATCGCCGCTTGCCGTCATGAAGTCGAAATTGCTTATCGTGTCGAAGCCGTCATTGGCGAGGTAGTAGAAGGTAGTGGTGCCGGTCTTGAGCGAATCGGTATTGCCGACCATCAAGTCTGCGCCCGAAGACGAGCGAATTTGCGTGGTGCCGGTGCCCGCGATAAGCGTATTCTGTTCACCTGCCGCGCCCGTCAACGTGGAGGAGCCCGTGCCGCCTGCCAGCTTGTCTATGCCGTAAATCTGCGCGGATTTGCTGCCGAGTCGGGCTGTGCCGTCGTTGAGGTTGACGGAAACCATGCCCGTGAATTCGCTGAAGTTCAAGCCGCTGTCGTTGCCAAAGAAGACGTCCGCCTGTTCGCCGTCGGCAATGCCCAAATCTCTGCCCGTCCTTGCAACAGCCGCGTTGTAAGTCCGTCTGCCGTCGAGGAGTTTCAAGCGATAAGCTTCGTCGGCGGTGAGGTCTGCGCTCTCGACCAAATCGGAAGGCTTGGACATATTCCTGAAGGTTATCTGCGCGTCGCCCGAACGCATGACCATACTTGAGGTGGTGAAGTTGAACTCCAAAGCGTCAAGGTTGCTTATAACGATATTGTCATTCGCCGCCGTGTAGCCGCTGCTGAAGTTGTGGACGGTGTCGGAGCCGTCGCTGAGGATAATCGTTGCGCCGGTGTCGCGCAGGCTGCTGTCGGTAACGTAAATGTGATTCTTGCCGTTGCCCGCGTCAGCCCTGTCGCCGCCGCCGATAAGCAAGGTGTCATTGCCCGTGCCGCCTATGAGCGTGGAGCCGCCGCTCTTTTGAGTGTCGTCCGTGTTCATGGCGTAGTTGCCCTTGAGGACGAGTGCCTTGGTCGCGTCGGAGGCGTTAATGGTGCCGCCGCCCGTATGCGTGAAGCCGACCGCTTGATCCTTGCCGACCGCGTTGTACAACTTGGCAAGCGTGGAGCCGACACTGTCCGCCGCCGCGTTGTACGTGATAACCGCGTCGCCAATCGTCATTACGCCGTCGCCGAACCGGATTTCGTTGCGCCTAATCGCGTTGGCAAGGTTGGTGTACTCGAAAGTCTGAATCGCCGCGTTGTTGTCGTTGCTGTAGTTTTGGAGCGTGACGTTGCCGCTCGTCGGGACAATCAGCGGCTCGTTGACACCGTCCACGTCAACAGTGGCATTTGCGCCGTTGCGAACAACTACGCTGGCAATGTCGTCGCCCGTCTTGAGCGAAGCGTCACTCGACAGCAGAGACAACTTGCTTGTGTCACTGCGGGCGCGAATATCCTCGGCGGGCGTACTCTCGATTATCGGCAGATGAGCGGGGTCAACCATATACGCGCCGTCGCGATTAACCGTGAAGACCGCATTGCCGTCCTTACTGCGATAGCGGCTGCCGTTGACTCTGTATCTGCCCGCCTCGCCTGCCGTCAAGCTCGCGTCCTTAGCCAAGCCCGTAACGACCTTGTTGCCCGTAAGCGTCACGCCGTCTTCGTCGCCTTCAAGCAGGTAGCTCGCGCCGTTTATCGTCAAAGTGCCTTCGGGCATGTGGAACGTAACGTTATCCAAGTCGCCGCCGATTGAGTCGCCGCTCACCAAGCCGTAAACGCCCGTGATATTCACGCCGTCGCTTGAAACCGTAACGTTGCCGTCGTTGGTGGCGAAGCTCGCGCCGTTTATCGTCATTTCGCCGACCGCGCCGTTTACCGAGCCTGTGAAGTCGCCGATGTTCGTCAAGTTGCTGTCCGCGTCGGTGCTGAACGTGACGGAGCCGTCGAGGGTGTCGGTTATGTTGTAAGTTTGGTCGCCGACGGTGAAGGTGCCGTCCTCGTCGGTGGTGATATTCATATCGGGCGCGGTTCTTATCGTCGCGCCGCCCGACAAGCCGTTGATATTCGACGCCGTGCCGCCCTCAACTATCGCGTTGTAGGACGTGCCGCCTATATCGACAGCCTTGCCGTTGACGGTCGTCTTGTCTGTCAAGCCGTAAACCGTGGCGTCGCTGAGCCCGTCGATTTCGCCGTTGACGCCGTAAACCGCGCTGATTGCGCCGTCGCTTATGTCAAGCGTGACGGGGTTCCTGTTGCCGGCAAGCGTGATTGTCTCGTCGTTAATGGTGAAGTCGGTTTCGTCCTGCCCGACAGCCAACATGCCGTCCGCTACCTCGACGCCCGCGATTGAGCCTTCGTCCAAGCTGAAGGTTATCGCCGATTCGTCGGTCTCGAACTTGTGCCCGTTGAGCGTGTAGCTGTCCGCCTTAGCCGTCTGAACTTTGCTTATACCGTCTTCCGTGTCGGCAATGACGCTGACCTCGGAGCCTTTGCCGCTCTTGAGCTCCAGCTCGTTGCCGTCGATAGTAACGCCGCTTGTGAAGTCGCCGCTTATCGTGCCGTCCAAATCGCTGACGGAAGTGATATTGCCGTTTGCCACGCCGTAAGTTACGGAGGTGTCGCCCGTCGTCGTGAAGGTCTTATCGCCCGCCGTGAGGTCGCCCGCCTCGTTGGTCTTAATGGTGGCGTTGTTAAGCCCGCTTATGCTTGCGCCGTCGCCTATGTCTTCAAGCCCGGTGATTGCGCCTTCCGTTATGTTAATCTTATAGCCGTCGTCGTCGCCGCTTACGGACAAGGTGGCATTGCCGACAGCCACGCCGTCCTTCGTGGAAGTGACGGGCGTCGCCTCGTCGGTGTTGACGGTCTTGTTGTCAAGCGTGACTTGCCCGTCAATCGTCAAGGTCTTATCCCTGGTGTTGGAGGCGGTCGCGCCGCTTGTCAACGTGACGTTGCCGTCATTGCTGATTGCGGCGTCGCCGGTGCCGCTCAAGCTCATATTGTTGACGGTGAGCCCTGCGCTGTCTTCCAGGTCGAGCTTGACGCCGTTGGCGGTAGCTTCAACCTGCGCGGAGCCGCCGGTCGTGAAGTCGACGCCGTTAACGGTGTAGTCGTCCTGACTGAGATTGAGCTTGGTGCCTTCGGGAGCCGTAATCGTCGCCGCGCTGTCAATGTCGAGAGTCTTGCCTCTGTCGGAAACCGTGACTTTGGTATCGTCGTCAACGACAGTAACGGTTGCCTCGTCGCCCGCCGTGAGCTTTTCGCCCTTATCGAGCGTGAAGGTCGCGCCGTTTACGTCGGATAAGCTGTCGACAGTCGCGCCTTCGCCGTTGAACGTGACGCCGTCGGTCTTGCCGAGGTTTTCAGCCAAAGTGCCGCCGTTGTTGTCAACAATCTTAAGCGGCGCGGAGCCGTTGTTGATTATCGTGACGGGTGTATCGTCAAGGTCGTTGGTGAGCGTGATGGTGCCGTCGCCCAAATTTCTGCCGCTCGTAACCACGTCGGTGAACTTGACGCCGGGGTCAACCTTGAGCGTGCCGTCGGAGCCCACAGTAACCTTGTAAGCGTCAAGCGTGTAATCGTCGAAATACCAGCCGTCGGCGTCGGTGTAATGGAGCGTGGTATCGTCTTCGGGCGCGGTGTAGGTCGAGCCGTCAACGGTGACGGTGGAGCCTTCGGTGAGGTCGTCAATCGATTCAACTTCGCCGTCGTCGTCAAGATTGAACTTGGCATAATTGCCGTCCTTGAGCCCGTCGATAACGAATGTCTTGGAGCCGATTGTATAAGTGCCGTTGCCGGTCAAGATGTTTACGTCCTCGGCGTCGTCGGCGATTTTGATAATCTGTCCGTCGGCGGGAACAACCGTGCCCTTGTAGAGTTCAATCTCATCCACGTCGTAGAGGCGCGGTGCATTGCCGGTGGCGTCCACGCGGAAGGTATCATCGTTGCCGGTCTTCGTGGGCTTAACCGTGAAGATTGACTCGGAGCCGTCGGCGTTGTTGGTGGTTATCTTTACGGCGGCAAGTTCAACGTCAATATCGGCAATGGTGCCGCCGACCGTTATGCCGCTGTAGGTGTCGTCTTCGTCGTGCTTGAGCAGGGTATAAATACTGTCGGTGCCCTTGGCCAGCGTGCCGTAAGTCTTGGTGGGGCTGTCGAAGTCGTCGACGATAACGACATTTTCGCCATTGAGGAGGGTCGAGGAGGTAATTTCAACAATACCGCCGCTGACTGCGAAGAGGGCAGTCCAGTTGGCGTCGGTACCCAGTCCGCTGAGGTCGATGCCCTCGGTGTAGGTGTTAGCCGTCCAAAGTTCGTCGTCTGCGTTGCGCACGCCTATCGCGCCAACGGTGTAGGTCGCGCCGTCAACAGTGAAGGTGTCGCCGTTGTTCAAGCCGCTGATTATATTGTTCGTGCCCGCGCTTACGGTCAAGCCGTCGCCCGCCGTCGCCGCAACGGTGTTGCCGCCCGTCAACGCTACGGACGCGCCCCGCTCAAGCGTAACCGTGCCGGTCGTGAGCGTGGAGCTTGTGCCGTCGGTGTCTATTGTCAAATCGGTGGTGCCGGTGTAAGCGGAGCCGTCGACGGTTACGTTGCCGCTGGGAGCCGTGATTTGCGTCGTGAAGTCGGTATCAACCGCAGAGCCCGTCGCCACATTGACAGTTTTAATATCGGTCGGGTCGGTTTTGCCTGTCAGCGTGTAGGTCTTGCCGCTTACCGCCAGGTCGGCGAGTTTCTTGGTCGGCGTTTCGGCGTCGTAAACGGGTGCGCCGCTTGTGACAGTGCTTAAGTCAAGCGTGCCGGCGGTCGGATAGATGAAGTCGTTCCAATCGGCGGAGCCGAGCGTCGTCAAGTCTACCGTTTCGCTGAAGTCTTCAACCAATTTGCCGTCGCTCATTAAGCCGGGGGCGGTCTGCGTGTAGGATTGTCCGCCGAAGGTAAAGCTTTCGCCGACGTCCAAGCCCGTCAACTTATTGAACTTGCCCGCAGAAGCAACGGCATTGACGGTGCCCGTAACAGTCAAGGCGGTATCATCGTTGGTCGCCTGCGCGGAGCCGTTGGTTAAGGTTATCGTGCCGCTGTAAAGTGTCGTGTCCCGGTTCTTGCCGCCCGTGTCGACAACAACGGCAGTCGTCGCGCTGTACGAATCATTGTTTACCTTAAGCGTGCCGCTCGGAGCCTTAATCTGCGCGGCGAAGTCGACAACCACATTGGAATCGGCGGGAACATCCACGGTTGCAATCGCCCCTGCTTCAAAGTTATCGTCGGCGTTGAGCATGAAGGAATTGCCCTCCACGGTCAGCATAGCCAAATCTTTCGTCGGAGCGGTCATGCTGTCGAAGATAAGCGCGTCTTCGGTTACGTCGGTCAAGTTGAGTTCACTGTTTGTCGGCGCGAGGACATTTTCCCACGTGGCGGCGTCAAGTTCGGCAACCGTAACATCCGAATCGTTGAGGGTTTCGCAAATGGTGTTGCCCTTCATCAAGCCGAAGTCGGTCATGTTGTAGGCGTCCGTGTCAATCGTGAAGGTTTCGCCCGAAGAAATGCCGCCGACGCTTACCAAATTGCCTGCCGTAACGTCAACGAAAATCTCGCCATTCGTGACGCTTACGGTTTTATCTGCCGTGACGGAGGGCGTTGCAGCGGTGAGGTCTGCCATGCCGTTGTAGAGCGTGGAGGTCGTGCCGTCGCCGATAATGACAAAGCCGTCGCCGCCTTCGTGCAGGGCGTAGGGGGTGCCGTTGACGGTAGCCGAGCCCGCCGCATTTACCGTGGCAGGGAAGTCAATCGTCCAATTGGTTTCGCCGTCAATGTTGACGGTTTCGATTAAAGCACTTGCGCCCGACGTCCCGCTTAGGGTGAGCTTGCCGTTCTTGGCGGTCACGCTTGCGATTTGCTCTGTCGGCGGAACGGTATCGTAAACGGGAACGGCTGCGGAAACGCCGCTGAGGTCGAGCACTTTGTTGTCGGGGGCAAGGAAGTCGTTCCAAGTTTCGACGCTTAAGTTCGTGAGGTTGACGGTTTCGGAGGTCAATTTATTGGCAACGGTGTTATCCTCCCGCATCAAGCCGAGGTTGGTTTGCGTGTAGGTGCTCCCGCCGAAGGTAAAGCTTTCGCCTATGCTAAGCCCTTCCAGCCTGGTGAATGCGCCTGCCACTGCCCTTGCATTGACGGTGCCCGTAACAGTCAAGGCGGTATCATCGTTGGTAGCCTGCGCGGAGCCGTCGGTCAAGGTTATCGTGCCGCTGTAGACGGTTGTATCTTTAGTCTTGCCCTTGGTGTCGACGGCAACCGCGGTGGTCGCGACATAGTCATCGCCGTTTATCGTGACGGTGCCGCTCGGAGCACTGATTTGCGTCCCGAAATCGACGGTAAAGTCGGAGCCTGTATCGACAGCCACGGTCTGAATCGCGCCTTCGGCAATGCTTGTGCCGCTAAGCTTGAGTTCGTTGCCGTCAACCGTCAGCCCGGCAAGCTTTTCGCTCGGATAATCGGCATTGTTATAGACAATAGCATCTTGCGACACGCCGCCGAGGTTCAAGGTTGCGTTGACGGGCGCGAGGAGGTTGCTCCACGATTGAGATTCGAGTTTCGTCAAATCGACGGTCGTGCCCGTGAGGTCTTCGCGAATGGTGCCGTCGCGCATCAAGCCGAGGTCGGTCTGCGTGTAGTTCTTATCGTCAAAAGTGAATTGTTCGGTCACGTCCACGCCTTCGAGGGTCGTAAACTTGCCGTTAGTCGCCGCCGCCGAGAAGGAGCCGTTGGTTACGGTGAGCGCGGTCGTGTCGTTGGTCGCCTGCGCGGTCTTCGTCGTTTGATTAAGGTTAATCGTGCCTTTGTTGAGCGTGGAGGTTTCGCCGTCGCTGTCGATAACGAGGTCTGTCGTGCCGTTGTAGGATTTGGTGTTGACGGTGACGGTGCCGCTCGGCGCATTAACTGTGGTCGTGAAGTCGACGGTGAGATTGTCGCCCGCGTTGACGTTGACGTTTTGAATTTCGGAAACGGCGTTATCTGCATTGACGGCGTCGGTATCGGCGGTGAGGGTCTTTCTGGTGCCGTTGACGGTGAGGTCGGCAAGTTTCTTTTCGGGCTTATCGTTGCCGTCCAAGACGAAGACGCCGGCATTTGCCGTTTGCGCGGTCAAGTCCAGGGTGTTGTTTTCGACGGCAACAACCGCCTCGGTGTCCATGTCGTCTACCGTCAAGGTCGCGGCATTTTCGGAAACGCCTTCCGTCACGATTAAGTTGTTCGCGGCGTCGTAGAGCCCTGCCGAAGTCCATTCATAGGTGTTATCGCCGAGGATGAAGGTATCGCCCGCGTTGAGGTCGCCGATTTGAACTTTGCCCTCGTCGTTTATGCCGACGGTCATGTCGCCGCTTGTGGCGGTGATTCTGTTGCCGTTCGCCGTGACGGGAATATTTGACGGAGCGTTAATGGTGCCCGCCGACAACGTTATCGCCTCGATGTTTTCAAACTTAATGGCGTCGCCCGAATCGTCGACGGTGAAGTCTTCGGAGGCGGCAACACTCAAGCTTATGTCGCCCGCATTTATCGTGACACCCGCGCAGGCTTTATCCAGATTAACTTTAACGCCGTCGAGGGTTATGTTGCTGAGGTTGTTGCCGTTTTCTTGCGTGAAGGTGTAGACGTTACCTGACTTGGTGAGCGTGCCGTATTTGACGGGCGAGGTCGGATTGGTTTCCGTGTCGTAGACGGGCAAATTGGAGTCCGTAATTGTTGCGTCGAGGGTCAATGCGCCGCCGGGTGCCTGCTTAATGGCAGTCCAACCTTCGGCGAGGTCGGTCAAGGTTATCGAGGTTAAAAGCCCTTCTCTGAGAAGGTCGCCGTTGGTCAAGCCGATATTCGACATGACGTAAGAATCCTCGCCAACGGTGAATCTGTCGCCCGCATTGAGTTCGCCCAAAGTTACGGTGGTGCCGCTTACGTCGACGGTGATTGAGCCCGCGTCGGATTTAACGGTGGTGGCAAGTACGGCAACCTCGGCGTCGGTGGCAAGAGTGACGGTGCCGTTCGTCAGGGTCGCGCTGTCTTTGCCGGTGGTTATCGTTAAAGCCCTGCTTGCGTTGAAGGACTTGCCGTTTACGGTGTAGGTGCCCGTCGAGGTGTTGAGCGTCGTGTTCAGTTCGGTGGTAAACGTTCTTATATCCTTGAGAGTTATCAAGTCCAGTTCGTTGAAGTTGCTCTGCGCGTCCGTTAATTCGTAGCCTGTGCCGGCGGAATAGTTTATGGTGGCAACGGGCTTGGTCAAGTCGGCGTTGCCCTCTGAATCGAGCCCGACAACCAAAGCCGTCGCACTGCCGAGTTCACTTGAGAGGTTGAGCACGCCTTCGCTGTCGAGCGCAACAACGCCGCCCGTAACCTCATCGTCCACAGTGAAAGTAGTCATATCGGAAGATAAGCCCTCCATTACTCGTTGATTGTTAGCCGCTATGTAAAGCCCTGCGGTCGTCATTTCGTAAGCGGTATTGCCGATTGTGAAGGTTTCGCCGTTATTGAGTCCGCTGATTTGAACTTTATCCGTGCCTTCAATGTTGACAATGCCGATAGTCATTGCGCCCGACGTGGCGGTGATGCGGCGGTTGTTCGCCGTGACGGGAACATTTGACGGAGCGTTAATGGTGCCCGCCGTCAAGGTTACCGCCGAGACATCGCTGAGGACGGGCGTTGACGTGGCGTCTGCGCTGAAGTTATCCGAAGCCGCAACGGTAAAGGTCGCGGTGCCCGCCGTTATCGGGATACCCGCGCAGGCTTTGTCCAGATTAACTTTGACGCCGTCGAGCGTGAGACTGCTGAGGTTGTTGCCCGTCTTGGTGTAGGTGTATTCGCCACCCGATTTTATCAGCGTGCCGTATTTCCGCGCAGGGCTTGCCGCCGTGTCCACGAGCAGGATGTCCGAGCCCGTCGTCTTGTCTATTGTCGCTGCGCCACCGGGTGCCTGCTCCATAGTCTGCCAGCCGTTGGCAAGGTCACTAATCGCAACCGAGGTATCAACGTCTTTAATCAAGTTGTCGTTGGTGAGCCCGATTGTCGTCTTTGTGTAAGTCGTATCGTTGACTTGGACGGCGTCGCCCGCGTCGAGCAATCCGATTGTGACGGCGTCGTCGCTGACATCAACGGTAACGGTGCCCGCCGTCGAGGTGATTGTATCGTCGGGCGTGGTGACGGAGCCGTTGACGTTGAGCGTTACCGTGCCGCCCGTGAGGGTCGCGTTGCTGTTGGCGGTTTCAATCGTCAAAGCGTTGCGTGCCGTGAAGCTCTTATCGTTTACGGTGTAGGTGCCCGTTGAGGTGGTTACGGTCGTCTCAAGCGCGGTGTTGAACTTTCTGACCTGTGAGCCGAGCTTAATCGATTTGAGTTCGCCGAAATCATCATCGGGGACGGTTAATTCGTAGCCGTTGGCGTCGGTGTAGCTCAAGGTGGCAACGGGCTTGGTCGGGTCGGGGTTGCCGTTATTATCCAAACCGACAATCAGAGCCGTGTAGCCGTCATTGCCAAGCTTGCTCGTGAGGTCAAGCACGCCGTCGGAATTCAGCGGCAACACAACTACATCAGAGGCTGCCTCGTCGACAACAAAGCGCGTGTTGTTATCGTAGACGCCCGCCGTCACCATCTGCTTATTGGTGGTGTCGTAAAGCCCCGCCGCCGTCATTTCGTAGATCGTGGTGCCGACGGTGAAGGTTTCGCCGGGATTTAGGTCGGCGACTTCGACATTGCCGTTGCCGTTAATGCCTATAGTCATGTCGCCCGAAGTGGCGGTAATGCGGCGCGCCTTAGCCGTGACGGGAATATCGCGCTCCGCCTGAACGGTGCCCGCCGTCAAGCTGATAGCCGTGACGTTGTCGAGGGTCAAGGGCGTTGTCTTGGCGTTTACGGTGAAGTCGGTCGTTGCCGTCACGGACAAGGTTACGTCGTTATCGCCCGCTTCTACCGTTATCGTGACGCCCGAACATGCTTTATCCAGCGTGGCGTTGACGCCTTCCAAAGTTATGGAGGTGAGCTTATCGGAACCGGACTCCGACTGCGTGTAAGTGAATTCGTCGCCGCTGCGCGTGAGAGTGCCGTATTTCTTTTCGGGGGTTGCCGCTGTGTCGACGAGCAAAACGTCAGATTCGGTGCTTGTGTTAATCGACAGGACGCCGCCCGCAATTTCCTTGGTGGTCTGCCAGCCGTTGGCAAGGTCGTTTACGGCAACCGAGGTGTCAACGTCCTTGATGAGGTCGTTGTTTTTAAGTCCAATCGCCGTCATGGTGTAGGCGGTATTGTCAACAGTGAACACGTCGCCCGAATTCAGAGCCCCGACCGTGACAACGTCGTCCGTGACATCAACGATGACGGTGCCCGTCGTGGCGGCTATGGTGCCTTCGGGCGTGGCTACGGTGCCGGACTGCGCCAGGGTCACGGTGCCGCCGATTAACGTTGCGTCATTGGCGGCGGTAGCTATCGTCAAAGCATTGCGTCCGTTGAAAGGCTTGCTGTTGACGGTGTAGTTGCCCGACGCCGTGGTTACGGTCGTGTTAATCGCCGCAGTGAGGTTTCTTACCGCCGTGCCCAAGCTTATCGATTCAAGCTCGTCGATGTCGCTGCCGGCAGTGAGCGTGTAGCCCGCCGCATCTGTGTAGGTCAAGGTCGCTATGTCTTTGGTCGGGTCGGGGTTGCCGCCCGTCAAGCCGACAACCAGAGCCGTGTAGCCGTCGGAGCCCAGCTTGGTCGTGAGGTCAAGGTTGCCGTTTGCGTCGACGGCGATAATCGATTGTGAGCCTGCGCCGTCCACGGTGAAGGTCGTCATGTCAGAGGAGAGTGCCGTCGTGTTGGTTGAAGTCGAAGGCGCAACCAGTTGTTGACTTGCCGAGGAATAGAGCCCTGCCGCCGTCATGGTGTAGGTTGTGGTGCCTACGCTGAAGGTGTCGCCTATATCGAGGTCAGCCACTTCGACGCTGCCGGTGTCTTTGTTGATGCCGACAGTCATGTCGCCGTTGGAGGCAGTAATGCGTTGCGTCTTTGCCGTGACTTGAACATCTGCCGGGGCGTTAATGGTGCCTTCCGTGAGGTTAATCGCCGTGACGTTTTCGAGGGTGAGGTTTGTACCCGTGGCGTCAACGGTAAAGTCGTTCGTGGCAGTGGCGGTTAATGTCGCGCCGTCAGCCGTAATGGTTGCCCCCGCGCAGGTTTTATCCAGAGTCGCCTTGACGCCGTCCAAAGTTATGCCTGTCAAGTTGGCGGTACCGGTCTTGGTGTAGGTGTATTCGCCGCCGCTCTTGGTAAGCGTGCCGTACTTAACGGATTTGGTCGGATCGTCGGTCGTGGCAACAATCATGAGGTCGGAGCCGGTGGAGCTGTCGATACTCAATGCGCCGCCGGGAGCTTCCATAAGCAGTTGCCAACCTTCGCCGCTAAGTTCAGCCGTCGTTATAGAGTCGGTAACGTCCTTGATATGGTCGTCATTCTTGAGCCCGATATTGGTCATGGTGTAGCTCGTGCCGCCGAAGGTGAAGATTTCGCCCGCATTGAGTGCGCCAATCGTTATCGCGTCGTCGGTGACAGCAACGCTTATCGTGCCGTTCGTCGATTCAATGGTGCCTTCGGTCGTGTCGACGGAGCCGTCTGTGTTCAGCGTGACGGTGCCGCCCGTGAGGGTTGCGCCGCTTGAAGTCGCGGCTATCGTCAAATTATCGGTCGCGTTGAAAGTTTTAGCGTTAATGGAGTAGGTGCCCGTTGCCGTGGTGTTGACGGTCGTATCAATCGCGGTCGTGAAGTTGCGAACGGTCGCGCTCAGCTTGACGGACTTAAGTTCATTGACGTTGGTGCCCGCATTGTCGAGCGTGTAAGTCGAATCGGAGTAGCTCAAATCCGCTATCGGCTTGGTCGGGTCGGCGTCGCCCGAAGAATCTAAGCCTACAACCTTAGCAGAGGTGCCGCTGATTCTGCCGGTGAGGTCAAGCACGCCGTCCGAGTCAATAGTAACAACAGCCGTCGGAGTGCCCGTCCCCGCGTCGTCGACGACGAAACGCGTATTGTTATCGTAAACGCCGGCCGTAACCATCTGCTTATTCGTTGTGTCGTAGAGCCCGGCGGTTGTCATTCTGTATTCGGTATTGCCTACGGTGAAGGTGTCTTCGGGATTGAGGTCGCCTACTTGAACTTTGCCGTCGACAATGCCAATCGTCATTGCGCCGCTCGTGGCGGTTACGCGTCGGGTGTTCGCCGTGACGGTTACGCCCTCGTCAGCCTGAATGGTGCCCGCCGTCAAATTCACTGCCGTAACGTTTTCCAGGTCAACGATTGAGGAGGTGGCGTCAACGGTAAAGTCTTGGCTCGCGGTAACGGTCATTGTTACGGAGCCCGCCGTTATCGTCGCGTTAGCACAACTCCTGTCCAGAGTCGCCTTGACGCCGCTCAACGTCACACCCGAAAGATTGGCGGTGCCTTCCTTTGTGAAGGTGTAGGTGTCGCCCGATTTGGTCAGCGTGCCATACTTAACGGACTTGGTCGGATCGGCGGTCGTTGCCACCACCAGCAAGTCGGAACCGGTGGAGCTGTCGATACTTAACACGCCGCCCGAAGCCTCAATCAGATTTTGCCAGCCGTTTGCAAGGTCGGCTATCGTAACGGAATCGGTAACGTCGTCCTTGACGCGGTCGTCATTGGTCAGCCCGATTGTCGTCATGGTATAGGAGCTATTGCCTACGGTGAAGGTGTCGCCCGCGTTGAGCGCGCCAATCGTTATCGCGTCGTCGGTAACCGCAACGCTTATCGTGCCGTTCGTCGATTCAATGGTGCCTTCGGTCGTGTCGACGGAGCCGTCTGTGTTCAGCGTGACGGTGCCGCCCGTGAGGGTTGCGCCGCTTGAAGTCGCGGCTATCGTCAAATTATCGGTCGCGTTGAAAGTTTTAGCGTTAATGGAGTAGGTGCCCGTTGCCGTGGTGTTGACGGTCGTATCAATCGCGGTCGTGAAGTTGCGAACAGCCGCGCTCAGCTTGACGGCGGTAAGTTCGGTCAAATTGCTGTCGCCGTTGCTTAGCGTGTAACCGTCGCTGTCGGAGTAAGTCAACGTGGCAATGGGGCTTGTCGGGGAGGCATTGCCCGAAGCGTCCAAACCTACAACCAGCGCGGTGTTATTTGTCATGGTGAGCTTGGTTGTGAGGTCGAGCACGCCGTTAGAGTCGACGGCGATAACCGTGCCCGTCACGGCATCATCCACGGTGAAGGTCGTCATGTCGGAGGAGAGGGCCGTCGTGTTGGTTGAAGTCGAGGGCGTAATCAGTTGATTATTCGCCGCGTCATAGAGTCCCGCCGCCGTTACTTCATATGATTTGTTGTCAACGGTGAAGGTGTCGCCTCTGTTGAGGTCGCCTACTTGCACTTTGTCGCCGACAATACCGATAGTCATTGCGCCCGAAGTCGCCGTTATCGTCTTGCCGTTCACCGTGACGGGAATATTTTGATTGGCGTTGACGGTGCCCGCCGTCAGGCTGATGCTCGTAACGTTTTCCAAAGTCAGCGGGGTGGCGGTTGCGTTTACGGTGAAGACGCCCGTCGCTTGTGCCGACAAAGTTGCGGTGCCCGCCGTAATGGTTGCGCCCGCGCAGGTTGAATCCAGATTTGCCTTGACGCCGTTGAGCGTTATGCTTGTCAAGTTGTTGCCGTTGCTTGCGGTGTAGGTGTATTCGCCGCCGCTGCGCGTGAGGGTACCGTATTTAACGGCGTTGGTCGGGTCGGTTGTTGTATCGACGACGGTCAAATCGGAAGCGGTGTTGGTGTCGATAGTCAAGGCTCCGCCCGCCGCCTGCTTAATGGCAGTCCAATCTTCGGCGAGACTTGCCACGGTTACGGAGGTGCCCGCGTCCTTGAGCGTGTTGCCGCTTATCAAGCCGATATTCGTTTTGGTGTAGGAGGTATTGTCTACCGTGAAGACTTCGCCGTCGTTTAGCCCGCCAATCGTGACGGTGTTGTTCGACACATTAACGGTTATCGCGCCGTTGGTCGCGGCAATGGTGTTGCTTGTCGTGTTGGTTGACGTATCGACGCTGTCCGAGGTGTTGAGCGTGACGGTACCGTAAGTCAAAGCCGCACTGTCCTTGGCGGCGGCTATCGTCATGACCGTGGTGCCGGTGAAAGTCTTGCCGTTGATTGTGTAGGTGTTCGGTGCCGCCGTATTAACTCCGGCTTCAAGTTCCGTGGTTAAGTTTCGGACGGTGGAGCTGAGGCGGATGGTTTTCAAGTCGCTTGAATTACTGCCCGCGTTATTTAGGGTGTAGCCGTTGGTATCGGAGTAAGTCAAGGTGGCAACGGGCTTGGTCGGGTCGGCGTCGCCCGTAGCGGTTAAGCCGACAACACGCGCCGTGTAACCGTCATCACCGAGTTTGCTCCTGAGGTCGAGCACGCCGTTTTCGCCGAGAGCCAAGACAACGTCCGAAGAGAAACCGTCTATCGTGAAGGTCGTCAAGTCGACGGAAACGCCCGACGTCACGAGCTTTGAGTTATCGGTATCGTAAAGCCCGGCGGTCGTCATTCTGTAGTTGGTGCCGTCTACGCTGAAGGTGTCGTTTTCGTTCAGCGCCCCGACGAAGACGTTGCCGTCGCTGTCGAAGCCCACGGTCATTGCGCCGCCCGTCGCTATGATTCTGTGGTCGCCGGCTACAACGGGAATGCCCTCCTCGGCGTTAATGGTGCCCGCCGTCAAGTTAATCAGCGTGACGTTGCCGAGGGTTACAACGCTTGCGGTGGTGTCCACTGTGAAATCTTCGGAGGCGGTTACAGTCAAGTTTGCGTCGCCCGCCGTTATCGGGACGCCCGCGCAATTTTCGTCGAGGGTTGCCTTTACGCCGCTAAGCACTACGCCGCTCAAATTGCTTGTGCCGTCGCTCTTGCTGAAGAAATATTCGCCGCCGCTCTTTGTAAGTTCGCCGTACTTAACGGACTTGGTTGCGTCGGTGGTATCCGCGACAATCATCGTATTGTTGCCGGTGCTTGCGGTTATCGTCATGACGCCGCCGGGAGCTTGCAATATCGCTTGCCAACCTTCGCCGCTCAAGCCCGACGTCGCTATGTATCTGTTATTGATTGTCTTGACGAGGTTGCCGTTGGTCAAGCCGATATTGGTCATGGTGTAGGTGTTGCCGCCGAATTCAAAAGCGTCGCCCGCGTCAAGCATACTTATTGAAACATTGCCGGAAGTTGCAACGTTGACGGAGCCTGCAGTGGCGGTTATGGTACCGCTTCTCGTATCGACAGAGCCGTCTGTGTTCAGCGTGACTGTACCGCCCGTGAGGGTCGCGCCGCTTGAGGTGGCGGCTATCGTCAAGGCGTTTGTCCCGATAAATTCTTTGCCGCTTATGGTGTAAGTCGCCGCCGTCGTGGTGTTGACGGTCGTATCAATCGCGGTCGTGAAACCTCTGACGGTTGCGCTGAGCTTGACGGATTTTAATTCGCTTGAATAGCCGCCGGGGTTGCTTAGCGCGTAGCCGTTGGCGTCGGAGTAAGTCAAAGTTGCAATGGGCTTGGTCGGGTCGGCTTCGCCCGTAGATTCATCCAAACCGACAACCTGCGCGGTGTTGTTGGTCATGGTGAGCTTGTTCGTGAGGTCAAGCACGCCGTTTGAGTCGACAGTGATAACCGTGCCCGAGGCGGCATCCTCGACAACGAAACGTGTATTGCTGTCGTAGACGCCCGAATCTACCGTTTGCTGATTGGTGGTGTCGTAGAGCCCGGCGGTTGTCATTCTGTATTCGGTACTGTCGACGGTGAAGGTGTCGCCGACGTTAAGTTCGCCGATTTGAACTTTTGAGGTGCCGTTATCGTCAATTATGCCGACGGTCATGTCGCCGCTCGTGGCGGTTATGCGGCGGTTATTGACGTTTATCGGAATGTTCGCCGCAGCGTTAATGATGCCCGCCGTCAAATCGATACGAGTGACGTTGCCGAGGCTTAAGTAAGTGCCGGTGGCGTCGGCTGTGAAGGTATCGCTTGCTATGGGCGTCAAGGTCGCGGTGCCCATTCTGATTGTCGCGCCCGAACACGCCGCGTCCAGATTTATCTTAACGCCGCTCAAAGTTATATCGGTGAGCTTATCGGAGCCGTCCTGCGTGAAGGTGTATTCGCCGCCGCTCTTGGTAAGCGTGCCGTATTTCCGCGCAGGGCTTGCCGTGGTATCGACGAGCATAACGTCGCCGGCAGTGTTGGCGTCAATGGAAACTACGCCGCCGGGAGCCTGCATAATCGTCTGCCAATCTTCGGCGTTAAGCTGAGCCGTCGTTATCGCGCTGTCGGTTATGCTCTTGACGAGGTTGTCGCCCTTGGTGAGCCCGATAGCCGTCATGGTGTAAGTTGTGCCGCCGAATTCAAAAACGTCGCCCGTTTCGAGTGCGCCAATCGTTATCGTGCCGTCGTCGACATTGACGGTTATCGAACTGCCGCTTGTGTCCGAAGCAGTTATCGTGCCGCCCGAGGTCGCAACGGTGCCCGAAGCATTGAGCGCGACGGTGCCGCCCGTGAGCGTGACGCTGTTCGCCGCCGTCTCCAAAGTCAAAGCACTGCGAGCGGTGAGGCTTTGCCCGTTAATGGTGTAAGCCCCCGTCGAAGTCGTAAGGGTCTTTTCGAGTTCGGTGGTGAATGTGCGGACAGCGGTGCCGAGGCTTATAGTCTTGAGTTCGTTTACAGCTCCTCCTCCGTTGCTTAGGATGTAGCCTGCCGAGTCGCTGTAAGTCAAGGTGGCAACGTCCTTGGTCGGATCAGCGGTGCCGTTCGTCAAGCCGACGACGAGCGCGGTGTAGCCGTCATTGCCGAGCCTTTGGGTGAGGTCGAGGTTGCCGTTTGCGTCGAGCGCGACAACAGTGCCGAACGTCCCGTTAAGAATATCTTCGTAGCCGAGGGTGCCTTCGTCGCTGATGTTGCCGTCGTAGAGCAGATAGCCGCCGTTTGAATCGAGCTTGGCGAATTTTTTGCCGTCGTTGAGCACTTCGTAGGAGGTGCCGTCAATGGTGAAAATATCGCCCGCTGTCAAGCCGCCTATCGTCGTCCACTTGCCCGCAGAAGCCGCAGCGGTTATGCCGTTGCCCGAAGTGACAGCGATAGCTTTATCGTCAGTCGCCGTGACGGAGCCGCCGCTTGAAATGCTTACCGTGCCCGCCGTGAGCGAGGAGCTGTTGGTTGCCGTCGCCGCAACGGTGAGGCGGTTGCCGGTGTAGCTGTTGCTGTTAATCGTGTAGGTGGCGTTGCCCGTCGTTATCGTCGTGGCAAAGTTCGTATTTAAATTGAGCGTGGTGGTGCCCAAAGTGACGTTGGCTATATCGGAGCCGCTCAAGGTGTAAGCGTCGGTGTTGGAGTTATAAACGAGTGTTGCCTTGCGCGTCGACAAATCGTCCGTGACCACAACGCCGTTGCCCGTCACGCCGCTCAAGCTTAAAGTCGTGTCGTTATCGGTGAGCTTGAGGAGGTTATGCCAATTTGATTCGGTGCCGGGTATGGCGTAGCTTGCGGCGTCGCGATACCAAATCTTATCGCCGCGAATCAAGCCCGCGCCCGTCTTTTGATAATCCGTGTCGTCGACATCGAAGACGTTGCCGTCAACGGGCGTGAAGGTCATGGAGCCGACCGCCACACTGTCGACGGTGCCCGTTATCTTGTGCCCGTTCGCGGTGTTGAGCGTGGCATTGTTGAGCTTGAAGGGAACGGTCTCGTAGCCCGTCTCAATGGTTAAAGTCACGCCGTCGACGGTTACCGAATTGGGATTGGTATTCTTATTGGTGTTCTTAAGGGTGTAATTGCCTTGCCCGTTGCGCTCCAAAACACCGTAGATTTTCGCGCCGTTGACCAGTTCGCCCTCGGCGGAGCTTGAATTGATGACAATATCGTCCTCGACGTTTGACGAAGCCGTCCAGTTGGTGAGCGCAAGCAAATCGGTATAGGTTACGCCGTCCTCGACGTTAATGTTGGCGTTCGCCCAAGTGAGAGTTGCGCC
>CALFJE010000002.1 GCA_937877545.1 uncultured Selenomonadales bacterium | reverse complement strand
CCGTCAAGCCGACGCGCATACGAGCTCCGGGCGGTTCGTTCATTTGCCCGTAAACCAACGCCGTCTTGTCGATAACGCCCGACTCCGTCATTTCAGACCAAAGGTCATTGCCTTCACGGGTACGTTCGCCGACGCCCGAAAATACCGAGTAGCCGCCGTGCTCCGTGGCGATGTTGTGAATCAGCTCCATTATCAAAACAGTTTTGCCGACGCCCGCGCCGCCGAATAAGCCAATCTTACCGCCGCGAGAATACGGCGCAATCAAGTCAACGACCTTAATGCCCGTCTCAAGAATCGTCGTGGAAGTCTCTTGTTCTTCAAAACTGGGAGCCTTGCGGTGAATCGGGAGCCAATGCTTGTTGCCGACGGGCTTGGGGTTATTGTCGACGGTTTGACCGAGGACGTTGAAGACGCGCCCCAAACATTCCTCGCCGACGGGCACGGTTATCGGTGCGCCCGTATCCTCCGCCTCCATGCCGCGAACAAGTCCGTCCGTCGAGCTCATGGCTATGCAACGCGTCACGCCGTCGCCGAGGTGTTGCATGACCTCCGCGACCAAGTCAATGTCGACGTTGCCGGACTTGCCTTTTATAGTTACCGCGTTCAGAATTTCGGGCAGTTCGCCGACGGGAAACTCAATGTCGATAACCGCGCCGATAACCTGAACAACTTTTCCTTTCGCCAAACTTCATTCCTCCTTGTGGAGTTATTCCGTTATTTCAATCTGATTGCCCTCGAAGTCAAGAATACAGCTTTCGTAGTAGCCGTCGCCCGTCGTGCGCGGTCCGCTGATAACTTCGTAGCCGTCACGTTTAAGTTGCGCCGTCAAGTCGTCAACCGCCGCCTTGCTGCCGACGCTGAACGCCACATGAATAAATCCCGTAGCGGCAAGATTTTTGTCGCCGTCAACTTGATCAGCTTTATTCATGATTTCAAGCCGCGCCTCGCCGCCGAAACTCAAAAAGTACGAGCGGAATTGCTTTTTGGGATTGTGATAGCCCGCGCCGGACTTCGCGCCAAAATACTTAACGAAGAAGTCACGCGCCTTTTCCAAATCGTTCACGTACATTGCCACGTGTTCAATCTTCATTGCGCAAACTCCTTACTCCAGCGCGTTGGCACCGCCGACGATTTCGTTAATCTCGTTGGTGATGCCCGCCTGACGGACTTTGTTGTAGAAGAGATTGAGCCTGCCGACAAGCTCTTGAGCGTTATCGGTGGCATTGCTCATTGCGTTCATACGCGAAGACAGCTCGGACGCGGCAGAGTGGAGCATTGCGCCGTAAATCCGCGTCGCCAACCTGCGCGGAAGGAAGTCGTTCAAAATCTTAACAACGTCGGGTTCGTAGATGTATTCCTCTTTGAGATTCGCGCTCGTCTTGGCGTAGTCGTCGGTGATAATCGGCAGGAGCGTCACGTCGTGGGGCGTGCAACTGATAGCGGACTTGAACTCCGTATAAATCAGCGTCACGTCGATAATCTCGCCGCTGTCGAAACGGTCGATGATGAGGTCGGCAATTTCCTTGGCGTATTTATAATCGGGGCGTTCGCTTATGCCGTGGTAGCTCTTGATAATCTGATAGCCGCGCTGTTTAAAGTGGGTAGTTGCGCGTCTGCCGACGGTGATAAGCTCGATGCCGTCGATATAAGCCGCGTCGTTGTATTCGCGGGCTTCGGAAACGGAACTGCCGCCCGCTCCGCCGCTGCGATTTGCCGTCTTGGCAATGCCGCCGGTCGCGCTCATTTGACGCTGTTGCTTGGGCGTCCGCGAGGGCGCAGGTTTAATGCCCTTAATCGCGTCGAAGTTCTTCTTGTGAAAATTTTCGTCGTCACCGTCAAGCGAACCGCTGTCGCCGGTGCCGTCGTACTCAATCGTATCGTGCGCCTCTTTGAAGACGTTGCTTGAAAACGAGCCGGCAAGCCCCTTGTCCGATGCTATGACCACGAATAAAAATTTCCCCTCGCCGCGTTCGACGTTCTCCCGCAATTCGTTGCGCGTCATGATGAACGGGTGCTCATATTCGCGCCCGCGCATTTGACCCATTACCCGCCGCATGATCTCTTTGGTTTTGGCGACGTAGGGCAGATTGCTGAGCAGTGCCTCGCGTGCCGCATTGAACCGCGAACGCGCTATCATGTCCATGGCGTTGGTTATCTTTTGTATGTTCTTGACGCTCTTTATACGGCGGCGGATGTGTTGTAAATTTGCCATTTACGCCACCGCCTCAGCCCGCAACCTTGTAGGTGACGGTTTCCTTAAACGCCGTGATAGCCGCCTTAATTTCAGCCTCCAGCGCGTCGTCGAGTTTCTTTTGCTCAACGATTTTCTTGCCGATGCCGGCGTAATTGGCGTGCATGAACTTGATAAAGTCGTTGTGGAAAGTAACCACCTTGTCGACGGGAATATCCGCCAAGAAGCCGCGAACCGCCGTGTAAATTGTCAAGACTTGATCCTCGACGGGCAACGGGGAATATTGCGCCTGCTTAAGCGTCTCAACCATACGTGCGCCTCTGTCGAGCTGTGCCTTGGTCGCCTTGTCGAGGTCGGAGCCGAATTGCGCGAACGCCGCCAGCTCACGATACTGCGCCAAATCCAAACGCATGGTGCCCGCAACTTGTTTCATGGCTTTAATCTGCGCGGAGCCGCCGACACGCGACACGCTCAAGCCGACGCTGATAGCGGGACGTATGCCCGAATAAAACGCGTCAGTCTCAAGCATTATCTGCCCGTCGGTTATGGAGATAACGTTCGTGGGAATGTAAGCGGAAACGTCGCCCGCCTGCGTCTCGATAATCGGCAAGGCGGTAATGGAGCCTGCGCCGAGCCTGTCGCTAAGTTTGGCGGCGCGTTCCAAAAGTCTGGAGTGCAGGTAGAAAACGTCGCCGGGATAAGCCTCACGACCGGGCGGACGCCTAAGCAACAAGGACATTGCACGATAAGCAGCCGCGTGCTTCGTCAAGTCGTCGTAAATGCAGAGGCAATGCCCGTGCTTTTCGTACATGAAATATTCCGCCATGGTGACGCCCGAATAAGGCGCAAGGTATTGCAACGGAGCCGAATCAGCCGCCGTAGCCGCAACCACGATTGAATATTCCATTGCGCCGTGGTCTTCCAAAGTCTTGACGACGCGGGCAACCGTCGACGCCTTTTGACCGATAGCGACGTAAATGCAGATACAATTCTGCCCTTTCTGGTTGATAATGGTATCGACGGCGATAGCTGATTTGCCGGTGCCGCGGTCGCCGATAATCAGCTCGCGTTGTCCGCGCCCGATAGGAACAAGGGCGTCGATAGCCTTCAAGCCGGTTTGAAGCGGTTCGTGGACGGATTTTCTGTCAGCAATGCCCGGAGCTTTGAACTCGACGGGACGCGCCATAGTGGTTTGAATCGGACCTTTGCCGTCAATCGGACGCCCCAAAGCATCAACGACGCGTCCAATCATGTTTTCGCCGACGGGCACCTGCATGATACGCCCCGTGCGTTTGACGGTCGCGCCTTCCTTAATTTCGTTGTCACGACCGAGAATAACCGCGCCGACGTTGTCCTGTTCAAGGTTGAGGACGAGACCAAAAATATCGTCGCCGAAGTCAAGCAGCTCGCCCGACATAGCCTTATCAAGCCCGTGAATGTGCGCTATGCCGTCACCAATCTCAATGACCGTGCCGACCTCGTCAACATTCAAATCGACGTTGTAATTTTTAATCTGTTCCTTGATTATCGCGGTAATTTCATCAGGATTTATCTTCATGTTTTAGACTTCACCTCAAATCGAATTAACCGACAGAGAATTTTTGAGCGCACGCAGACGCCCCGCCGCCGAGCCGTCGATTCGCTTGTCGCCGATTTTTAAAATGATGCCGCCGATAATGGAGGTATCTTTGTGCGGGCGGACTTTAATCTTGCGCCCCGTGAGTGACGTGAGCTTTTTGATTAGCGCGTCCTGTTGTTTCTTGCTGAGCGGGAAAGCCGTCGTCACGTCCGCGATTAGGACGCCCTGCTCCTTGTTCTTGAGATTCGTAAAGATGTCGTAAATTTCGTTGAAGACGCCGATACGTTTCTTGTCGACGAGGAGCATTAAAAAATTCATGACGGTCGCGGAAACTTCCTTACCGACGGCGCGGGTAAGCAAATCTTTTTTCGCCTGCTGAGGGATAAGCGGATTTTGGAAAAATTTAACGGCTTCGGGTATGGCGAACACGTCCTCGCGGACTTTGCCGAGGTCTTTGTCGTAGCCGTCGAGATTGTTTTCGTCGCGGGCAATTTCAAAAATCGCCGTGGCGTATTTGGCGGCAAGTTGGATATTAAGCACGTTGCCGCCTCCTCACTTCAGGTCGCCGAGCATGTCTTTATCGAGCTTGGAAATAAAATCGTTGACGAGCTTATCGTTTTCCTTGGTGTCGATATTTTTGGTGACGATTTTGCCCGCCGCCGCCATGCTGAGCGTTACGATTTGCGATTTCATTTCCTCGAAGGCGCGATTGCGTTCGTTTTCGATTTCAGCCTGCGCGGTCTGCTTCATGCGTTCGATTTCCTTGCGCGTTTCGGCAACTGCGGCGTCGTGTTCCTGGCGGGCAGTCAATGCGGCCTTGTCGACGATGTCTTGAGCCTTTTTGTGCGCGTCGGAGAGCTGAACTTTGTATTGTTCGAGCGTCTGTTCCGCCGCTTTACGGTCAGCCTCAGCCTTATCGAGGTCGCCCTTGATTTTGTCGGAGCGTTGTTGCAACAGTCGGGCTACGGGTTTGTAAGCGACGGCACGCAACAGCACGACCAGGATTAGAAAGTTGAGAATCTGCGCGATAATCGTTGCGTTAATTTCAATCAAAACATATCACCCCTTTTAGTAGCCGGCAACTAGTGGCTAGTGACCGGTTTCTTAGAGGAGCGGATTGGCGTAGAGCATGATGAGCGCGACGACCGTTGCGATAATCGCCATAGCCTCAATCAAGCCGACGGAGATAAGCGTGTTGGTGAAGAGCGTATTCTTCGCTTCGGGCTGACGCGTGATGCCGTCAATGAATTTGCTGGTGACCAAGCCGTCGCCGACGCCCGCGCCGATTGCCGCCAAACCCATAGTGATACCTGCGCCCAAAAGTGCTGCTGCTACCATAATCGCATGTTCCATTTTAAAATTTCCTCCTTAGACACAAAAAAATTTCGTAAAGTCTAGTCCCTAGTCCCTAGTCCCTAGTTCCTATTCCGCGTGGTCTTCCTTAACCGCGTTGGCAAGGTAAGCCATGCTCAGCATTGTGAAGATAACCGCCTGCACGCAACTGATAAAGATACTGAACGCCAGCCAACAAACCGACGGTATCGGCATCCAAATCGGCATGAGCTTGAGCAGGACGATGATTAGAATTTCGCCCGCGAGTATGTTTCCGAAAAGACGGAAGGCAAGCGTTATCGGCTTGGCGATTTCCTCAATCATGTTGATGACGACGAAAACCGGCGTGGGTTGGAAAAAGTGCGCGATGTAATGCCCGCCCTTGAAGTACAAGCCGAGGCAGTGGACGATTACCACAACCAAGAGCGCAAGTCCCAGCGTGGTGTTCAAGTCGTTGGTCGGCGACGCCATGAGCGGCACCAGTCCGATTAAGTTGCTTGCCAACAGGAACATGAACAGCCCCACGATAAACGGCGCAAGCATTCTGCCGCGTGCGCCCATCATTGCGTCGATTTGGTCGTGGAGCCACAGGATTATCATCTCGACGAAATTTTGCCAGCCTTGCGGCACGACTTTTAGGTTGCGCGTTGCCAGGCAGGCGATTAGTATCACAATGCCCATTGCCAGCCACGTCATCTTGAGCGTCTCGATATTGAACGTCAAGCCCAGGAAATTTACCGTCTCGCGGACACCAATGTCATGCATAAATTCACCTCCTTTGCAAAGGAATTCTTACCGGCGGGATATGCACCCCCTTTATTTCACGCGCACGCCGCGCAGATTTGTTCGTTGATTAAAACTTGCGTTTAACTTCTGAACGAGCCAGGACAAAGAGCGCGGTCAAGTAGAATACTCCGAACGATACCGCCGTTGCCAAAAACAGTCGGGTGGAGATGTGCACGGCGACTGCCAACACCGCGAACAGCATAAGGAGCCGCAGGAGCAAGCCGACCAGCATAATCCGCTTGGCTTGGGCGGCGGGTGCTTGCGCGGCGGCTTCGAGGCGTCCTGCCGTCGACAGCCAATAAAAAAAATTCAACAGCATTCCGATTAAGACCGCTCCGCATAAGCCGAGCTGTCCCGCCGAAATCAGCTGTAACGATAGGACTGCCGCCACTGCCAAAAAAGTTTTCCAACTGTCTTTGAACGTACTCAATACCTGTCTCATGCGTGCTTTCCTTCGACGCCTTACAGATTTTCCCTGCCCGAAGATTAAAAAACTGTTAAGCGCGGCGGCTGTCCCCCCTTTTAACTAAAGCGTGGGCTCGCGGAAAATTGGTCGGCGGCGCGGCTCGTGTCTTCGATTCAGCTAACTTATGCTTTTGTATTTAGGATTAACTTTCTTTTGCTCACCCAAAAGAAAGTTACAAAGAAAAGGGTGCCTCGCGGGG
>CALFJE010000001.1 GCA_937877545.1 uncultured Selenomonadales bacterium | reverse complement strand
ACGTCGAGGTGCATTATCATATTCGGGAAAACCACTACACCCCGCAGCGGCACGAGCGGCAACGTTACTTGTTCTGCCATAAACGTTTCCCTCCCTTAGGAAAAAAGCAGGGATATTTTTCCCCGCTCCTCCTGATTATCCGTTAGTCGCTTTCCGCGTTCGTTTCGGACTTAATTTAAATTTCGGCTCCTGATTATACAAAACGTCGTCCTTGGTGACGGTGCAAACCGTGTTGCCGCCGACCGAGGGCACCTCAAACATTACGTTGCGCATGATTCGTTCAAGTATCGACCGCAAACCTCGTGCGCCCGTCTTGCGCCGAATCGCCTCGCGGGCTATCAGTTGCAGAGCCTCCTCCTCGAAGGTAAGCTTTGCGCCGTCCATTTCCATGAGCTTTTGATACTGCTTGACGAGCGCGTTGCGCGGCTTGGTCAGTATTTCGACCAGGGCTTTTTCGTCCAGCGCGTCCAACGTCACGATTATCGGCAACCGCCCCACGAATTCGGGTATCAGCCCGCCCTCTATCAAGTCGTCGGGCAGGACGTCCTTAAGAATCTTGCCGACGTCCTTATCCTCCTTGGAGTCGACGCTCGCGCCGAAGCCCATTTGCCCGCCCTTGGTGCGTCGCTCTATGATTTTGTCAAGGTCATTGAACGCCCCGCCGCAGATGAACAGGATATTTTTGGTGTCTATCGTGACGGATTCGGGCGGTTGCATTTGCAGTTGCGCTTGTCCGCTGCGCGTGGGCAGTTGAACATTGACGCGAGTACCTTCCAAAATTTTCAAGAGAGCCTGTTGGACGCCTTCGCCGGAAATGTCGCGGTGCATACCCGGCTTGCGGGCGATTTTATCAATTTCGTCTATGTAGACAATGCCGCGCTCAGCCTTATAGAAGTCCCCGCCCGCCGATTGTATGAGCGCGAGCAATACGTCATCGACATCATCGCCGACGTAGCCCGCCTCGGTGAGCGCATTGGCATCGACTATCGCCAGCGGCACGTTCAAAAGCTTAGCCAAAGTCTGCGCCAACAAGGTTTTGCCGCTGCCCGTCGGTCCGATCATGAGGATATTGGACTTTTGCAACTCAAGCCCGTTTTTGCCGACGGGGTGATATTCACTGCGCTTATAGTGATTGTACACGGCGACGGAGATTGTCTTTTTAGCCTCGTCCTGCCCGATAATGTATTCGTCGAGGCTCGCGCAGATTTCCTTGGGCTTGGGCAGTTTGCCCTCGTCGAGGGTTTCGTCTTCCGCCGCGTCTTTTTGCAGAATGTCATTGCACAGCTCGACGCAACTGTCGCAAATGTAGACGCCCTTGCCGGCTATCAACTTCCGCACGACGTGCTCCGACTTGCCGCAAAATGAACACTTCAGCTCGTCGCGTTCCTTCCCGAATTTCAACACGCTCTCACCACCAAAAAGCAATTAGGAATTGGGATTGAGGAATGGGGAATTTAATTGCCAACTCCTAAATCCTCATTCCTCACTAATTTTAAGCGGGCGGGTTATCACGTCGTCAATCAAGCCGTAAGCCTTGGCGTCCTCCGCCGTCATGAAGTTATCGCGCTCGGTGTCCGCCACGATTTTCTCTCGCGGTTGCCCCGTATGCCGACAGAGGATGTCATTGCCGACCTCGCGCAGTCTGAGAATCTCCCGCGCTTGAATCTGAATATCGGTTGATTGTCCGCTCGCGCCGCCCAAAGGTTGGTGAATCATAATCCGCGCCAACGGCAGGGCGAAGCGTTTGCCCTTGGCACCCGACGTAAGGAGCAAAGAACCCATGCTCGCCGCCTGCCCGATACAAATCGTTGATACGTCGGGCTTAATATACTGCATTGTGTCGTAAATCGCAAGACCGGCAGTCACCACGCCGCCGGGGCTGTTGATGTAGAGGTGAATATCCTTATCGGGGTCTTCGCTTTCGAGGAACAGCAACTGCGCGACAATCGAATTGGCAACGTCGTCATTTATCGGACCGCCCAGGAAAACAATCCTGTCCTTGAGCAGGCGCGAATAAATATCGTAAGCGCGTTCGCCGAAACTCGTTTTCTCGATAACCATAGGCACGTAGTAAGCCATATCTTATCACTCCAAACGGTTTTCAAAAAAGGGCGTCTTGTCAATCACGCCCTTAAAAATTTTCAGTCTTTAGTCTCTTCGGTTACCTTAACCGCCTCAACGGGAGCCGCCTTTGTCGGTTGCGGAGTCTCTGCAGGTGCTTTAGCGTCCTTGGCAGGAGCCGTTGCCTTTGCCGGTTGCGGAGTTTCTGCAGGTGCTTTAACGTCCTCGGCAGGAGCCGCCGCTTGTGCGCCCGCCATGTTGTCAAAGATAAACTTCATTGCCTTGCGACGACGTATATTTGCGATGATGTTGGGGAGTTGCCCGTTTTCCTGCAAGTAGCGAACGATTTGCTTGGCGGGCGTGCGATACATTTGTGACATCATGCCGATTTCCATGTTGAGTTCCTGCTCGGTGGCTTCGATTTTCTCTGCCTCCGCCACGCGCTCCAACATGATTTCCGTCAACACGTTTTTACGCGCCGCTTCGCGATGATCCTCGCGCAACTTGTCCATGTCTACGCCCGAAAACGCCATGTATTGTTCAAGCTTCATGCCCTGCGATTGCAACTGCGCGGCAAACTCGTTAATCATCTGGTCGATACGATTTTCAACCATAACGGGCGGCAAATCAACCGTCATGTTGGCGACAGCCTTATCGATAACGGCTTGGCGTTGCGCCTCGACTGCGCGGCGTTCGGCGTTAGTCTCCATGTTCTTGCGAATGTCGGCTTTATACTCGTCGACGGTCTTAAACGTGGTGAACTTTTCGATAAACGCGTCGTTAAGTTCGGGAAGTTCGCGGTGCTTAATGCTGTTGATTTTGCAAGCGAACTGCGCCTCTCTGCCCGCGAGGTCTTTGGCGTGATATTCGTCGGGGAAAGTGACTTTGACGGTGCGCTCCTCGCCGACCTTCGCGCCGATAAGCTGCTCCTCGAAGTCGCCGATAAATTTATGTGCGCCAATCTCAAGCGGTTGGTCTTTAGCCTCGCCGCCCGCGAATTTCTCGCCGTTAATCGTGCCCGTGTAGTCCAGCGTGATAAAGTCGCCGTCGACAATGGCATCGCCCTCTGCCGCCTCGATTAAGTCGGCGTGATGTTTGCGCAGAGCCTCAACCTGCTTGTCGACATCCTCGTCGGTGACCGGCTCGACGACCTTATCCGCGTCCAAGCCTTTGTATTCGCCGAGCTTGACTTGAGGGAACGGCGTAAACGTCAAAGTGAACACGAAATCTTTGCCTTCCTCGTTGGCAACGACGTCCGCCTTGTTTTCGCTGACAGGTACCAAGCCCAAAATGCGCAGTGCCTCACGCGTAGACTTTTGCAGGAGCGAATTGCTTGCCTCGTCTATTATCGCCTCTTTGCCGACGTGACGCTCAACTACTGCCGTCGGGGCTTTGCCCTTGCGGAAGCCGGGGATAGTTACGCGTTCGCCGAGTTTCTTCGTCGTGAGCTTAAGCTCCTTTGAAAAAACCGCCGCGTCTTCCGTGACGGTCAACTCGATTGTATAGTCGTCTATCTTTTTCTGGCTGAGTTTCAAAATTTTAACCTCCTGTTCGTTATGCAATGCGGCGTTTATATTAGCACAGCAAATTTAAAAAAGCAATTAGGGCTTGCGGGATTTTGTCCCCCCTTTTAACTAAAGCGTGGGCACGCGGAAAATTGGTCATGCTTGCGGCTCGTCGCGCTGATTTTACTAATCTTAACTTTTGTATTTAGAATCTACTTTTTCTTTGAGGCGCCAAAGAAAAAGTAGCAAAAAGAAAGGCGCTTTGACCGGCAAAGAAACATCCATGTTTCTGTTGCCGGCGGCCGCCGTCCTTGGCGGCCGGGTTTCAGCTGATTTGTTCGTAGGTGAAAGCCGCACGCAGTATCGTCGCCTCGTCCAAGGGTTTGCCGATGAGTTGGAAGCCCAACGGCAACTTGTCACTCGTGAAGCCGCAAGGTATCGATACGCCCGGCAAGCCCGCGATATTGACCGGCACCGTACAAATATCCTGCAAGTACATCTTGAGCGGGTCGGAGGTCATCTCGCCAAGCTTGAACGCCGCATTGGGCGTCGTCGGCGTCAATATCAAGTCAACGTCTTTAAAAGCGTCGGTGAAGTCGCGCTGTATCAACGTCCGAACCTTGAGAGCCTTAAGATAATAGGCGTCGTAGTAGCCCGCGCTAAGGGCGTAGTTGCCAATCATAATGCGCCGCTTGACCTCTGCGCCGAATTTCTCCGTGCGGGTGTTCGTCATCATTTCGACAATATCCGCGCCGTCGACACGCGCCCCGTAGCTCACGCCGTCATAGCGTTCCAAATTCGTAGCGGCTTCGGCGGGCGCGATAATGTAGTAAGTCGATATGGCGTATTCGGTATGCGGCAGGCTAACTTCGACAATCTCCGCGCCCAAGCCCTCAAACTTTTTGGCGACGTTGCGGACGGCGGTCTCAACTTCGGCGTCTATGCCCTTAACGAAATACTCTTTGGGCAAGCCGATACGCAAGCCCTTCACGTCGGCGACGAGGGCTTTGGTGAAGTCGGGAACCTGCGCGGCGGTCGAGGTCGAATCCATATCATCATGACCGCAAATGGCGTTTAGGACGAGGGCGCAATCCGTCACGTCGCGGGTTAGCGGACCGATTTGGTCAAGCGACGAGGCGAAGGCGACAAGCCCGTAGCGTGAAACTCTGCCGTAAGTGGGCTTGAAACCGACGACGCCGCAGAAACTTGCCGGTTGACGAATGGAGCCGCCGGTATCGGAGCCGAGCGCGAAGACAGCCTCGCCGCCCGCCACTGCCGCCGCCGAACCGCCCGACGAGCCGCCGGGGACGCGTTCAAGATTATGCGGGTTGCGCGTGACGTGAAAGGCGGAGTTTTCGGTCGAGCCGCCCATAGCGAATTCGTCCATGTTCGCCTTGCCAATCAGAATCGGATTCTGCGCGGCGAGCTTGATATAAGCCGTGGCGTCGTAGGGCGGGATAAAGTTTTCCAAAATCTTCGAGGCACAAGTCGTGCGAATTCCCTTGGTGCAAATGTTGTCCTTGACCGCGCAGGGAATGCCCTCAAGCGGCAAAATCGCCTCGCCGCGAGCAATCTTATCGTCAACGGCTTTGGCGTCCGCCGCCGCCTTGTCACGAGTAATTTCAAGATACGCGCCGATTTTGTCCTCCGCCTCGTCGACGCGCTTAAGTACCTCGGCAGTCAGCTCCGACGCCGATATTTCCTTAGCCGTCAACAACGCGTGCAATTCGTGCGCCGTCTTATCGTATAAAGCCAAAATTTCTACCTCCTAACGCTGTCCTGCTCAGCCTTGCGGATGTCTTCTTTCAAGTCTTGATTGAAGTTCAACCCGTGGAAGTTTTCCTTGGTCGGCAAGTTCATGCGGAAGCCGTCGGTTTTGTCGAGTTGCGCCTCGCCGCTCCGCAAGTTCAAGTTCAAGACGTGCCCGCCGAGTTTCTTATCCGCCGTGATAAAGTGGAAGTGCCAGCCCGTCGAATTGAGCGAACTCATGAAATCGGGGCAATATAAGCCGACAATCGTGCCGTTGACGTTTTCAAGCGTAAGTTCGTTTTGCGTCTTCAAAGCCTCGACCAAAGTCGGATAAGGCTCCTCCGCACCCGCCTCGCTGCGAACCAAAATATCGTTGAACGTGCCGCTAAGCTTAATCATGTAGAAACTGTTGCGCCCGTGTTTGTCGACGTGTTCGTTCAGAATCTTTTCCAGAGCGTTTTTGTCGGCAACGTCGCTCAGCTTGACGGCAAAGTCCTTGTCAAAGAACGTGACGTTGGAAAAGGGAACGCGCTCCCTGTCGCCCATGACGTTAATCTTGCAAGCCTGATTAGCCTGATAGACCACGCCGTCCAAAACAATCATCTCGCCGTTGAGACCCTCGAACGTGCCGATACCGGTATCGCCGTGCGCCTTCAAGTCCTTAACGCTGATTGAGCCGTCGAAATAGCCCATGGTCAGCGATTGGAGCAACGCCACTTGGTAAACGGTTTCCTTATCCTGCGCGGGAGCCGCTGTTGCCGTGTTGAAGAGCATCGTGCCCGCCAAAATCGTAGTGCCCAAAAACTTTTTCATGATTATACCTCCAATACTCTGGGAACTTTAAAATATCCGTCCTCTTTGAGCGGCGCGTTCGACAACGCAAGCTCCCGCTCCAGCGACGGCTTAACCTCATCTGCGCGGAAGACGTTTTGCATCGGCAACGCGTAGGTCGTCGGCTCCACGTCGGTCGTGTCGAGCTGTTGCAAGTTCTCCACGTAAGTTAAAATTTTGTTCAGCTGAAAGAGGACGTCGTCCGCCTCCTCCTCGCGAATCCTAAGCCGCGACAAGCTTGCCACGGTTTTGATGTCCCTGTCGCTTATCTTCATGAATCTGCCTCCTTAGCGTCTTTGCTTGGAAAATTTGTTCAGCTCGACAATCAATCTGTGCACGGGATAGGCTAAGACGACTTGCATTATCGCCGCAGACCAAAAGTCCTCGCGCAGGAAGCGCACCAAATCGATTGGTCGGTCGAGCAAAAATAAAAAAGCTATCGTTATCGCGAAGTGAATCGCCAAGGCGGGGACTGCGCTTATCACGGGCAACAGCGATTCTTCGCGGAAAAGGTTGATTGAAAATTTCCCGAATATCAGCCCGATTGTCATGTAGCTGAACGTCGCCAGCCCGAAGTAACTGCCCGTCGTCGCGTCCTGCAACAGCCCCGCCATAAAGCCGAAGAATATACCCTTTTCGTGCCCGCGCAGGAATGCGATTGAAACCGTCAGCAACAGCATAAGATTTGCGCTGAACCCGTTAAAACTGACGAACGTCAACAGCGAGGTTTGCAGGGCGTAGCATAGGACGAGCAGCAGCGTCCACAGCCCGATAATTCTCATTGCGCCGCCTCCTCCGCGACAGCGTAGCCCGCTTGCTGTTGAGCCTCTTGGAGTTGTTGTTGTTGAGCCGCCTGCACTTGCTGTTGAGCCTCTTGGATTTGCTGTTGAGCCGCCTGGAGTTTCTGCGCCGTTTCGAGGGGGTCGGTTTCGGTGCCGGGTGTTTGCGTGGGCGGCTGAATCGGTTCGGGCGGTGCCTCCCGCGACGCCACGATTACTGCCACGTCTTCCAGCTTTTGGAAGTCAACGGAGGTATCAATCACGCCGTATTTGAGCAAGCCGCCCTCCTCGTTGTGAATTTCGATAATTTTGCCGACGACAATTCCTTTCGGGTAGACGCCGCCGTAGCCCGACGTGACGACCATATCCTCGACGCGCACGTCAGAATCCTTAGGGATATTGACCATGCGCGGGTAGCTCGGATTTTTGATGTCGCCTTCTACTATGCCCGCCACTCGCGACTCCGGACGCTGAATCAACGTGCCCACCGACGAGCGCGGGTCTAACAGCAACTGAACTTTTGACGAATTCAAGCCCGCCTCCATGACGTGCCCGACCAAGCCCAGCTCCGTCACGACCGCCATATTGTTTGCCACGCCGTCCAATGTCCCGCGATTTATCACTATGACGCTCGACCACGAAGCCGATTCGCGCCCGATAACGCTTGCCGCCACCAAATCAAATTGCGTAGCGACCTGCTTGTAGCCCAGCAAATTCCTAAGCCGCTGATTTTCCGAAGCATATTCCGACGCCGTTAAATTTTGCGCCCGTAAAAGTTCGACCTCCTCGCGCAGTTGCTTATTCTGTTCGTGAATCCGAGATATTTCCGCCACGGAGTCTTTGACGAACGCCAACTTGCCGCCCACCCACGAAAACGCCCGTTGGAACGGCGACATAATCGTCATTGCCAAGCTGTCGGCTACGGGCGCGGAGAATCTGCCGCGTGCCGCGAAGAATACACAACAAAACACGCTGATAAATACGAAAATCAGCGCGATTATTTTTTTGCCCGTATTCTTTTCCTTGCGAATCTTATTGCTCATTGTCTCAGCTTTTTGGATGTCATGACGACCCGCTTAAGCAAGTTCATATTCTCAAGGGAACGCCCCGTGCCCTCGCCCACGCATGAAAGCGCGTCGTCGGCGACGATAACCGGCATTCCCGTTTCCTTGGCGATCAGTTTGTCGAGGTTGGCAAGCAATGCGCCGCCGCCCGTCATCATAATGCCGTGATCCATAACGTCCGCCGCAAGTTCGGGAGGCGTTTTCTCCAGCGTATTCTTAACCGCGTCGACGATTTTAAATATCGGGTCGCTCAAGGCGTCGCGGATTTCGCTTGACTTGACCTCGACGGTTTTGGGCAAGCCGCTGAGCAAGTCGCGCCCGCGAATCTGCATGGACTTTTCGCTTTTGGGCGTGATTATCGCCGTGCCGATTTTGATTTTAATTTCCTCGGCGGTGCGCTCGCCAATCATGAGGCTGTAGACGCGGCGGATATATTGGATAATCGCCGAATCCATCTCGTCGCCGCCGACGCGAATCGATTTGCTCACGACTATTCCGCCCAGCGATATGACGGCTATCTCAGTGGTGCCGCCGCCTATGTCGACGACCATGTTGCCGGTAGCCTCCTCGACGGGCAGTCCCGCGCCGATAGCCGCCGCCATTGGCTCTTCGATTAGGTAAGCCTCACGTGCTCCGGCTTGCGTTGCCGCGTCGATAACCGCACGCTTTTCAACTTCCGTGACGCCCGACGGTACGCCGACCACCACTCGCGGGCGCACGAACGATTTGGTATTCATTGCCTTGCGGATAAAATATCTGAGCATTGCCTGCGTTACGTCGAAATCGGCTATGACGCCGTCTTTGAGCGGGCGAATCGCTATGATATTGCCGGGCGTGCGTCCTATCATTTGCTTTGCCTCTTCGCCCACGGCAAGCACGTCGCCCGTATCGCTTTTTATCGCTACGACCGAAGGTTCACGCAGGACAATCCCACGACCCTTGACGTGCACGAGAGTATTTGCCGTCCCCAAGTCGATTCCCATGTCGTGCGACAGTCCGCCAAAAATTCCCCACATCTGAAAGTTTGCTCCCTTCCTTTGTCTTTGCCTGCGCTAAGCGGAAACATTTTATCATACATTTTACAGTTTGCAACATTGACAAAAACATTTGCCGTGATAAATTCTTAATCGGCGGCAGGTAGCCCCTCTTTTTTATAAAGCGTGGGTTCGCGGAAAATTGGTCGTGCTTGCGGCTCGTCACGCTGATTTTACTAATCTTAACTTTTGTATTTAGAATCTACTTTTTCTTTGAGGCGCCAAAGAAAAAGTAGCAAAAAGAAAGGCGCTTTGACCGGCAAAGAAACATCCATGTTTCTGTTGCCGGCGGCCGCCGTCCTTGGCGGCCGGGTTGCGGCTACCTTCAACTTAAAAATTAAGGAGGAATTCTTATGGCAATATTGGTTTGCGGCGGCGCGGGTTATATAGGTTCGCACACCGTCAGGCAACTTTTGGCGGCGGGTGAGGAGGTCATTATCGCCGACAACTTCAGCACGGGACACCGCGCAACGATTAACTCTGCCGTCAAGCTTTACGAGTGCGACATCCGCGACAAGGACGCGCTCTTGAAGATTTTCGCCGAGAATCAAATCGAGGCGGTGTTTCATTTCGCGGCGTATATCGAGGCGGGTGAGAGTGTCGTCAAGCCGCTCAAGTACTTTAACAACAACGTCTACGGTATGCAGATTTTGTTGGAGGCAATGACGGAGGCGGGCGTCGACAAGATTATCTTCAGCTCCAGCGCGGCGGTTTACGGCGAGCCGGAACGAATCCCCATTGACGAGCGCGACGCGACTTTTCCCGTTAATCCTTACGGCGACTCAAAGCTGATTATGGAAATTATGATGCGGCGGGTAAGTGCGGCTCACGGCGTGCGCTACGTCAGCTTGCGATACTTCAACGCGTCGGGCGCGAGCGAGGACGGCTCTATCGGCGAAGACCATCATCCCGAAACGCATTTGATTCCGCTGATTCTTCAAGTTCCGTTGGGCAAGCGCGACCACATTACGGTTTTCGGCACCGACTACCCCACGCCCGACGGCACGTGTATCCGCGACTACGTTCATGTTTTGGATTTGGCGGACGCTCATGTTTGCGCGTTGAACTATCTGCGCGGAGGCGGCTCGTCGGACGCCTTCAACTTGGGCAGCGGGCACGGCTTTTCGGTTAAGCAGATTATTGACGCGGCGGAGAAAGTCACGGGCGGCAAAATAAAAATCGAGCTTGGTGCTCGGCGACCGGGCGACCCGGCTCGATTGATTGCTTCGGGCGACAAGGCTCGTAAGATTTTAAATTGGGCTCCACGCTTCGACGACGTGGAAAAAATAATCGCAACGGCTTGGAATTGGCACCGCTCGCACCCGCACGGCTACGACGATTAAAGGCTCTCGATAACGCTGTTCAAAAATGTGCTGAACTTTGCCGCGCCTTGAATGTTCATGTGACCGACATCGTAAAAGTCCGCGTCCGTTATCCCCTGCAATTTCCAGCCGTCTATAAAAATCGCCGCCGAATGTTTGCGACACGCCTGCTTGACGAGATAATAGAATTCGTCGAGCTTTTGTCTGCTGAAATGTTTCATGTAACCCTCACTTAAGGGCGGCAGAAACATTATCGGGCGGATATGATTCTCTTCGCAAAGCGTCAAATATTCGTCCAGAATCTTAACGTTTTCGGCGCAGGTTTCGGGGAAACAGCGTTTCTGCCAACCATCAACATCTGCGCGGGCTTTCAAGCGTTTTTCGGGCGTCATGAATTTGAGCGGCGTTTTGGCATAAAAAGGATTGTTCAAATCAAACGGCTCAAGCGGCATTCTCATCGAAAAATATTCCTTGCGGAGCAGGGTCTTATATTTATCGGCGGGCATGTGGAAATTGTGCACATCCTCAAACGCGATAAGGTAATGCAACATGAGAAAACTTAGATTGCTTGACCGCGAAAGGTCGTAGTGAAAAGAATACGGCGAAAGCCCGATAAGCGCGTACTTCAGCCTGCTATGCCCCCCCCCCCATAGGACGGCGTGTTTCGCTACTTGAAAGTTATAGTATAAATCCTGGCTCGAACGCGCAAAATTAAAAAGCTTTTTCTTGAATCGTGTGATGTCCAGCCCAACTTCGGTGTAGCTTATGCCCGTCGCGAACATATCGAATTCCGCCGCGTGTTCTTTAAAGTATCTGAGTACACGCTCCACGAAAAAATTGCCGTTGTCGAGAAAATTTAAGCTGACAATTTTATCCTTAGGCACGCCGTAATCGGTAAGCACTTTAGGGAAATCCCTTCCCCAACCGTTTTCCACGCAGAGCACGTAATCATAATGCAAATCGCGGACGCATTCCTTAAGGTCATACAGCGGATAGAGCAAATCTTTCGTCAAGCCGACGCGCTCCAAAATTTTTTTTGCGGGCTCGACTTCATCGACGACTATCGCGCAGTATTCCAGCTTGGGATTCAAAGTCTGCAATTTCTGTAGCAGTTGGTCTGTCCACGTCACTAACAAAACCCTCAAGGCTCAATCACTCCAATCTTGGCGAGGTAAGTGTAAATGCCGCCGACTTCGTTTGAATCGGTGACGGCGGAAGCAAGTTTCTTAACCCTGTCGGGCGCATTAGCCATTGCCACGCTTTGCGGAATCATTTCCAGCATTTCGACATCGTTGTAGTTGTCGCCGAAAGCAATTGCCTCGTCGACGCCGTAGCCGTAATGCTTGAGCAAGACCTCTATGCCCGTCGCCTTGGAAATGCTTTTGTCCATGACCTCAAGCAAATGCGGCGCACTGCGTACGACGTTCAGCGCGGGGAACTCACGGCTAAGCTCGGTTTCCATTTCCTTACACGTCGGCGGCTCGCAACGGACAAAAATTTTATTCGGCAAAATGTTTTCCCTCAAGAGCGCGTCGAAATTGCCAAGCTCGAACGGTGCGCCGGTATTCTCGTGCTCGCGCTGAATGCGTTCGTCAATCTTCTCGGTGACCCAACGACGCCCCGCGTAGCAACTTACCGAAATATCCTGCCAACGCTTCATAGCCGCCAAAATGCTCTGCGCGTCCTCGGCGGCTATCCTTTTGTCGAAGAGAACTTCCTCGTCCTCCGTCAAGACAAGCCCGCCGCTGTAGCTGATAACGGGCGTGTGCGCCATGCCCAGCGCGTCGGTTATCGGGTAAATGCCTTCGGGCATCCGCGCAGATACGAAGACGAACTTTAAACCTTTGGCGACGGCGGCTTTAATCGCCTTGGCGTGAAGTTCGCAAACGGACTTGTCGTCCTTAAGAAACGTGCCGTCAATGTCGGACAGAATTATTTTAATCACGGTTCAAACCCCCATTCGTGTAAAAACAATCGACGCGAAAATTTTATCGCCCGCCGTATTGTCGCTGTGCCAAATCAACTCGGCGTCGGGGCGAATCAACTTCTTAATGAAATTTTTCGCCGAAGTGTCTTTTTTGCTCGTCACGCGAACGGAAAGCCTCTGCGCACGCTTAAGTTCGTCCTGCTCCAAGAGCGGGAACTTAGCGGCGGCTTTAATCGCGTCGAGGGCAGTCGCGCCGTAGCCGTAGCCGAACGCCGCATTGCCCCACTTGACCGCACCGCCACGCCCGACCAGCTCCATAAAAATATCCGCGCCCCGACAAAATATATCGTTCGCGACCATGAACAGCTCCGCGTGCGATATTTGCGGCTGATTCAAGCGGAACAGAAAAAATTTTTCCGACGAAACCTCAAAATACGTATCGGCGTCGCGATTCAAGACGTTTGAGCAAAATTCGGCGTTGTGCTTGCGCTTATCGTCTTCAAAAACCGTCGGGCGATTTATGAATGCAACCGTTGCCGCGTTGATATTCTTGGCGCAGGAAATGATAATCGGCAGAGCTTGCACCGCCGCGCCCGAACCGCTGCCGCCGACCATAAGAATAACCTTCGCGCCGCGCAGTGCCGAGGATATGCGCTTGTAAATCGTCGTCGAGTCGCGATTCAGGAAAATATTTTCGCGGGACATGCTCGACAGCAAAATATTTTCGTCGTTGCCAATCGCCGCGAACGAAACGGATTTGCCCTTGCCCACGCCCGCCGAAATCATGTTGCTGACCGCTCGCGCTCCGCCCTCGCCCAAGCCCACAATTTTTACGTTAATGTTTTCCATTACAAATTGCCTTTCAGTCGCTTTGCCATATTTTGTCGCTCAAGATGTCTATGCAAGAAATTTTCCCGTTCGCCATGAAAGAGCCGGTGTCCATCAGCGTGATTTTGTTTGGCAGGCGTATCGGATAATACCAGTCGCGCTTAAGAAACGGCGTGGGCGTGTGCCCGCATATCACGTGCGCCGAGCCTTTGTAGCCGTTATAAAATTTTTCCCGTATCCAAAGCAAATCCTCTGCCTCCTGCTTTTCGAGCGGAGTATCGGGCTTCAAACCCGCGTGCACAAAGATATACTCCTCGCCGTTGACGTTCAGCTTGTGATAATACGGGCGGTCGTTTATGAACGTCAAAGCCCGCTCAAACGCCGTGTCGTCCTTTTTGCACCAAGCCTCGAACTCGGCTTTGGTCTTGTTCCCGCCGTTGGGCAGCCAGATATAGCCCTCCGTCGCGCCCATTGCGTAATAGTACAGCATCATCTGCTCATGGTTTCCGCGCAGGGCTACCACGTTTGGCTTTTCGCTCATCTCCATTGCCCAACGAAAACAGCGCATGTTCTCATCGCCGCGGTCTATGTAGTCGCCCAGCAATATCAGATAATCTTCGCGCTCGTCGAACTTTATTTTGTGGAACAGCGACAACAGCCGACTGAATTTCCCGTGCATGTCGCCGATTGCCAGTATCCGTCGATAATTCATCACATCACCTCCGCCGTATAAACAGCCGCTTGAACATTCTTTTGCCGTTAAGATATGCGTTCCAATCTGTGCCCGCCACGTGAATGCCGCAATCGCCGTAAGTGTACGTGCAACCCAACAGTTCAAATTGCTTGGGGTTGTACTTGTCAAGGAAAGTAATCGGGACGCCCATCACGCCAAAGTAGTCTTCGGGTATCTCGGCGGTCTTGGAAACTTCAATCGCGTCGTAGTTGTCATAGCGCGGATATTCTTCGGGCGAATACTTTTTGTAAAGCGGAATGTCCCAATAACGCTTTGGCGTCTCGATGTTCGTGTACCAAATCGACGGGACGTTTTTCATAAGCACGCCGTCGCGAATTTCGTCGTAATAATCTTCGTGGTCTGAAATGAACCACATACCGCCCGACCAAGACGTGAAGCCCGTCCAGATTTTATTGTCTTTGATGAACGGGAAGATTTCCTTGTAGGTGAGCGCGTTCTTGTTGCCGATAATGAGAAATTTTTTGCCGGCGTCGAGGAGTTGCGCAACGTATTCGCGAAAGACGCTGAACGGCGGATTGGTGACAACAACGTCAGCCTGTTCGAGGAGGGCGATTAACTCTTTGGAGCGGAAGTCGCCCGCGCAATATTTTTCGTCGCCTTCGAGGGGCGTCGTCTTATAAATGCCGTGTTCGATGGCAAATTTCACGTCGAGGAGGTCTTCGCGCCCGTCGCCGTTCCAATCGCGCAATTCCGTTACCTCCGTCATGTAGGCGGTCTTGCCGTCGGGGAAGAGGCTAATCTCCTTGCCGGCAATGGGCGAATCGGCGTAGCTTGTCGTGACCAACCGCTTAAGCTCCAAAGCATTGAACATCAGCGCGAAGTATTGGAAGAAATTTGATTCAAAGGGGTCGTCGCAGTTGCAAAGAACGCTCTTGCCCTTGAAGAATTCCTTATAGTGACGAACCTCCTCGGCAATGTCGTCCAGTTGCGTGTAGAATTTATCTTTTTTAGCCTTAGCCGCCGAATTCAGGTTTCTGTTGCCCGCCATAAGCTGTCGCCTCCCTTGCCGCTAATTTCTGTCAAGGGGCGCAATTTTCCTGCCTTAGCGTTTCAAGTAGTCGCCGCCGATAACGTTGCCCTCCTCGTCCCAATCGGCGGGCATACCCTTGGCGAAAATGACGGGCTTGCCGCAATTATCCGCAACGTATTTGGCGACGGAGCCTTGAGCCTCCTCGTTGAAGCCGCCGAAGCCCCGCGTGCCCATGACGACCAAATCAAAATCGCCCTGCGCGGCAACGTTGACAATCTCCTCCGCCGGCTCGCCGACCTCAACGCGAATCTTAACTTCAATCTCGCTCGGAATGACTTGGCGCAAACCCGTTAAAAATTCGTAGGCGGCGGCATTCAGCTCGGAGGGTATGTAGCCGCCCAAACTCACCTGCTCAAAAGCCGCGATGTCGTCTTCAATCTTGACAATCATCAGCAAAGTTATCCGTGCGCCCCACGCCTCGGCAATGTTTATCGCCTGCAACAGAGCCTTGAACGCTTGCCCCGAACCGTCCGTCGGAACGAGGATATTTTTGACCGAAACCTCGGCTTGCTCGTCGGGCAATCGCACGCCTTGAAGTGATTCTTCCTGCCGCGCCTTGATTAGGTCGTTGCGTTTGGCGTGGAAGCGCAAGCTCAGCAGTATCGCGACAATCGCCACGTAAATTAAAAATGCGCCAATCTCCGAGCTTATCGCCGATAAAGACGCGCCGCGCTGGATTATGTCTCGCGTGAAGTGGAATTCCCATGTAAGCGGGAAAATGTGCGACGCCGTAACGACCCACGGCGACAGGTGCGACAGCGGACTCGTCACGCCGCCGAGGATAAATCCGCCGGGGATAAACAGAATCATGCGGCTGGAGGCTATGCCCGGATTCGCCGCCGTCCAACCGATTGTTACGCTCATCATGCCGAGCATAAGCGCGTAGACGACTTGAATCAGCAAAAAATCTGCGACGCGCCCGCTGAAGACCAAATCGCCCCATACGCGCAGAATCGCCAGCCCGAAAAAGAACGATACGACCATGCACGCCGAGTAGGGGATAATGCGCCCGATTAAATCCCAGGGCGTCCCGTCGATTAAGATTTTGTCGAGCTGTTTGGTCAGGCGCAGGCGCGGCACCATGCCGATAGTCGCGAAGACGAAGAACATCGAGCCGAAGAAAAACAGGAAGCCTTGAGTTTGCGTGTTCGAGGTCGAGCCGGCGGGATTGAACAGGTTGCGAGCGTTAAGGGTCAAGCCGCCCGCCGAGTTGCCGCGCATGGCGTTGTTAATCGCGAGGAGTTCGTTCATGGCGGCTTTGATGTCGGCAGTCTGCGCGGTGTTGCTGTTGTCGTAGAAAATGCCGACGGGCGAGGCGTCACCGTTATAAAAATTTTTTTCCAGACCGTCGGGCAGATAAATTACGGCGTCAGCCTCGTCGCGATAGAAAAGCTCTTCGGGCTTGGCGGGCACGTTGAGGACAGCCTTGACGTTCATGTACTCCGACGAATCGATTTGCGTGATAAGTTCGCGGCTGTAGCGGGAATTGTCGAGGTCGATGACGATAACGGGCGCGTCCTTGGCGAAATTGCCGGCGAGCAGGACGCTCAAAAACACGCCGATAATCATTGCGACGGTCAGGCAAACTTTTTCGTAGGGCATGCCCTTGCCGCTGAATAAAAATTTCGTTTCGTCCTTGAGCGAATTGATAAATCCCATTCAATCGCCCCCGTCAATCCAAATCGACTGTGACGGTTTGACCCGCCAAAACATTTTCGGGTTCGTCGACGTAGATGCGCACTTGGAACGCCGATAAATCCGCCTGCCCCTTTTCCCGCGACTGCTTCAAATCTGCGAAACCCGGTGCCTGCGTGAGGAGCCGTATTGTCCCGCGAATTTGCTTATCGCCCGCCACGGTGCGGCAAAGTATTTCGTCGCCCTCGCGCAGATTGACCGCCTGCTCCTCCGATAAATAAATGTCATAGTAGACGCGCCGCGACTCCAATAAAATCACGGGCGAATTCGGGGAAATCATTTCGCCCTGCTTTTGGAGGATAGATAAGATTTTGCCGTCTTCGGGCGCACGGAGCGTCAAGCGCGATTTGGCTACTTCCAGCTCCTTAAGTTGGACTTCAAGCATTTTTTTCTGTTGAGTGAGCGCGGCGATGTCGTTTTGGATATTTTCCGCCGAGGCGCGTTCCTGCTGAATCGTCGGCAAGCGCAATGAATCCGTCATTCCCGTATCCGCCACGCCCGCGAGCAATCGGTCGAGGAGTTGCTGTTGCGTGTCGAGGTTTGCCTTAGCCACGCGCAATGCCATTGTCGAATCGTCGAGCTGAGCTTTGGCAATCGCGCCCTCCTTGAAGAGTTCAGCCTTGCGCCGATAATCCAGTTCCGCGTTGGCGAGGGTAGCCTTAGCCGCCGTGACCGCACCGCGTTGGCTGTCGATTTGGCGGAAGGATTGTTGCTCGTCGTTCGTGACGCGGAATAAGCTTGTGTTTAGCGTGCCCGTTGTCGATTGAATCTGCGCGTCGAGCTGAGCGATTTGCGCGTTGAGTTTTTCTATCGCCAAGTTGGTATCGGTCGGGTCGAGTTCCATGACGACTTGTCCCGCCTTGACTTCCTGCCCCTCGCGGACTGCCTCGTTAATCAATCGCCCGCCCACCGAATCGAACGACAGCTTTATCTGTTCGGCGGTGAGGATGCCGTCTTTCTTTTGCGTCGCCAAAAAGACCGCGTCGTTGCCGCGATACATCAGCACCACGCCGCTTATCACCAACAGCGCGATAAATAAAATCCCTGCCCGAATTGCCTTGCGTCTTGCGCCCATGAATCTTGCCTCCATTAAAGTTTTTAGCCATTTTACCAAATCGACTTCGGGCAATGTAATAGACAGCGAAAAAAAATCCCGCCGAGGCGGGAAAATTCTTTAAGCAAAGTACTGCTGATAGACGACGAACGCGAACAACACGATAGCCGCGCCCATTGCCACAACGCCGGCGCGTTCGAGCCACAAGTCTTGCGTCTCGTTGAAGTTGTAATGACGGCGGGCATAGGTCGTTCCGAGTGATACCAACAGCGCGAGGTACAGTGCGCGATTGTAGGCGGTGAAGTTTGTCCAGCCGACGATTAGAAAGACGATTGTCAGCGCGAGGACACCGATCAGCAGATAATCTTTGCCGACCTTTTCTTTGACGGGCGGTTTATTTTCCTGCTCAACTTTTTTTTTGGGCTGAATTCTCTTTGCGATTTTTTTGGACTGTCGCGCCATGACGATTCTCCTTTGGAAAAATTTATTTGAGTTTATCAGAGGCGGCAGTGTTTGTAAAGTTTGGCAGACAGCACGGCAATCAACGTTCAGCTTGCGACTTATCGGGCGCGGCATAGATTTTAAAGCTCAGCTCGCAATTCAAAAGCCGCGTATCCGTCCGCTCTATCGACACTCCCTCCAGGCTCGCTAAGCGTTCTCCGTCCAAAATCAATCGTATGAAGTTCAGCAACGGGATATAATTCGCCTCAACGCGGACGCTCACCGCTTGCGATTGCAGTTCGCCTTTGGATTTTACCTCGTCCGCACGCACCGATAAGATTCGCACATCTGTAGCCTCCGCCGCACGATACAAATCGTTGAGGAATTCGTCCTGCGCGGGAGCCGTCGGCAAATATATTCGCGCCTCGTCAAGCTGTTGCGCCTTCAGCTCCGCAAATGCCTCCAAATCGCCGTGTCGCGCTTTAAGCTCCGCAATTTCCCGCTCGACCTCGCGCAGTCGCCGCGTCTCAAGCTCCATGCTTACAATCTCCCGCCGCGCAGGTTCGTAAATGAATTGGTACCAGCCGACGATTATAAGTAAGCAAAGCACAAGCGTCGCGGGCAAATAAAATTTTTCGTTCATGAGTGCAACCCCTTAAGCGCGTCGAGGAGGACTTGCGCTTGCGGCGTCAACGGTCGGTCTTTCCGCCAAATGAAACGCAGTTCCGACTTCAAAGCCGGCTCCAACGGTCGGAAACAAAGCTCCGCGTCATTGATGAGATTGTCGATTGATACGACATAGCCCACGCCCTCGCGGGCAAGCACAGCCGCATTGTAAACCAAATTGAACGTGGCGACGACGTGAAATTTCTCCAAAGTCGCGCCGAACCATTGAGGATATTCCTCGCGCAACGCCTCCCGCGATAATATCAGCGGCAAGCTCCGTAAATCCTCCGCCGTGAACGATTTTTTATCGGCAAGCGGATCGTCGCGCCGCAAAATCACGCCCCACAAATCGACAGACGGAAAGGTCAGTGAATTGTATTTCAGCGCGTCAACGCTCTGCAACGTGACATGAAAATCCAACAAGCCCTTGTCCAGCCGAAAGTACGTGTCCTCAAAGTTGCCGCTGTAAAGATTGAATCGGATATTCGGATAGCGGTCGCGAACATTTTTAATCGCCCGCGCCAAATGCTTTATCGCTTGAGATTCGGCACAACCTATGTAAACGTCGCCGCTAACCTCCTCCGCCGCGAATTCGAGTTTCGTGTCGTGCACAAGCTTTAAAATATCCTCCGCCCGCCGCAACAGCTTAAAGCCCGCCGTCGTGAGCTTGAAGGAATATTTTTCGCGTGTGAAGAGTTTTTGCCCAAGTTCCTCCTCCAATGATTGGATTGCCCGCGACAGAGCCGGTTGAGTTATCGGGATTTTCACGGCGGCACGAGTGAGGCTTTCCTCCCGCGCCACCGCCACGAAATATTTCAGCGTCCTGAGTTCCATAAATCCTCCTTAATCACGGCGATAAATTTTCGGCAATGTACTTATCGGCGCGGCGATTATATAATCGGCTCAACAACAAGTAAAGGAGTGCGGCAACATGTTTAAACCTAAAAAGTCCGCGATAATGGCGGCTCTGCTTGCGGGAGTGATTTCAATGGGTACTTTTGGCGACGTATCGGCGGCTCCGACGAATTCCGCAGCCACGACGACAATGGTAAACTGCTCGATTAAAGACCTCACGAACGACACGCGGGTTTTCAAGGTCGACAAGTCCATTCAAACCAAGTTCGTGACCTTCCGCAACCGTTACGGTATCGACGTGGCGGGGCATCTCTACTTGCCGAAGAATTTCAACCCGAATAACAAATACGCGGCAATAGTAGTCAGCGGCGCGTTCGGCGCGGTTAAGGAGCAACATTCTGGCTTGTACGCGCAGGAGTTTGCCAAGGCGGGCTTCGTGGCTGTGGCGTTTGATCCGTCGTTTACGGGCGAAAGCGGCGGCAACGTTCGCAATGTCGGTTCGCCCGATATTTTTACGGAGGATTTCAGCGCGGCGATTGACTTCGTCGGCAGTTTGGCTTACGTCGACAGGGAGCGGCTCGGCGCGATGGGCATTTGCGGCTTGAGCGGTCCGGCGGTCACTGCCGCGATTAACGACGTGCGAATCAAGGCGGTTGCGGTTTCGGCTATGTATGACATGGTCGACAGCATTCGCAACCATTATCAGGGCGACTACTACACGCCCGCGCAACGCGAGACGGTCAAAAAATATCTGGCGGATATGCGTTGGGCTGAGGCTGAGCGCGGTACGACTTTGCCCGGCTATCACGAGGTGCCCGTTGTCAACGGCGAGGCTGTTCACGCTGACGGAAAACTTTTCCCAGAAAAATTGCCCGCTAATGCCGATTCTGTCACCACGGAATTTTTCAACTACTACTGCAAGCGTGCCTTTCACCCGCGCTCGATAAATTCAAATGCAATTTGGTCTTCGACGACGCCCTATGGCTTTTTCAATTTCCCGTTTGACGTTCACATTGAGGAGCTTAGCCCGCGTCCTATTATGCTTATCACGGGCGACAAGGTGCACTCGAAATATCATTCCGATAACCTCTATGCTCAAGCGAAGTCGCCGAAGGAAATTGTTGTGGTCAAGGGCGCGACGCACACTGACCTTTACGACCAAATTGACAAAATCCCGTTCGACAGGCTGAACAAATTTTTTAAGGACAATCTCAAGTAAGCTTCGCACAAAGTTAAATCCCCCGTCCGAATTGCGACAGGGGATTTTTGATTTGCTTAAGCAGTTCAGTCTGCGGTGAACGGCAAGAGCGCGATGTTGCGGGCGCGTTTGATGGCGATAGTCACCTGACGCTGATGCTTGGCGCAGTTGCCCGAAATGCGGCGCGGCAGAATCTTTCCGCGCTCGGTGGTGAAGCGGCGGAGCTTAGCCGCGTCTTTGTAGTCTATCTTTTCAACTTTATCGACGCAAAACGCACAGACTTTCCTGCGCGGGCGTCGACCTCTTTCTCTGCGCATCTTCAATCCTCCTTAGGAATTAAAACGGCGTGTCGTCGGGGTCAATGGGCTCGCCGCCCCAATCGTCGTTCTTATTCGACGGAGCCGGCGCACGACGCTCGGAATAACCGCCGCCGTCACTTGAGGGCTTGGAATAATCGTTACCGCCGCCGCCGTCCGAACGTTTGGCTCCCGCAAACTCGATGTTGTCAACCACGATGCTGACGGAATTGACTTTGACGCCGTCCTTGTTCTCGTAGTTATCGGTTTGGATACTGCCCTCGACCAGCACGCGAACACCCTTGGTCATGTAGCGACCGCAAAACTCGGCAGTCTTGCCAAACGCCGTCAGGTTAAAAAAGTCGACGGTTTTTTCCTTGCTGAACGGGCGATTGACCGCGATACCCATTCTGGCGAACGCCTTGCCTGTTTGCGTGTAGCGAACCTCGGCGTCGCGGGTGAGGTTGCCGGAAAGAAAAACCTTGTTCATTCTTGAGCCTCTTTCTCGTCGGAACGAACGATCATGTGCTTGAGAATCTCGTCCGTAATTTTCATGACGCGGTCGCACTCGGCAACGCAAGCGGGTTCGCAAGAGACGTAGAACAGCACATAGAAGCCCTCGGATTCCTTTTTGATGTCGTAGGCGAGGCGACGCTTGCCCCAACGATCCTCCTTGGTGATTGTGCCGCCGTTCGCCGCGATGAGTTTGGCAAACTTGTCGATAACGGCGTCTGTTGCCTCTTCCTCCATGGAACGGATTATGAAGATGACTTCGTACTTCCTCAATTCGATACACCTCCCTTTGGTCTTCGGCTCGTCTGCTGAACGAGCAGAGAGTTTTTTAACAAACTTAACGGCGTAGGATTATATCACCGAACTTTTCACGTGGCAAGCCGCCGCCAAAATTTTAATCGCCATTCTGAACGCAACTTGTAAATGAAAATAAAGCATGATAAAATTTCGCCGCGTTATACGAAATATTTTGCGCGTTGGCAGAAAGGAGTTTTACGAATTGTTTTTTGGAATGTCAATGAGCGTGGGGATAGATTTGGGCACGGCGAACATTCTGGTCTACGTGAAGGGCAGGGGCATAGTCCTGCGCGAGCCGTCGGTTGTGGCGGTCGATAAGGACAACGACAAAATCTTGGCGATAGGGCAAGAGGCGCGGGACATGATAGGACGCACGCCGGGCAATATCGTCGCGATACGCCCCCTGCGAGACGGAGTCATAGCCGATTACGAAATGACCGAATCGATGATTCGCCACTTCCTCGAAAAAGTTATCGGGCGGTCATTTTTATTTCGCCCGCGAGTAATGATTTGCGTCCCGACAGGCGTCAACGACGTGGAAAGACGCGCCGTCCAAGAAGCCGCCGAACAAGCCGGAGCCAAAAAGACCGAGCTTATCGAGGAGCCGATAGCGGCGGCTTTGGGCGCGGGCATAGATATTTCCGAGCCTATGGGTTCCATGGTCGTAGACATAGGCGGCGGTACCTGCGACGTTGCTGTTATATCGTTGGGCGGTATCGTCGTCGGCGAAAGCCTCCGCGTGGCGGGCGACAAATTCGACAGCGACATCGAGTTTTACGTCAAAAAGGAGTACAACCTCATGATTGGCGAACGCACCGCCGAAAATATCAAGATCGAAGTCGGCGCGGCTTATCCCGGCGCACGCAGGAGCACTATCAGCGTTCGCGGGCGCGACATACTGACGGGCTTGCCGAAAAATATCAACGTCGAATCCGACGAAATTGCGACGGCTCTGCATGATTCGGTTGAAGCCATCGTTATGTGCGTCAAGAGTGTTTTGGAGCGCACGCCCCCCGAACTCGCCGCCGACATCATGGATCACGGCATAATCTTGACGGGCGGCGGTGCCATGCTTTACGGCTTGGCGGATTTGATTCGCAAGGAAACAAATATCCCCGCCATGCTCGCCGACGACCCGCTAAGTTGCGTCGCTATCGGCACCGGCAAAGCCCTCGAATCAATGAAGAATTAGGATTTAGGAATGGGGAATGATAATGAAAAAGTTCCTGGCGGCAATCTGCGCGGTCGGGCTTTTAATGACGGGTTGCGGCGGCGAACAAACCTCCGACGAAAATTCTCAGGCGCGAATAGTCAAGCTCGGCATGATTAGCCACCTCAACGCCTCCGAAAAACAAATGGAGGAATACCTCTTAAAGGTACAGGAGAAAACTCACGCCAAAGTTGTTAATCACGTGCCCGTTTTCTTCGACAGCTTAACCGCTATGCAAATGGCGGCGGAGGCGGGCAACGTCGACCAAATCAGCACCTACAAAAGCGTTGCCGATTATCTTATCGCCAACAACGCCGGCTTTGAACTCGCCAACGCCGATTCGATTAAGGGGCTGGGTGACAGTTTCTGCTTCGCGGTGCGCAAGGACGACGCCAACCTTAAAGCCGACCTCGATAAGGTCGTCGCGGAAATGAAAGCCGACGGCTCGCTTGCCAATCTCATCAAAGACTACATTACCGACGTTGACAAGACCAATCCGCCCAAAGTCGACATTCCGACGATTGACGGCGCGGAGACAATTAAAGTTGGTATCACGGGCGACCTCCCGCCGCTCGATTTGATTCTGCCCGACAATTCGCCCGCCGGCTTCAATACTGCCATGCTCGCCGAAATTGCCAAACGTCTCGGCAAGAATGTCGCAGTTGTTCAGATTGACAGCGGCGCACGTGCGGCGGCGTTGAGTTCGGGGCAAATCGACGTTATCTTTTGGGCTATCCTGCCCGTAAACGAAGATATGCCGCCCTACCTCGACAAGCCCGAAGGTATAGAATTGTCCGCTCCCTACTTCACGGATAACGTTGCTCATCTTAAGCTTAAAGCTGATAAATAATTTTAGGAGGTTTTATCAAATGAAACTCAAACGGATTGCAAAGGTTCTCATGTCCTGCGTAATGGCGGGCGCATTGTTCACGGGTTGCGGCGGAGGAGGAGACTCTGCGGGCGGCGATAAGCCTGCGGCTCCTTCCGGCGATATTAAGCTCGGCATGATAACCCACCTCAACGCCAACGAAAAGTCGATGAGCGAAGTTTATAAGTCCGTCCTTGAAAAAACTAAGCTGAAATTTTCGCCTTATCAAATCGTCTACTACGATAACTTGAACGCCATGCAAATGGGTATCGAGGCGGGAGACGTCGGCGAAATAAGCCTTTATGACAGCGTGGCGAATTATCTCGTCGCCAACAACGACAAGTACGAATTCGTATTCGATAAGTCTGCTGAGAAACTTGCCGATTCGTTCTGCTTCGCGGTGCGCAAGGACGATACTCAACTCAAAGCCGACCTCGATAAGGTCGTCGCGGAAATGAAAGCCGACGGCTCGCTTGCCAATCTCATCAAAGACTACATTACCGACGTTGACAAGACCAATCCGCCCAAAGTCGACATTCCGACGATTGACGGCGCGGAGACAATTAAAGTTGGTATCACGGGCGACCTCCCGCCGCTCGATTTGATTCTGCCCGACAATTCGCCCGCCGGCTTCAATACTGCCATGCTCGCCGAAATTGCCAAACGTCTCGGCAAGAATGTCGCAGTTGTTCAGATTGACAGCGGCGCACGTGCGGCGGCGTTGAGTTCGGGGCAAATCGACGTTATCTTTTGGGCTATCCTGCCCGTAAACGAAGATATGCCGCCCTACCTCGACAAGCCCGAAGGTATAGAATTGTCCGCTCCCTACTTCACGGATAACGTTGCTCATCTTAAGCTTAAAGCTGATAAATAATTTTAGGAGGTTTTATCAAATGAAACTCAAACGGATTGCAAAGGTTCTCATGTCCTGCGTAATGGCGGGCGCATTGTTCACGGGTTGCGGCGGAGGAGGAGACTCTGCGGGCGGCGATAAGCCTGCGGCTCCTTCCGGCGATATTAAGCTCGGCATGATAACCCACCTCAACGCCTCCGAAAAGCGTATCGAAGATATTCTGCAAATGGTGCAGGAAGATTCACACGTCCCGCTCACCAAGTACACGATTACCTACTACGACAGCCTCAAGCTCATGCAAATGGGTATCGAATCGGGCAGCGTCGACCAGGTCAGCCTCTACAAGAACGTCGCCGATTATGTCATTGCCAACAACGACAAGTTTGAAACCGTAAGCGATTTGACGCTCAAAACTTTAAGCGATAATTTCTGCTTCGCGGTGCGCAAGGACGATACTCAACTTAAAGCCGACCTCGACAAGGCTATCGACGAAATGAAAGCCGACGGCACGCTTGATAAGCTCGTCAAGGACTACATCACCGACGTTGACAAGGCTAATCCGCCCAAGGTTGAAATTCCCATAACCGACGGCGCGGATACGATTAAGGTTGGCGTGACGGGCGACCTCCCGCCGCTTGATTTGATTCTGCCCGATAATTCGCCCGCCGGCTTCAATACCGCCATGCTCGCAGAAGTTGCCAAGCGTATCGGCAAAAATATCGAAGTCGTTCAAATCGAAAGCGGAGCGCGTGCGGCGGCTCTTACCTCTCAAAATATCGACGTGGTATTTTGGGTAGTCGTTCCCACCGGCGACAAAATGCCCACAGACCTCGATAAGCCCGAAGGCGTAGAGCTGTCCGCGCCCTACTTCAAGGATAATGTCGAGCATCTCAAGCTTAAAAAGTGAGGCAGTTGCATGAAGAAATTATTGGCGGCAATCTGCGCGGTTGCTTTGCTTATGACGGGTTGCGGCGGCGATTCGGTTGACGATAAGCCCGCGCCAAAAATCGGCACGCTTGCCAAACTCAACGCGGCGTCCGAACAATCCAATCTGAACTTCTACGACGACTTTAACGCCATGCAAATGGCTCTGGCGTCGAAAAACCTCGACGCGATTCAAACTTACGGCAGCGTCGCCAAATACATGACGGCGAACAACGCGGACTTTGTCATAGACGAAGACCAGACGATTCAGCTTGTCGACGATTTTTGTTGCGCGTTGCGTGACGAGGATATTGACTTGAAAAACGCTTGCGACGCCGCGATTGACGCCATGAAAGCCGACGGGACGCTCGACGCGCTGATTGATAAATATATAACCAACGCCGCCGCCGCGCCCGAAGCCGTTGCCATGGAGCACTTCGACGGCGCGGAGACTCTTACGGTCGGCGTGACGGGCGATTTGCCGCCTTTGGACTTGGTGCTGGTCGACGGGACACCCGCAGGTTTTAATACCGCCGTCCTCGCGGAGCTGGGCAAGCGTCTCGGCAAAAATATCGCCCTCGTGCAAGTGAGCAGTTCGGCTCGTGCCGCCGCGCTCGTTTCGGGGCAAGTCGACATTATCTTTTGGGTGGTTGTGCCCGCCGACGATTCGGGTCGTCCAAAAGACCTCGACACCCCCGCCGGCGTTGCGGTCACCACGCCCTATTATCAAGATGTCGTCGTCAACGTGAACCTTGCGGGTTTGGCGGCGGCTTTCTGAGGAGGATTTAACTTGAAAAAAATTTTTGCGTTGCTTATGATTTGTGCGCTTGCGCTCGTGACGGGTTGCGGCGGAGAAGACTCTGCGGGCGGCGATAAGCCTGACGCCAACGATAACCGAATCAAACTCGGCATGATAACCCGCCTCAACGCCAGCGAAGAAAATTTCGGCGAATTCATGAAAAAAATCGAGGAGACCCTCGACGTTAAAATCGCCTCGCACAAGCCCGTTTTCTTCGACAGCCTAAACGCTATGGAATTGGCGTTGCAGTCAAAGCAAATCGGCGAGATGAGCACGTATCGGAGCGTGGCGCGTTATATCCTTGCCAAGGAGCCGCGCTTTGAGGTGCTTAAGGATCATTCGTTGGAGTTCATCGATTCGTTCTGCTTTGCCCTGCGCGAGGACGAAACGGAGCTTAGAGATTCACTTAACACGGCGATTAACGAATTGCGAATCGAAGGCACGCTCGACCGCTTGACTAAGGAGTACATCACCGACATAAACGCCGAGACCGACCCGCCCGCCGTGGAGTTGCCGCACTTCGACGGCGCGGACACGATTAAGGTTGCCGTGACGGGCGACTTGCCGCCTTTGGACTTCGTGAGCGCGGACGGCACGCCCGCCGGCTTCAATACGGCAGTCCTGGCGGAGATTGGCACCCGCCTCCAAAAGAATATCGAGCTTATCGAGATTGACAGCGGAGCGCGTGCGGCGGCTTTGAACTCCAAGCAAGCCGACGTTATCTTTTGGGCGATTGTCCCCGTGAGCGAAATTATTCCTCAAGACTCCGACAAACCCGAAGGCGTCATCTTGACCGCGCCCTACTTCAAGGACAAGGTTGTTCACATGATTTATAAGGCGGAAGACAAATAAACCAATGGACTCGGAACTGCTGTATAAAATATTTTTTAAGGACGGCAGCTGGCTGACAATCCTTAACGGGCTTTGGGTGACTGTGCAAATCTCCGCGCTGGCACTGGTGCTCGGCACGATACTCGGCGCGTTGCTGTGTTTTTTTCGCGTCGGGCACTTCAAGCCGCTAAAGGTCGCCGCGCAGATTTATATCGCAATCGTTCGCGGCTCGCCGGTGCTTATGTTGTTGATGTTGCTGTTCTACGGCGTGTTTGCGCGTCAAGGGCTTAGCCCTGTCTTGGTGGCGGTGATAACGTTCGCATTGCACACGGCGGCGCATGTGGCGGAGTTGTTGCGCTCGTCGCTCATGGCTCTGGACAAGGGGCAAGTCGAGGCGGCGCGGACTTTGGGCTTTTCCAAGTGGCAAGCCTTCCGATTGGTGACGCTCCCGCAACTGGCGCGAATCGCCAAGTCCGTCTACCAATCAACCGTCGTTAATCTGATTCAATGGACAAGCGTCGTCGGCTACGTCACGATAACCGATTTGACACGCGTCATTAACAACATTGCCTCGCGCACAATGCAACCGCTGATAACAATTACCGGCGGCATGATTATCTACCTCGCGCTGAGCTATCTGGTTTACGGGCTGTTTAGCTTGACGGAAAGGTGGCGGCGGTAGCCCCCCCTTCAAATAAGCGTGGGCTCGCGGAACCTGTGGTCGTGACGGCGCGGCTCGTTCCTTCGATTCGGCTAATCTTTATTTTGTAGTTAGCATCAACTTTTCTTTGCTTGCCCAAAGAAAAGTTGCAAAAGAAAGGGCACCTCGCGGGGGCGTTGGGACTGCGTGATCCCAACGTTGCGACGAACCCGAAGCCTTGTGTGCCCGCAAAGAAAACATCCGTGTTTTCGTTGCGGGCGGAGCCGCCGTCCTTGGCGGCTCCCAATTACAGCGTTTCTTTTACAAAATTTTGGGGAGGCTTGTCCATGAGCGTTATTGAAGTTCGCGGGCTTAGGAAATCGTTTGGCAAGCTTGAAGTTCTGCGCGGAATCGATTTGACGGTGGAGGCGGGCGAACGTATCGCGATAATCGGCGGGTCGGGTTGCGGCAAGAGCGTTTTCCTGCGTTGCCTCGAACTGCTTGAGATACCGAACGCCGGGCAAATCTTCATCGACGGGCAAGAGCTTACGGCTCAAGGCGTCGACATCGACAAAATCCGTCGGAGCATGGGCATGGTTTGGCAACGCTTTAACCTGTTCACGCACATGAACGTTATGAAAAATTTAACCGTCGCGCCGATAAAGCTCCTGGGCATGACGCCCGACGCCGCTCGGCAGAGGGCTATGGAGTTGCTCGCGCAAGTCGGCTTGACTTCCAAGGCGGACTCTTATCCCGAATTCTTATCGGGCGGGCAGCAACAACGTATTGCCATTTGCCGCAGCCTAATGATGAATCCCAAAGTGATTCTGTTCGACGAGCCGACTTCCGCCCTCGACCCCACTATGGTCGGCGAAGTCCTCGCGGTTATCCGCATGCTCGCCAAGCAGGATTTGACCATGATTATCGTAACGCACGAGATGAATTTTGCCCGCGAAGTCGCCACGCGGATTCTATTCTTCGCCGACGGCACGATTTACGAACAGGGCACGCCCGCGCAGATTTTCGACGCGCCGCAACGTCCCAAGACCGTCGCCTTTATCCACAAGCAAAAATATTTCAGCTTTGAGATAGACGAACGCGCCTTTGACTTGCCGAAGATGCAGGGCGGCATTCAGACGTTCGCGGAAAAATACGGCTTGAGCGTGCGCAGGACGAATCGCCTCCAGCTGTGTTGCGAAGAGCTGATTTATGCAATGCTCGATAACGCTTGCGGCGACGACGTGAAAATTTCCCTCGACGTTACTTACTCGGAGGTCGACGGCAACATTGAAATTGACTTCACCTGCGCGGGCAAGCCTTACAATCCGCTCGATAAAACCTTTGACGACTTAGACGAGGAAAATCTGGGCGCGACTATTTTGCATAACCTCGCCCAAAATTTTACTCATGAATACAGCGGCGGCGTCAATCGGATTCGCTTCAAACTCGTGTAAAAAAATTAACCGCTCCTGGTTGAGCGGTTTTTTTGTTGTCAATTTCGGTATCGCGTATTACGTTCGGGCGGCGTGATGCTTGGCGTGTAAATCATGGGCTTGCCGTCCATTTCGTCAACGAGGTAAATCGGGCGGCGTTTGCTCTCATGAAAGATTTGCCCCAGATATTCCCCGATAATCCCCAGCGCAAGGAGTTGCATACCGCCGAGGAACAACATCACCGTCATGAGCGTCGGATAGCCCGCCACGGGGTCGCCGTAGAGTATCGCCATTGCCACGACGAAAATCATATAAGCCATTGCGCCGAAGGAAACCGTTATCCCAAGGAACGTCATCAATCGGAGCGGCGCGGTCGTGAACGAGGTCATGCCCTTCATTGCCAGGTTGAACAGCGCAAGGTAATTCCACGTCGTGGTACCGGCGGCTCGCGGCTGAACTTCAAATGGTATCTCCTTTTTGCGATAGCCCAGCCACGTAAACAAGCCCTTGGTGAATCGCTGATTTTCGCGCAGGAGCTTCAATGCCTCAATGCACCGCCTGTCCAAAAGTCTGAAGTCGCCAACGTCGCGTTGCATTTCGTAGGACGTGCTGAACTTTTTCATGACGGCATAAAAAATATTCGCGCACGTGCGTTTGAGCCAAGTCTCGCCTGCGCGGTCGACGCGTTTGCCGCAAACATCATCGTAGCCTTCGCGCCACCACTTGACCATTTCGGCGATAGCTTCGGGCGGGTGTTGAAGGTCGGCGTCCATGATAATCACGGCGTCGCCCCCGGCATAGTCAATGCCCGCCATCATCGCCGATTCCTTCCCGAAATTCCTGGACAAGCTCAGATAGCTAACGTCGTCGTGCGCGGCTGATAAAGCCCTCAACTTGTCGAGCGTCCCGTCGCGGCTCCCGTCGTTGACGAAAACGTAATCGAAAGTGCAGTCGGGGATTTTGTCGACGTGCTCGCGGACGGCGGGATAAAACAGGTCGATAACTTCTTCCTCGTTGTAGCACGGCACGACGATTGTAATTTTGTCCAAGAAGTCACTTCCTAACTATCAGTGCGAACAATACGGGGACGATAACCACGCCAAACATCGTCGCGAAAAACATGCCCCCGACAACTGCCGCGCCCATTGAGTTGCGAGCCGCCGAACCTGCGCCCGACGCCATTGCCAACGGAATACACGCCGCGATAAATGCCAGCGAAGTCATCAATATCGGGCGTAAGCGTTCCTGAGCCGCCGCACGAACCGCCCGCGCAGATTCTTCACCATGCTCAACTTTTTTCCGAGCAAATTCCACAATCAATATCGCATTTTTTGCCGTTAATCCGATTAAGACCAAAATCCCAATCTGCATGTAAATACTCGCCAAATTTCCCGTCAAGACCTCCGCAAGCAACGCACCGAAAATGCCCGTCGGCACGCTCAGCAACACCGCGAACGGAATTTTCCACGACTCATAAAGCGCGACCAACATCAGGAACACGAACACTATCGCCAATGCCAAAATCTGCGCGACCGAGTTTTGAGCCAATTTTTCTTGTCGACTTTGTTCTGCCCATTCGATTTGGAAAGTATTGGGCGCGACCTCCTCAACGACCTCCTCTAAGGCGTCAAGTGCTTGTCCCGTCGAAAAGCCTTCGCCGACATTGCCGTCAAAGTTCACACAGCGCACGCCGTTATATCTGGAAATCTGCGCGGCTCCCGAAGTCTTCGTCAATGTTACCAGCGTAGAAAGCGGCACAAGGGCTCCTTGCGCATTTCGGACGAAAATAAATCGCGTAGAATCGACCGAATCACGATAACGCGTATCGGCTTGAACGACAACCTTGTAGACGCGACCAAAACTTGTGAAGTCATTGACCTCGTCACCGCTGAAGTTCACTCGCAAAGCTGAATAAACATCCTCAAGATTCACACCCAAAAATTTTGCTTTATCCTCATCTACGCGAACATCCACGTAAGGTTTCGACACAGTAAAATTCTCTCGAACACCCTCAAGCTCATCTCTTTCATTCGCGGCAATTTCTATCGCCTTTGCAAGAGCGGCAAGCTCGGCGTCGCTGTGATTCTTAACGTCAAGCAAACGCATTGACACCGCTCCTGCAGATTCCATACCGGGTAACGAACTCGAACCCATTGCAAAAATCCCGGCTTCAGGAATAGCAACAGACGCAGTTTCTTCAACCTCAACCAATACATCATTAAGCGTCAACGTTCGTTCATTCCAATCTTTCAAAATGCCAAACACTGCTCCGGAGCTTGAACTCATGCCGCCGCCTAACATGTCTATTCCGGCTATACACGAAATATTTTCCACGCTGTCAATTCGCAAAAGCGCGTCCGAAAATCTGTTCAATGTCTCAACCATCCGATTCATCGAAGTACCTTCCGGCAAATTCACTGCGACAAAGAAATTCCCCTTGTCTTCTTGCGGAATATACTCACTCGGCAAAATCTTGTTCAGCCACGCCGCACAGATTGTCACCGCCGCTAAGCCGATTAACACCAACATTTTTCTTTGCATGAGAATTTCCAACAAACCGCCGAATTTATCCTTGAACCCCTCGAAAAAAGAAAATCTGCTTTGCTTCCTTCCACGCAGAATAAGCACACAAAGCGCAGGTGTCAACGTCAGCGCGACTAACGTCGAAAAAATCATTGACACCACGATTGTCAGCGCGAATTGCCGATATAACTCGCCCGTTATTCCTTCCAAAAACGCGGCAGGTATAAACACTGCCGCCAAGACACATGCTATCGCAATTATCGGAGCTTGAATTTCTTTCATTGCTTCCAGTGTCGCCGCTTTAACTTCCAAACCACGCTCCAATTTTTTCTCCACGATTTCTATCACGACTATCGCATCGTCGACAACCAAACCGATTGCCAAAATCAACGCGAACAACGTCAGCGTATTGATTGAAAAGCCAACGACAGGAAAGACCGCGAACGTCGCCACGATTGACACCGGAATTGCCAACAGCGCGATTATCGTTGATCGGAGATTACGCAGAAACAGCCACACGATTACGATAACCAACAACAACGCTTCAAAAAACGTATGCGACACTTCTGAGAGTGATTCCTTAATAAATCGCGTCGCGTCCATTGAGATTGATATTTTCATGTCGGGCGGAAAATCTTGTTCAGCTTCAACCAAAATTTTCTTCACCGCCGAAATGGTTTCAAGTGTATTAGCGTCGTTGGTCAGCAGAACGGAAAAAGTTGCCGTCTCGTGTCCGTCTTGGAAAGAAACAGAGTCCATGCTCCGAACGCCGACTTCAACACGAGCAAAATCTTTCACCCGTACAAACGAACCCGAAGCCGCCTTGACGACAATATTCTCAAAATCAGCGACCGTATCCTTGCGATTAGTTGAGCGTCCGATAAATTCTCGCTACTGCAAACTGTTTACGGGCATTTTCCCCAAACTCCCGACTGCCGCTTGTACATTCTGTTCCTTAATCGCCGCCTCAACGTCTGAAATCGCCAAGCCCAATTCTGCCAACTTATCCGGATTCAACCATATACGCATCGAATAATCGCCATCATAAGAAGTCACTTTGCCCACGCCGTCAACTCGATTAATTTTATCCAGAAAATAAGCCGTCGCATAATTCTTCATAAAAACACCGTCATGACTGCCTTTTGGCGAAATCAAATCAAACATGAAAACCGATTCGGGCGTATTTTTGTTGACGGTCACGCCTTGCGATTGCACTTGAGCCGGTAAGTCACTCAATACTGCTGAAATTTTATTCTGCACACGGACGGCGGCTGTATCAATGTCAGTACCTTGCTTAAAAACAATAGACAGCTCGTAATTTCCACCGGTGTCAACTGTCGAGTGCATAAACTCAATATCGCCCGCACCATTTACTGCGTCCTCAATAATCTGCGCCACTGTGTTATTCACAACGGAAGCATCGGCACCAACATAACTGGTCGAAACAAAAACCGTCGGCGGCGCGATGTCGGGGTATTCGGCAATCGGGAGCCTCAGCGCGGTCAGCGTGCCAACGAGCATTAAGATAATCGACAGAACGAGCGCGGGTATCGGGTGGTTGATAAAAAATTTGCTCAAAAAAGTTCACCTCATCAATCGTCGGTAGTTTATGCCAAAACGATTGATTAAGGTGCGCGATACGGGAAATGAACACTGCAGTTGTCAGCGTTAATGTTGTCCATGTCGGATCCCTCAGCCTAAATCGAGTGAACGCCACAGATAATCGACACGCGCTTTGACTTCAGGCGTCATTTCAATTTCGTCGGGCCAGTCGCGGGCGTGACCTTCCTCCGCCCAAGTTTTGGTTGCGTCAATGCCGAGTTTAGCCCCCCACTTCGCGTAGGGCGACGAATGATCCAACACGTCAAGCGGACCGTGAACAATCTCCAAGTCGTGTTCGGCGTCAATGTTGTTGAAGACACGCCACGCAACCTCACCGAGGTCTTGAACGTTGACGTGCTTATCGACGACGATAATCATCTTGACGTTCATCATCTGCCCTAAGCCCCACAGCGCGTGCATAACCTTGCGGGCGTGCATTGGGAATTGTTTTTTAATCGAGACGATAACGCAATCGTGGAAGACGCCTTCGAGCGGCATGTTAATATCGACAATTTCGGGCAGGAGCTGTTGCAGGAGCGGCAGGAAAATGCGTTCGGTCGCCTTAGCCATGTAGCAATCCTCCATGGGCGGCTTGCCAACGACGGTCGCGAAATAAATCGGGTTCTTCCTGTGCGTGATGCAGGTGACGTGGAAGACGGGGTAATCGTCGGCGAGGGAATAATAGCCGGTGTGGTCGCCGAAAGGTCCTTCGCGGCGCAACTCATCGGTAGCAACGTAGCCCTCCAAAATAATTTCGGCGGTCGCGGGGACTTCCAGGTCGACGGTCTTGCACTTGGTAAGCTCAACGGGTTTTTTCCTCAGAAAGCCCGCGAAAACCATTTCGTCCACGTCGCGGGGTAGGGGCGCAGTCGCGGCGTAGGTGACGACGGGGTCGGTACCGATAGCCACAGCCGCCTCGATTTTATTTTCACCCAAAGCCGCCGCGTCACGGAAATTTTCTGCGCCGTTCTTGTGGATGTGCCAATGCATGCCGGTCGTGCGGGCGTCGTACTTTTGCAAACGATACATGCCGACGTTGCGCTTACCGGTGGCAGGATTTTTGGTAAAGACGAGCGGCAACGTAATGAAAGCCCCGCCGTCCTTGGGCCAGCACTTGAGGATAGGAATCTTATCCAGAGACGGATTGACTTCGACGACCTCTTGACACGGCGCGTTCTTGACGTACTTTGGAAAGTTAATCGCCTTGTGCGCGGTCGACACGATAGAAAAGATGTTGGAGCGATTCTTAAACGACAGGTAGGGCAACTTCATAATCTCGCGTATGTCGTTCGCCGCGTCGTCGAGCTTCTCCACGCCCAAAGCCAGAGCCATGCGCTCATAACTGCCGAACGCGTTCATAAGGACGGGCATATCGTAGCCGCGAACGTTTTCAAACAACAACGCGACGTTGCGCCCGTCTTTGAACTTCGACACGCGGTCAGTTATCTCTGTTATCTCCAGCTCCGCGTCGACGGGAATTTTTATTCTCTTGAGCAAGCCGCGCCGCTCCAACTCCTCTATAAATTCGCGCAAATCTTTATAAGCCAATGAATCATCTCCTCGAAATTCATATGGTTTGTATCTCGCCGTTCTCGTCAGCGAATTCGCCAGTCTTAAGCAAAGAAATAAACTCGTCTTGGCGGCAGGAATAGCTTTTTATTTTCTCAAGTCGCGTCCGCTCGGTGTCGGGTTTGTACACCGAAAAATCCACCCTGCCATAAATCGGCTCTTGACGCCTGACGAATCTATCCTCTTCCCAAACGATTATCGGGCGAACGTCAATGCTCTCTGTCGCTGAATCAATTTGCACAGCGATAGATATTCTTTTCAAGGCGTCGCCCCATACCTCGTCATAAGCCGCCATGGTGTCATAGAAGATAACGCCGCGTTGAAAATTGTAAAGGTTACCTTGAGTAAGAGTCGGCTCTTTCCTAGAATTCTTGCCGCGCTTTTCGCCATCAACCAGACGGTTTTGCAGGATGATATCCAATGACGCGTAGTTGCAAGGTCGGACAATGAACCGCCAGCCGTCTGCATAGCCCTTTGAAAAGTCGGCGATAAGCTCACGACTTCGCTCACTCTTGTTAATGAAAAGCTTTAACTCGTTAGCTAACTTGTACATATGTTTGCAAGGCAGTTCTCGCATTTGGAAATCCGTGCAAGTGCAACTCTCAAGCGAAACCTCATAATCGCCATATTTTGTTCTGCCTGTCTGAGTTTTTTTCTTAACATTCGCCATTTCAACTTTGAAACTGTTATCCTGGCGAAGCAGTTGCTCTTCATCATTGTGAAGCTCCTCGAATTCAGGCGAAAAGAAATTCATACCTTTACCTCCTCAAAACGTACTTGACGACAAGATAGCCGACTTCGTAAAGCAGGATGACGGGGATAGCCACGGCGACTTGAGTGAAGACATCGGGCGAAGTGACGAGCGCACCTATCACGAACGAAAAGAAAAACACGTAGCGGCGATACTTGCCCAGCCACTCGCTCGTTAATATGCCCAGCTTGCCCAGCACTATGATTATCAGAGGCAACTCAAACACGAACCCGAACGGCAACACGAACATTATTACAAAGTCGAAGTAGTTGCCGAAGGAAAACATCACTTGCAGATTCTCCGACTCCTCGCCAAAGCCCATGAAGAATTTCAGCGCGGTCGGCATGATTAGGAAGAACGAAAACGCCAATCCGACGAAAAATAAAATTACCGACGTCGGCACCAATACGCCCAAGACGGCGCGTTCGCCCTTTGTCAGCGCGGGCAGGAAAAACTTCCACGCGTGATAAAAAATTATCGGCAGGGCAATCAGAAAGCCCGCCGTAATGTCGATTTTCAGATACGTAAAAAACGCTTCGCCCGGTTTCATGTAGTAGAGCTTGCCGACGGGCTGAACCAGCCAATTCGTAATTCCGTCTAGGAAAAACCACGCGATACAACTGCCGACGACTATTCCGAGCAACGATTTTATAATGCGCGACCGAAGTTCCTCCAAGTGCGCCGTCAAGCTCATGGTGCCGTCGTCTTCGGGCGGAACTTCCTGCGCGGGATTCTTATCAGGCTCGCTCATTTCTTCTCCGCGTCGAGTTTCTTAGGCTCATTGGCGTCGACGGGCTTGTCATCAGAGTTTGCCTGCTTGAACTCCTTGATGCTCTGCCCCAATGCTTTGCCCACGCCCGGTAATTTGCCCGGTCCGAAGACCACCAAGCCGATTATCAAGATTAAAATCAGTTCGGGAACGCCGATTCCAAACATGCCAATCAACCTCCAAAAAATTTTTCGCGATTATATCATAAGTTTTTTTGCGTGTCGAAGAATTTTTTGCGTTATAATGTCGAAAGGTGATTTTATGAAACTTTGGCTGATTTACGCGTTGCTGTCGGCAATTTGCGCGGCGTTCGTTTCAATCTTCGGGAAGGTCGGATTAACGAGCGCGGACACGACGGCGGCAACGGCAGTTCGCGCTGTCATCATGGCGATATTTTTAATCGGCGTCGTCTTGGTGCAAGGCGGCTTTTCAAATGCGGCGGAGATATTCGGCGACAAAAGAAATTTCCTGTTCCTCGCGCTCAGCGGCATAGCGGGGGCGTGTTCGTGGCTGTTTTACTTCCTCGCGCTCAAACACGGGCAAATCTCTCAAGTCGCGCCCGTCGACAAATTAAGCGTCGTGTTCGCTGTGGGGCTGGCAGTCCTAATCTTCGGCGAACAAATTTCGGCAATTCATCTCGCAGCGATAATTTTAATCGCGACGGGCGGCTTGCTGCTTGCAATTTTCTGAACGATACTTTTCACTTGTTGCTTTTTTTGCTATCATTGCGGCGGAGGTATTCAAATTGACGAACGGGAAAATAATCTTCATGCCGCTGGGCGGAGCGCAAGAGGTCGGCGCAAGTTGCTACTTCCTCAAGCTCGGCGAAAACAATCTGCTCCTCGACTGCGGCTGCGGCTCCACACGCGGAATAAGATTCGCGCCCAAATTCTCCGCGCTGTTGCAGACGCCCTATCTGCAAGATTTTCATCAAGTGTCGCACGTGATACTTTCGCACGCGCACCTCGACCATTCGGCGGCACTGCCCGACTTTCTGGAACTCAACGAACGCGCCGCCGTCTACATGACCGACTTGTCACGCGAAATTTTATCCGCGCAGTTGGAAGACCGTTTCGCCCGCATGGAGGGCAATATCTCAAGCGTCGCCTTCCTGCAAAAAATTCCTCTGCCGAGTCTCAAAATCAGTTTCCACCAAGCGGGGCATATCCCCGGCGCAATGATGACGCTCATCAATTTTCGCGGCAAAAATATCCTCTACACCGGCGATTATTCCACCTTCCCGACGCAACTGGTAGGCGCGGCTCTGCTCCCCGATGTCAAAATCGATATTCTGATTCTTTGCGGACTCCACGCCCGCCACCCCAATTATCGACGCTTCGGCGATACCGATTCCGCCTTGCAGAAAATCCTCCGCCGCATAAGTTACGCTCTGCGCCGAGGCAAATCCGTTTATTGTCAAGTGACGCAAATCAGCAAGGGCGTCGAGCTTATCACGCTGATTAACAAGTTCCTGCCCGACGCCGAGATTTTTATCGACGAACGCGTTATGCGAATCGTCCGCCGCTTCGAGAACGTCCGTATCCCGATTATGAGCGAAAAAAATCATCCGCTGTCGATTTTGCCGCGTGCGCCGTGCGTTATCCTGTCGACCATGCTGCCGCCGCTGAGGTCGGGCTTGGACATTCTCAACGGCGATTTTTCTTTGCATGACGACTTCGCCGCCACCGTTGACTTTGTGCGCCGCGTCAATCCGAAAACTTGCGTCGTCGTGCACAGCCCGCCCGATAAACTTTTCCACGCCGATTCGACTTTGGAGCAAGTTTTAATCAACGACCCCGATTCGCGCACGAGTTTCATTTTCCCGAATACCGGCGAGCCGTTTGAACTCTGATAAGGAGGATTCGTCCCATGCATGACGACTTCGCCGCCACCGTTGACTTTGTGCGCCGCGTCAATCCGAAAAC